>NZ_CM002285.1:6628718-6765945 GCF_000497445.1 Streptomyces roseochromogenus subsp. oscitans DS 12.976 | reverse complement strand
CTGCGCGGGCGGGGCTGCGGCCGCGGGCGGCGGGGGTGCGGTGAGGGTCGGACCGTACGACGCCTGTGCCGGGGCCGGCACCGGTGTCCCGTCGGTCAGCAGGTCCAGCAGTTCGGTGGGGATCGGCCGGGCGGCGGGGTCCTTCGCCAGGCAGCGTGCGACCAGGCCGGCGAGACCCGCCGGTACGGCGGCCAGGTTCGGCGGTTCGTGCACGGAGCGGTACATCAGCCCCATCGGCGTGCCCTCGCCCCAGGCGCTGCCGCCCGCCGCCGCGACCAGGACCGCGCCGAGGGCGAACACATCGGCGGCGCCGGTCACATCGTGGCCCAGGGCCTGTTCGGGCGCGAGGAAGCCGGGCGTGCCGAAGGCGGTACCGGTGGCGGTGAGCCGGGTGGACTCGACGGCCCGGGAGATACCGAAGTCGAGGACGCGCGGCCCGTCGACGGCCATGATGATGTTGCCGGGCTTGAGATCGCGGTGCACCAGCCCGCAGGAGTGGACGGACTCCAGCGCCTCGGCGAGCGCCGCGGCCAGCGCCCGCAGCTGCGGCTCGTCCATCGCGCCCCCGGCGGCGAGCCGCGCCGCGAGGGTCGGTCCGGGAATGTAGGCCGTGGCCAGCCACAGCGGGTCGCCGTCCACGTGCGCGTCCACGACCGGCGCCGTATGGAAGCCGCCCACGGCACGGGCGGCCTCGACCTCGCTGCGGAACCGCTCACGGAAGACCGGGTCGGCCGCCAGCTCCGCCTTGGCGACCTTCACCGCGACGGCCCGTCCACCACGCGTCCGCGCGAGATACACGGTGCCCATTCCGCCCTCGCCGAGCCGCCGCTCGACGAGGTATCCCCCGATGCGTTCCATGCGCACAGTATGGCCGCCGGCCTGCCCGCCTCCGGCACCCCCCTGACGACGTCACACAACAGAACCACCACGCGCCGCGCGACGGCGGTTTCCGTCTGCCAGGCTGGGGCGATGACCATGAGGACCACGGCGGAGTGGGAACAGCGGTGCGCAGCCCTGTGGGCGGCCTTCGAGGACTGCGACGCGGCGGAATTCCGGTCGAGGATCGAGGCGTTGGCCGCCGAGCTGCCGCAGGGACACGCCGTCGCCGCCTTCGAGCTGGCCTCCGCCTACGACGCCACCGACCTGGGCGAACGCGCCGTTGTGCACTACCGGAAGGCGCTGGACGGCGGCCTGGACGGCGACCGCCGGCGGCAGGCCGTCATCCAGCTGGCGAGTACATTGCGCGCGCTCGGCGACCCGCAGGCCGGCGCCGACCTGCTGCTCGCGGAGCGCGAGCAGACCTCGGACCACCTCGACGACGCGGTCACCGCGTTCCTCGCCCTGGCGTTCGTCGACCTCGGCCGGGAGCGGGAAGCCGCGGCACTCGCGCTGGGCGCGCTCGCCCGCCATCTGCCGTGCTACAACGTCTCGCTCGCCCGTTACGCCGCGGCCGTGGCCGACCCGGCCCCGAACGGCTGAGCCAGGCGGGACCGGCCAGGTTTCGCCCTCCGGCGACAGCGTTGCCGCGCGGGCGGGGTGGCCGTTCAGGGATGCCGCAGCACCGCCTGCCGCCAGGTGCCGGCCAGGCACACGATGTCGTCCCGCTGATGCTGGGCGCGCTGGTCCGGGAGCGAGGCTGCCCCGAAGATCGCGCCGACCGCCGGGCCGATGACGTCACCCCCCGGCAGAGCGACGGCGTCCCGCCTGGACCAGGCGCTCGACCGCCTCCTTGGCCTCCTTCAGACCCACGTCGGTCATCTCCCGGTACACCTTGATCGCCTGGACTCTCTTGCCGTCGCGGGCCAGCGCGATGACCTCGTCCATACGGGGATCGTCCTCCTGCAGCCCCAGGTGGCCGAGAATCAGGTCAAGTTTGTGCTCCACCCGGGCAACACGCCGATCCGCCCGGGAGATCCGGCTCTCGACGGCGAAGATGCCCGCGAGCACGGCGAGGAACAGAAAGAAGCCGGCAATGTCCATGATCAGCGATCATAGAGGGCCGGTCCGGGCAGCGGCATCCACGACTGACTGCACAGCCCCCGCGGGGAGCGGGACACGGCACCGGACCTTTCCAGGTAAGAGGAACGCTTGAATATCGTCAGGCTGTGGACCGCGGTGCCGCCGGTTTGCGCCGCCGTTTGGACTCCTCTTACCTCCTCCATGTTTCGCCGACGCGCGCGGGTCCCGACGACGGACCACACTGGAATTGGCCAGGCCACCGGAAGGCGCGGCCGCGACGGCGAGGTATCACGATGACTGCCAGGCCGGGTCGGCACCGTACGGCGGCGGCTCTCACCGCCACCGCCCTGTCGGTCGCCGTATCCGCACTCGGTACGACGACGGCGGCAGCCGCACCGCAGCACCCACCCCTCACCCGCCCTGCGCACACCCGCACCGTCGACTGCCGGGCCGTCAGATGCGTGGCCCTCACCTTCGACGACGGCCCGACCCGGTACACGGCCGCCCTCCTCACCACCCTGGAACACAGCCACGCCCTCGCGACGTTCTTCCTGATCGGACCGCACGCGCTCCAGTACCGCGCGGACGTGCTGAGGGAGTACCGGGACGGCGACGCGATCGGCGACCACACGGTCACCCACCCCCACCTCACCCTCCTGCCCCTGGCCCAGGTCGACCACCAGATCGAGGCCGCGGCGCAGCAGATCGCCTCGGTCACGGGCCACAGGCCGGTGCTCTTCCGGCCGCCCTTCGGGGCGTGGAACGCCCGTGTGCGGGAGGCGGCCGGCACCACGGGGATGGCGGTGGTGATGTGGAACGTCGATCCCCAGGACTGGAAGCACCACGACCCGGCCTTCATCGACCGGGCCGTCCTCGCCGGGGTGCGGCCGGGCGCCATCGTCGTTCTGCACGACCGCTACGCGACGACCCCGCCTGCCGTGCCCCGTCTGATCGACGCGCTGAGGGCCCGCGGCTACGACCTCGTCACCGTCCCCCAGCTCTTCGCCACCAGCGGCGGCCTGCACAGCGGGGTGGTGTACCACCACGGGCCGGGCCCGTGACTTACGGACCTTCCGGACACTGCCTGATCTTGCTTCAATCTTCCGATTACCGCAGGTCAGCGCCCTACCGGCGCCCCTCTGTGGCCGTTCTCGCAGGCCAGACGTTGTCCAGTCAGCCTGTCCCCGGTTGTCCTCCCTTGTTCCAAGGTGAGTTGAGAGCGGCCCGTCGGCGTCGACCGCATCGGCCCCAGGATGTAAACCCGTGGGCCGATGCCCGCGCGAGTGATCAATCGGTGGGCTGATGCCGCGCGGGAGGGGCACGCGACAGAGTTCCCCCGTGCCCACGGACTGGCCGTCGCGGCACAATTGACGATCCGTCACCACGGGAGGGACCGTGACCACCACGCCGTTCACCGGGCGGCAGGGCATGACGCGCCGCCGCATGCTGGGAGCCGCATTGGCCGCCGGGGCCGCCGTGCCGCTTGCCGCCGTCGCCAGCCCCGCGTGGGCGGACCCGGATACCCCGGCCGCTCCGCCCGCCCCCGCCCTCGCCCCGACGCGGTTCACGCTGCCCGTGCCCACCGGGCCGCACCCGGTGGGCACGGTTCAGCTGCACCTCGTCGACCGGTCGCGCCCGGACGACATCGCGGGCCCCGGGCACTTCCGCGAGCTGATGGCCACCGTCTGGTACCCCGCCCGGGACGTCGAACGGTACCCGGTGGCGCCCTGGATGCCGGCCGGCGCGTTGAAGGCGTTCCTCGCCGACGTGGGGTTCAGCGCCGTGGCCGACCTGGCGCCGTTCACCTCCGGCCACGTGGGTGCTCCGGTGCGGCGGTCGGGTCGGCGGCTGCCCGTCCTCGTGTACTCGCACGGCGCGCACAGCCACCAGGGCGACCACACCATCATGGTCCAAGAACTCGCCAGCCACGGATACGCGGTCGTGACGATCGCTCACCAGTACGACACATATGCCGAGTTCCCCGACGGCCGGATCGCCGTCCCGAGCGACAACCCGAAGGCCCCTGCCGCCCCAGGGGACTTCGCCGCAGACCTCCGCTTCGTCCTCGACTGCGTCGAACAGCTCGCCGCCGGGTGCAATCCGGACGTCGACCAGCGGGAGCTGCCGGCCGGACTGCTCGGCTCCCTCGACCCCCACTGCATGGGCGCGTTCGGCTGGTCGAAGGGCGGGACGGCCACTGCCTGCGCCACACTCGCGGACGAGCGCATCCGCGCCGGGCTGAGCCTCGACGGCCCGATGATGATGAACCCGCCGCTGACCGGCGACCTGGACCGGCCGTTCATGATGATGTCCGCCGTGTTCACCCGGGCAACGGATCCCACGGCCGCCGCGTTCTGGTCGCACCTGCGCGGGTGGCGGCTGAACATCCAGGCCCAGGGCGCCGTCCATGTGTCGTACGGCGACGACGAGGCGCTGTTCCCACAGGTGGCGAAGCTCTTCGGATGGAGCGGGCAGCAGCTCCAGGACTCGATCGGCACCCTCGATCCTGACCAGGCGGTGAAGATCCAGCAGGCGTACCCGCTCGCGTTCTTCGACGAGCACCTGCGCCACCGTCGGGGGCACCTGCTCGACGGGCCGTCCCCGGCCTTCCCGGCGGTGACGTTCCTCGCGTGAGTACCCGGGACCGCGGCGCCGCGGTCCGTCGACGGTGCTCGGGGTGGCCGGAATCCGCTCCTTGATCCGAATCGCCGCCCGTCCTGCCGGCCCACCCGGCCCACCACTCACGCCGAAGAACATCGAGAGCACCCGGCACAAGCTCGCGCGCCTGGTCGGTCGCTGCTTGCGACTGGTTGTTCAGACGAGCGCCGGTGTGGGAGCGGGCAGGTACGGAGTGATGTTGCGCCAGGCGCGCTCGATGTATTCCTCCTTCTCACCGACCGGGGCGACATAGTGCAGCGCTCCTTCGGCGGCGTCGTTGCCCTCGAGGCGGGCGATGATCCAGGCGGCGAGGTAGTGCGAGGCGAGGCAGCCGCCGGCGGTGGCGATGTTGTCCTTGGCATAGAAGGGCTGGTTGAGCACCTCGACGCCGGCGGCGACGACCCAGGGCTTGGTGATCAGATCGGTGCAGGCGGGGATGTCGTTGAGCAGGCCGAGCTTGGCCAGCACGAGCGCGCCGGAGCACTGCGCGGCGATGAGCTGGCGCGAGGGGTCCAGGCCGCGCAGGACATTCATGATCGCCGGGTCTTCGACGACCTCGCGGGTAGCGATGCCACTGCCGACGATGACGGCGTCAGCGGCACACGCCTCCTCAAGAGTTGACATCTGCCCGATGGTCACCCCGTTCATCGACGTCACCTGGGGACCGGGGGTGGCGATGGTGACACGCCAGTCGTCGGTCTTGATGCGGTTGAGCACACCGAGTGCGATCAGGGAGTCGAGCTCGTTGTAGCCCTCGAAGGTGAGGATGGCGATGTGCACGGTGGCTGTCCTTCCGGATGAGTGGGTCTTGACGGTAAGGACTCGCGAGCAGGACAGCCAAGGAATTGTCATGCATACAATCCGGTGCATGGCAGCCTCGCGGTACAAAAAGCTGGTCGACGCGCTCGCATCCGACATCCGGACAGGGCGGCTCGCCGCAGGTGTGCGGCTGCCGACGCACCGCGGGCTCGCCGCCCGCGAGGGCATCGCCGTGGTGACCGCGACTCGGGTGTATGCCGAGCTGGAAGCGATGGGCCTGGTGAGCCGGGAGCAGGGCCGCGGCACGTTCGTGCGTGACATCGCGGTTCCCGCCGGTCACGGCATCGATCAGCAGGTCGTCGCCACGGGTGCGGTCGACCTCAACTTCAACTATCCGTCGCTGCCCGGCCAGGCCGATCTCCTGCGGCAGGCTCTGCGAGAGGTGGCCACCTCTGGTGATCTCGACTCGCTGCTGCGCTACCAACCGCATCGAGGGCGTCCCCAGGACAGAGCCTCGATCGCACGGCACCTGAGGCGTCGAGGAATCACTCCTGACGCGGATCAGATCCTCATCGTCAACGGTGCGCAGCACGGCCTGGCCGTCACCGTCATGGCCGCGCTCAGCGCCGGCGACGTCGTCGCGGTCGACGCACTGACCTACCCGGGTTTCAAGGTGCTCGCGCATGCCTTTCATCTCGACTTGGAGCCCATCCCGACCACCACCGACGGGCCGGATCTCGATGCCCTGGAGAAGCTGTGCGCGACCCGCCCGGTGCGCGCGATCTACACCATGCCCACCTTGCACAACCCTCTGGGCTGGGTCATGCCGGCAACCGACCGCACCCGCCTGATCGAGATCGCTCGACAGCACGGTCTGCTCATCATCGAAGACGCCTCATACGCCTACCTGGTCGAGGACCCTCCACCGCCTCTGGCTGCAAGTGCACCGGACATCACCGTCTACGTCTCGGGTCTGTCCAAGAGCGTCGCCACCGGCCTCAGGGTCGGCTTCGTCGTCGCCCCGCCGTCTACGGTGCCGTCGCTCGAGCGCGCGATCCGGGCGACCACCTGGAACACCCCGGCCCTCACCACCGCGATCGCCTGCCGCTGGCTTGACGACGGCACGGTGGACCGCTTGGAAGCGCAGAAGCGAGACGACGCCAACGCCCGCCAAGCAGTCGCCAGACAAGAGCTGGCAGGCCTGCCCCTGATCAGTCACCCCTCGTCCTACTTCACCTGGCTGCCGCTGCCCGACGACACACGTGCCGATCGCCTGACCGCCACCCTCGCGCGTCAGCACATCTCGGTGACCACGGCGGAGCCGTTCACCACCTCGATGCACACACCGCAGGCGCTCCGCCTCGCTCTGGGCTCGACCGATCTGGACAGTCTCCAGTCGACGCTGCGTACAGTGCGACGAGTCGCGATCGAGGACGCCTACGCCTGAACTCGCCTCGACCAGCCGATTCCTGCCCGCACCGAGGTCTGCGTACGAAAGATCGTCGGCACTGGAGGCCTGAGGAAACCTGGTCGGCCTGCGACCCGAGAGGAGACTCCACGAGGGGGCGCCGGGGGGTGACGGCTGTCCCCGCGATCAGCCCCGGTACGGCGGCGTGATGCCCCAGTCCCAGCGGGGCATCGGGGACTCGGGCAGCGGGGGCGGGTTGGGGCCTGAGTAGATCAGCGCCATGCGCGTACCCCACTCCAGGTAGTACGCGAAGACCGCACGGAATTCGGGGTCGTCCGGAAGGCCGACCTCGTCGGCGGTGTCGATCAGCAGAGCCACCCACCGGCGACGCTGCTCTTCGGTGAGCCCGCGGCCCACGTGGCGGGATGCCATGTGGCGATGGCCGCCCCGCTGTGCGCTGTACCGGGCCGGACCGCCGAAGACCTCGCCGAGCCAGGCCGCGACGTGCTCGGCATGGTGCGGGTCCTTCCCGGCGAAGACCGGGGCGAGGAGTTCGTCCTCGGAGACCCGCTCGTAGAACCGGGCGAAGAGCCGTTCGAAGGCTCCCGCCCCGCCGGCCCACTCGTACAGGGTCGGGTTCGCCCCGCCCCGGCCCACGACCTCGGTGTCCTCGTAGTGGCGCATCTCCTCGATCGACTCGACGTACGGCCTGATCTCGGCGAAGAAGGCCGCGAAGTGCTCGCCCTTGCGGAAGCCTTCGAGGTGGTCCGCGGCCGAGGTCCAGCGGATGCGCAGGATGTAGGCGCCTGGTTCCTCGGTGCAGCGGGCCAGTTCGTAGTCCACGCACTGCTCGGTCTCGCCGAGCGGCTCGGCGGCCCGCAGGTACGCCTTCTCGAATTCCGCCCGCTGTGGTTCGGCTATCCGGTACCGGATGTACTCGACAATCATGCCAGGACTGAACAGCACCTCCGGGCCCCCGGCAAGGACTGACCCGGCGGTAAGCACCCGGAAGAGGACAGTGATGTCATGACGATGCCGATACCCGAAGACGGGCAACGCTTCCGCTGCCCCGTCGAGTTGACCCTGGAGGTGATCGGCGGCAAGTGGGCCACGATCGTGCTGGCGCACCTGAAGGAGGGCGTGCACCGGTATGGCGTGCTCCGGCGGCGGATGCCCGAGGTCAGTGAGAAGGTGCTGGTCCAGCGGCTGCGCAGGCTGGAAGCCGCGGGACTGATCGAGCGACGGTCCGACGGCGGCAACCCGCCGGGTGTCGAGTACCGGCTGACCGAGGAGGGGCTGAGCTTGGTGCCCGTACTGGAGGCGCTGTACGCCTGGGGCGAGCAACGCGCGGCACGCACCGGTGTCCGGATCGAGCCCCCGGAATGACCGCATCCGCCCTCGCTGACGACCAGGGTGCGGCGCCACAAGCCTCAGGCGCCGCGCGCGTTCGTACCCGCACTGGAACAGGCGCCCTCGCCGCCTGCGGGCTACGCCATTCTCGGCGTCGCGCGCGCCTGCTCTCACCGGATGACGAACTGCAGGTGCGAACGGTCATCCGATCTACGCGTCGGCCCCGTGCGCGCCCACCGTCGTCCACGACTGTCCTCCGGTTCCCGCAATTCGTCAGGCAGACAACGGGCTTGTGAGGGCACTCGAACACTCGGCATGCTGACCCGATGTTGCCATCCATCGTTCCGTTCGTCGGTGCGGCTTTTCTGATTGCGATGGTCCCCGGGCCGAGTACGGCTGTGATCCTGCGCCGAGCGGTGATGAACGGCCGCAGAACCGGTATGGCCACGGTCCTGGGCAATGAGTGCGGGGTGCTGCTGTGGGGTCTCGCGGCGGCGTTCGGGCTCTCCGCCCTGCTGCTGGCCTCGCGGATCGCCTACGACGCGATGCGGATCTTCGGCGCCGCGGTACTGGTGTGGATGGGGGCCCGCGCGCTGTGGCAGGCGCGGCGGGCCGGCGGGCCGGGTGCGGAACCGGTGGAGACGGCAGCGGTGGGGCATCGGCGGGCGTACTGGCAGGGATTGGTCACCAACTTCGCCAATCCCAAGGCGGGCGTGTTCGCCGTGTCTTTCCTGCCGCAGTTCGTACCGCAGGGAGCCCCGGTACTGCCGACGCTGGTCGCCTTCTCGGTGATCTGGGCGCTGGTGGACCTGATGTGGTACCTGCCACTGGTCTGGCTGGCCGGGCGCGTACGCAGCACGCTCCAACGGCCGTCGATTCGACGCCGGATGGAGCAGATCTCCGGTGCCGTCCTGGTCGGGCTGGGGCTGCGCCTGGCGGTCGAGCCGTAGACAGTCAAAGCCACCTGTCCACGTCCCCGCTCTCAAAGGAAGAGACAACCGCTGTGCACGCCGTCATCTGACGTGGAGGCCACCACCGAGGGCCGTTACGAGACGCAGCAGCTCGCACTGCGCGGCCTGGCCTTCGCCGGGACCGACCACAAGGCAAGAAGCCTGGGCGGCCTCCGGCTTGGCCCCGGCGGCAGCTGATCGACGGCATACGGTGGTGGACGCGGACGAGCACCCCGGGGCGGGATGTGCCCGACCGGTACGGCCCGTGGGACCGGGTGTACGACTTGTTCCGGTGTCATCCCATCGATGGGAGCGGAGCCACTGTGCAGATGCCGCTGCGCCATGGCTTCCGCCGTCCTACCATCAGCGGTGTTTTCGCAGCCCAACAGCCGGGCCAGGCCAAGGAGAGCGTTCGGCCCAGCGCCGACCACCGGGCGCTGCTCTCGCACTGCGACGAGCGCGCCAACAACCGCACAAGGAGTCTCCATGCGCCAGCACGTCGACCTCGCCGTTGTCGGCGACGGCATACTCGGCAGGTCGATCGCCTTAGCCGTGGCCGAACGCGACTCGGACCGCACCGTCCTGCTCGTAGGACGCGCCGGCCCGGGTGCGAGCCGGGCGGCCGGGGCGATGCTCGGTGCGGTCGCCGAGGTCACCACAGACTCGCTGCGCACCGAAACCGCCCGCGCCCGCGTCGAGTTGGCCCGCATCGCGTCGCACCGCTGGGCCGACTGACGCGACCGGGTGCGGGCGTACTGCGGCAGCACCGCCCCGCACGACGGCTTCGCAACCGGCACCTTCGTCCTGCTCAACGCCGTCTCGACGACGATGGAGGACCGCAATTTCGCCGCGATCGAAGAGGCGGCGAGAGAGTGGCGCGAGCCCGTCGAACGGATCGACCCGGGCGACATCCCCGGCCTGAACCCCCTGGACAGCGCACGCGCCACCCGCGCCCTGCACCTTCCCGACGAACGCTACATCGACGCCCGCGCCTGGCTGGCGACGCTCGACCTGGCACTCGCGGCACTCCCGGGAGTCCACCTCGCCCGCCCCCGAAACCTCCGGCTCTCACCCGCCGACGGCGGCCGGTTCCGCATCGACCTCGGCGACCACCACGTCATTGCCCGGCAACTCGTCGTGGCCGCCGGCGTGTGGACCGAGGACCTCGTCCGGCAAGTCGCCCCGGATGCCGCCCTGGTGCCCGTCCTGGCCGGCGAGGGCAGCGCCGTCCAGGTGCACACGGAGGCGGCGGGCCCGGCGCCGACCGCTGTGCTCCGTACCCCGAACCGCGCTTATGCCTGCGGCTTGCACGCCGTACCGCAAGCGGACGGCACCCTGTACCTCGGAGCGACCAGCAACCCCGCCGTCCACCCCACCTCAAGCCCGAGCCTGGACAGCCTGCGCAACCTGCTGGAGTGCGGCATCACCCAGCTCAACCTTTCCCTGACCTCCGCCCGGGTGGCTCAACTCCACCACGGCAACCGGCCGATCGGCATCGACGGGTACCCGCTGCTCGGCCCGACCGGCACCCCAGGACTATGGGTGGCGACCGGCACCCACCGCGAGGGCCTGCACTGCTCCCCGGTAATCGCCGCCGAGCTGGCGGCCGGGCTCGCCGCGGAGGCCGAAGGGGCCGCGGGCGCCGACCTGTTCACCTCCGCCGACCGACCGCTGACCGCCCGCTTCGCTCCCGAACGCGCGCTGATCTGCGAGTGGACGCGCGAAGAAGCCGTCACGGAGGCCGCGGTGCACCACCACGCCGTCGCCGTGGAGGCCGGTATGCGTCCCGCCCTGATGGGCCGCTGGCCCGACCGGCTGCGTGAGATGTACGCGCGGCACCTGCGCGACACCTACGCCGCCCTGCCCGACGGTTTCGTCCTCCCCCCGCACTTCGCCCCGGCGGCCTACGAGTCCGGCGAGGAGCTGAGGAAGATCCTCGAAGCCCACCTGCAACGCTGACGGCGGGCCTGGCGACATGGGCTCACCGCCCTCCTCGTGCCATGGAAGGTGCGTCGCGACGCTGCCGGGTAGGTGCTCCTTCACAGCTGGCCGAATTCACCTCGGCGAGATCCCCGGCATCCGGCAATATGGTCTCGTCGGGCAGGGGTTTTCACGGCCGGCTGGCGTCTGGCCCAGTCCAGCCGGCCACGCCGACACAAGCCTCGTTCCCCTCGGGGTCGGCCAGCACCCAGTTCGACGGCGCGTCGGCATCATTCACCAGACGGCCGCCGGCAGCGAGCGCCGCGGCTATCCGCGCCTCGGCCTGGTCGTACGGCACCCAGACGTCGACGTGGACCCGGTTGCGCTGCGGGCGTGGTGCGTCCATGTGCTGGAAGTAGAACGGTGCCCCGCGGCGCTGCGGGTCGATCAGGTCCTCACCGCTGTTCGCGCGGTTCTGGTACCCGAGGAGGGCTCGCCAGAAGGGCACCACGTCCGGACCGGCGAGGGCGTCGACCGTGACCTGGACGGTCTGCACGGCGGACGGGTCGGCTGGAATGTCCAGCGTGCGCGCCACTTCCGAGATCTGCCGGGCCAGCTCGATGTGCCGCTCGGTAAGCCCGTAGTAGTCGTCCGTGATCGTGATCAGCCGTATGGTCACACCCTCGTGCCGCAGGTCGACGTCCGGGTGCCCGTCCCCCACGCCCGGCAACTCGCTGATCGCCTGCACGAGCCGGGCGCCGATCGTGAACGACCCGGTGCGGTAGTACGCGCACGCCCCCTCGCCCAGGACACGCCAGTCCTCCAGGCCGGCGGTCTCGTGGAACTGCTGCGGCCTGATGCGTTCGATCTTGCCCTCTACATAGGTCATGCGTTCAACGTAGCGTGCAGGTACGACAACTCCCTTCGGCCAACCGGCACTTCGGAGCTACCCATCTGGTGCAGCGGACGGCCGCGTCGGGGGTGGACAGCGGCTGGCGTCGAGCCGGGCAGCCGCGGCGAGGAGTTCGTCGTACACCTTGCTGTACTCCTGCGCGTGTACGGTCGCGAGGTCATCCACAAGGTATGTGCGGCGTTCGGGTGGGGCTGGGACTGGAACCGCTGGCGGAAGTTGGCGCAGACGGCGCGAAGCGCAGAGCTCAAGCTGAGCACACGCCCCTTCTCGCTCCTGGTGCTTCGCACGGCAAGGTCGTGCGCCCTGGCCACTCGGGCCACCCGGAGGGATGCTGCGCCCGACGTGTGGAGGAGAAATGAGCACGAGGATGCATCGAGACGGCCCGGCCCGGCCATTGCGGACCATCGTTGTACTGTGCGCTTGGCTGGTCTCCCTTGGTGTCGCCGGCCCGGCGCAGGCAAGGGCGGACTCCTCTCAGTCGGTGCAACCGCCCGCACGCGGGGCACAGGCTCCGCTCGTGAGCGCCGTCACCGACAGCGCGACCCTCCACCGCGTTTCCGGCGCGCCTTTTCAGACCGAGCCTGCGCCGGTCTGTTCGAGCCAGGGGGGCGACCGGGAGGTGAGCCTGGCCGTCGACCCGAACAATCCCGCCCACATGGTCGCGGCCTGGATGCAGGTCATGGGCTCTCCCGGCGCGGAGACGGGCACGATGACGCTCACGGCTTCATCGAGCGACGGTGGGAGCACCTGGAGCCCGCCGGTCCCCGCTCCCGGGGGACAGGTCTGCTCCGGCGGAACGCTGCCCGACGTCGGCGATCCGAGCCTGTCCTTCGGGCCCGACGGACGCGTGTACCTGGGGCGCAACGCGCTCGCCGGCCCCGTCTTCATGACGACATCACCCCCGGGGACATGGCCACCGCAGTGGACCCCGGCGACGATCGTCGATTCCCGCGCGGACGACTCCGACACCGTGGTGGCCGACCCCCTCAGCCCCGGCACCGCCTACGTCACGTTCACCAACCTCTCGACCGGCGCCCTCATGCTTGCGACCACCCACGACGGTGGCCAGACCTTCGCCGTGACACCCATCGATCAGCCAGTCGACGAGTCCGATGTCCTCTCGCGCATGGTGGTGCTGTCTGACGGCAAGACCCTGCTCAACGTGTTCCACCGATGCCCGCTGGCTTGTCAGGCTCCCTCGCACGACCTGTACGCGACCCGTTCCACCGACGGCGGCGCCAGCTGGTCCACGCCAAGCAAGATCGCCACGGTCCCGTCCGACGGCGCCAAAATCGTCGATCCTCAGAACGGAAACGAGTTCGGCAGCGACGGGGCAGTCTCGTCCTTGGCGGCCGGGCCGAACAACTCGGCCTACCTGGCCTGGACGACCTGCACGCTCTCCCAGGTCAACCCCCTCGACTGCGCTCAGAACAGCCCGGGTGAGGTGATGGTCGCCTCCTCGGCTGACAGCGGCGCCACGTGGTCCTCGCCGACGGACGTTCACCGCCCGGCCGAGACCTTCCAGGCCAACGTCGCGGTGGCCGCGAACGGCACGATCGGGCTGACCTGGTACGACTTCACCGACAACTCCTCGACGAACCCGATCCTGCCCACCACGCGGTGGCTGGCCCGCTCGGATGACGGCGGCAAGACCTTCTCGACCTCGCATGTGCTCGGCGGCCCGTTCGACATGCGGGCCGTGCACAACGGGAGCAAAGAGGTGGGCGACTACCAGAGTCTGGTCCCCGCGCCCGGCGGTTTCGAAGCGGCGTTCACGCTCGGGTGCTCGGCGAGCGCGCCGTGCCAGGCGCCGGACCCGGCAGACATCTTCGCAGCGTTCGCGGGAAGCTGAGGGGGTGCTGTGAGGTCACAGGAGAGCTGGCGCATTGAGCAGCTGGGGGCATTCGTTTACAAGGCCGAGCGTCTCGACCTGACTGCCGCTGATTCCCCAGAGGCTGCTACTGACGAGCCTGGATCACCAAGAACAATCCCCGCCACCTCCTCGCCCTGACCCGCACCGGCCTCAACCGGCGTCAAGACAGCCACGCACGCTGTAAGTTCCTCACCTGGTGCGCGGATTCCGGCATCCCCGAAGTGCGGCAGCTCGCCATCACCGTCGACCGCCGGCCCGAGACCGAAGCGTTCATCGACACCTGTCACAGCAACGCCAAGAGCGAAAGCATCAACCGAGTGATCAAGCTTCCCGCCCGTAACCCGTTCGGCTACCGCAACGTGGACAACCAACGGCTACGGACACATTGCGTCACCACCCGCCGAGCCCGCGGACACCTCCGCACCGCTCAACTTTGAAGACCCGGAAATCCGGACCGTCCAGTACGCATGGGCCGCAACCGGTCTGGGAGTGTCCCGGCTGCGGCCCGGGGCCGCCTCACTTGCCCGCGCGAGACGGGGGCTGCGGGGTCAGGGGAGGAGGACGACCTTGCCCTCGTTGCGGCGGGCTTCGATGTCGGCGTGGGCCTGCGCGGCCTCCGTCAGGGGGTAGGCCCGCCACACTGGGACGTCGAGCTTGCCTGCGGCGATCAGGCCGGCCAGCTGCGGCAGGGCCTCGGGGAACCGGTCGGCCGGGTCCATTCCGGTGAAGCGCACCCCGTGCTGGGCGAAGGACGGGTCGGCGATGGTGATGACCCGGCCGGCGTCGCCGGCCAGGGCGACGGACTCGGCGAGCACGCCCGCGCCGGAGGCGTCGAACACGAAGTCCACCCCGCCCGGAGCGGCGGCCTTCACCCGCTCCACCCAACCCTCGCCGTAGAGGACGGCGGTGGCGCCGAGGCCGCCGACGCGCTCGATGTCCTGCTCGGCGACGGTGCCGACCACGGCGATACCGCGGGCGGCGGCCAGCTGCACCGCGATGGTCCCGACGCTGCCGCCCGCACCGTGGATCAGCAGGGTCTGGCCCGCTCCGACCCCCAGGTGTTCCAGGGCCCGGTAGGCGGCCTCGCCGACGGTGATCAGGGCGGCTGCGGTCTCGAACGACAGCTCCTTCGGCTTGGCGAACGGGCGGTCCAGTAGCGCGAACTCGCTGTAGCCACCGACTGCCGCGACGCCGAAGACCTCGTCGCCGACCGTGAAGCTCGCCTCCTCGCCGACCTTGTCGACCACACCGGCGACGTCCCAGCCCGGGATCATCGGGAACTCGACGGGGAAGACGCCCTGCATCATCCCCGCGCGGATCCGTACGTCGATCGGGTTCACGGCGGCGGCCCGCACGCGGACGCGGACCTGGCCCGGGCCCGGCTCCGGCGTCGGGACCTCCGACAGTGTCAGCACGCCGGGCGCGCCGTACTCGGAGAAAGTGATCGCAGTGGACATCAGGAACTCCCACAGGGAAGGGAAACTGCACACACCCTGAATCATTCAGTGCGTGTGATTACTCTTCCGTGTATCACACACAGCGTGTGATTGGTGAAGTCCGACGACGGTGGCCCTCATCACACATCACGTATGATTCTTGCGTAGGATGGAGACCATGTCGTCCACACCCGTCCACCGCCGGAAGCCAGCACTCAGCAACCCGCGCGTCCAGCGCACCCGCACCCGCATCCTGGCCGTCGCGCGCGACCTGCTACCCGAGGTCGGGCCAACCGGACTGACCTACGCCCTGCTGGCCGAACGGGCCGATGTCACCCGCCAGACCCTCTACCGGCACTGGCCAGGCCGGGCGGCCCTGCTCTTCGACCTCATCCTCGAAGGCCCCGACTCCGGCACCTACCCCGAACCCGGCAGTGACGTACGCGCCGTGGCCACCGCCTGGCTCAAGAGCCTGCGCGCCGGGATCAGCGACCCAGCCATCCGTACCGCCGTCCTCGCCGTCACCGCCCAGGCCGATCACGACCCCGACAGCGCCCAGGCCCTCGTCCGCATCGGCGAAGACCGCCATGCCGCCCTGAACAAGCTACTGGAGCCGTCCGGCGTCCAGATCAACGACGACGAGTACACGATGCTGTACGGCCCCGTCCTCGCCCGGCTCTTCCTCGACCGCGGCCAGGTCACCGACGCCTTCATCGACGCCGTCGTGACCCAGTGGCTCACCGCCCTGCACCATGCGGGCGCATGACGGCGATTCTCATACAAATGAGCGGTTCTGAGAGATCACGCCCCCGCCGGACCGTGTCCAGTTTGTCCATGATCTTCGTTCTCACAACCTCTCATTTCGGCGAGCACGAAGCGTGACATCCTCCTCCAAGGATCACCGCATGGCGCCTGTCGCCCTCCGCCGCCTTGCTGGTGCTGGTGCTGGCCTGCGCGGTCATCCGACCGTGGGGCTGGCCGGAGGCGGTGGTCGCGGTCCCGGCCGCGGCCCTGGTGATCCTGACCGGGGCGGGCGGTGTCGCTGAACGCCGCACGGCAGGAAGCGCAGCGGCTGGGGCCGGTGATCGGGTTTCTGGCGGCGGTGCTGGTGCTGGCTCAGCTGTGCGACGACGAGGGACTGTTCCATGCCTGCGCTGCGGGGCATGGATGGCCCGGGCGGGGGTGGGGCGGCCGCGCAGGCTGCTGGTGCAGGTGTTCGTGAGCGCGTCGGTGATCACGGCGGTGCTGAGCCTGGACGCGACGGTGGTTCTGCTGACTCCGGTGGTGTTCGCCACCGCCGCCCGGCTCGGCGCCCGCCCCAAGCCGCACGTGTATGCCTGCACCCATCTGTCGAACACGGCGTCGCTGCTGCTGCCGGTCTCCAACCTGACGAACCTGCTGGCGTTTGCGGCCAGCGGGCTGAGCTTCACCCGCTTCGCCGAGCTGATGGTGCTGCCGTGGCTGGTCGCGATCGGGGTGGAGTACGTCGTCTTCCGCCGATTCTTCGCGGCCGACCTGGACGCCGGCGCGCAGGCTGCGCCCAGCGGCGAGCCGCCCGAGCTGCCGCTGTTCGCCCTCGTCGTGGTGGCGTGCACGCTCGCCGGGTTCGTCGTGACCTCGGCGCTCGGAGTGAATCCGGCGTGGGCGGCCGCGGCCGGTGCGCTGGTGCTGGCCGCCCGTGCCCTGGCCCAGCGCCGCACCACCTCGTCGGCTCTCGTGCTGGCTTCCGCCATCCCCTTTCTCGCGTTCGTGCCGGCGCTGGGCATCGTGGTGCGCGCGGTGGTCGACAACGGGCTCGACGATGCGCTCGGCCATCTCATCCCCGACGGCAGCAGCCTGCCCGCTCTGCTGGCCGTCGCGGTGCTGGCCGCTGTCCTGGCGAACGTGATCAACAACCTGCCGGCGGTCCTGGTGCTGCTGCCGCTCACCACCCAGCTCGGGCCGGGCGCGGTGCCGGCCGTGCTGCTCGGGATGAACATCGGCCCGAACCTCACCTACGCCGGATCGCTGGCGACGCTGCTGTGGCGGCGGATCGTGCGCGAGCACGACACTGAGGTGGAGCTGGCCGAGTTCACCCGGCTCGGCCTGTACACGGTGCCCGCTGCGCTCGCCTGCTCGGTGGTGGCGCTGTGGGCGGCGCTGCACCTGACCGGAACCTGACCCGAGCCGGAGACACGAGGCCGGAGGCTGACCTGTATGGCTGTCATCGTCTGGATCGTCGAAGGCACCTGGCCCGCGTGCGTGGACGCCGCCCGCACCCATACACCCGACGACGCCGACATCGTGCTGCTGCATGTGACCGGCCACGAGATCCCGGGCGCCGCGCACGGTGCCTTCGCCGGCCTGCTGGGACGGGGCCACCCCGAGCGGGATCCCGGCACCCGGCTCGAACACCTCGCCGCCGCCTCCGCCCAGCAGCTGCTCGAACAGGCCGCCGCCCGGCTCGGCCGGCCCTGCACCCGCATCGAGCGCACCGGCCGCCTCGAACGGGAGGTCATCATCGCCGCCCAGGACGCCGACCTGCTCATCGTGGCCCGGGACGGCGACCCCAGCCGACTGGGACCGAAGAGCCTTGGCCCGGCCAGCCGGTTCGTCGTCGACCACGCCCCCTGCCCGGTCCTGCTGGTGTGGCCGGAGCCCACACCCGGCCTGGACAGCATCCCGCCCCCACCCCCGCACCCGCCCCACCACCGGTAATCCAACCGGCCGGAATCCGCCTCCACAGAACGGCCGCCTCTCACCGCTACTGCCCCAGACCCCAGCGGTGGAGATCTGCCAAGTCAGGTGCCACGGGCGCCGCGCTGGCGATCAGCCGGGCGACATCGTCGTGGTCGTCCGGATGCCGCAGGCCGTCCCAGAACCGGTCGCACGCCCCTTCCCAGGGCAGTCACGCGTGCCGAGAACGTGTGGTGGAGGCTGTCGAGGCGCTCGTCGACGGAGCGGTGACGGGTCTCGACCAGCCCGTCGGCGTACAGGACCAGCGGGTCGCCGGCCTGCGCACACCGCACGTCCGGCGAGCGGCTTTAACGACTTCTTGACGTCACACTGATGATTTCTTAGCTAGGCTCCCCGCTTGGTGTGCCGGGAAGTCTGGTCGGCGATGAAATCCCCCATGTTCCCCGCCGACGAAAGCAGCCTGATGCCAGTGCCCCCCAGCACCCAGCCCGTCACAGCTGCACCTGCGCGCTGGCGGACCCTGCTGCACGCCCGGCCCGTGCTGCTGATCGCGTTCGCGTTCGCGGTGATGGCCGACCCGGTCTCCTCCGTCGCGTACGCGATCGAGGCCGCGCTGCGCGCCCTGCACGGGGACCTGGACCTGCTGCTGCCCACCATGGGTCTGGTCGTCGCCCTGATCGCGCTGGTCATCGTCAACTACCACCAGCTGGTCGCCCGCTACCCGCAGGGCGGCGGCGCCGCGGCGGCGGCCGGGGAGGCGTTCGGCGAGGCCGCCGCGTTCGTGCCGATCGGCGCGCTGATCGTCGACTTCGTGCTGACCATCGCCATCAGCTCCGCCGCCGGAGCATCCGCGATCATCGCCTACGCGCCCGCCGCCGCGCCCTGGCGTATCCCCCTCGCGCTCGCGCTCACCGCGCTGGTCGCCGGACTGACCTGGTTCGGCCACCTCGGCCGCGCGGTCTTCGCGCTGATGACCCTCGCCTTCATCGCCGTCACCGCCGCCGTCCTGTCCGGCGGACTGACCGCCCCCGTGCACCCCAGCGGCACCATCACCCACAGCGCAGGTCACTGGGCCCCGCTCGCCGTCGCCGTCGCCTTCCCCGTCGCCATGGCCCTGGCCACCGGCGTCGAAGCCCCCTCCTCCGCCATCGCCCAGCTCGGCCAGCTCGACGACGCCGGACGCCGCCGCTTCGGCCGCATCACCCTCTGGCTCACCCTCCTCTTGGTCGGCGGCATCACCCTGGGCCTCACCGCTGAGGCCGTCCACCTGCGCATCGGCATCCCTGCCCCCGACAGCACCCAGATCGCCGACCTCGCCCACGCGGCCGCCTCCAAACCCCTCTACGCCCTCTTCCAGCTGCTCACCGCGCTGCTGCTGCTCTCCGCCGCGTCCTCCTCCTTCGCCGCCGGACCCGGGCTCCTCAAGGCCCTCGCCCGCCACCACCGCGCAGACGGCAGTGAAGCCGGCATCCTCCCGGCCCTCTGGGGGCGCACCAACAAGCACCACACCCCCTACTGGGGCGTCGTCCTCTTCCTCGCCGTCTCCGGCCTGGTCATCGTCGCAGCCGACGGAGACGACCAGCGCCTGGTCCTCTTCTACGCCGTCTCCGTCTTCATGGCCTTCCTCGCCGGCCTGCTCGCCATGGCCCGCTTCTCCCTGCGCGAACGCGAATTCGGCCACACGGCGGTGAACCTGATCGGCGCGGTCGCGGTCGCGTTCGTGCTGGTAGTCAACCTCTCCCGCGGCGAGCCGATCGCCTCACTGGCCGCCGCCGTCCTCATCGCCGCCGTGCTGTACCGCATGTGGGCCAAAGCCGGGCGCCCCCGCGGCATCCGCGACGTCGCCGCCGAGGCCGAAGCAGGCGACTGACCTGAGTGGTCAGCTCCGGAAGTCCTTCGGGGGTTGGCTCCGGAGCCGTTGCTGTGTGTGGCGCGCGAATGGGTGAGACACACCGCTGCCGAGCGCAGGAGCTGCGGTTGGGCCGATTGGCCGTGTCACGCTGAAGTCCATACCCATGGTCCTTGAGACACCGGGACGCCCTGGTCACGGAAGTGGCTGGCCGGCGATCCACCGGGTCAGCTGCATCATGATCGCCAAGTCCCTCGTCTCGTCGGTCCGGGCGAGGAGAGGAAGTTCCGCCGCGCACGAGGGCGCTGGAGCCAGTGGAGGGCTCTGTTGACGGCATGCGGAGTGAGGGCCTGGATGCATGCCTTGGGAGGCCGAGGGTTGTGTCGGACGAGGCGGGTTCGATGAGTGCGGAGGACCGTCCGCACGCGTCGGGGGCCTCCGACCGGATCCCACCCGGCTTCCGCTCGGGGCTGACGGAGGGTACGGATGTCGTCGATGGGGTGACGTGGTCGGGCTCGGTGCCGGCGGCGGGCGGGGTGGCGCCGAGGGTGCGCCTGGGCAACCGGTGGTTCAACCTGTTGTGGCTGCTCCCGCTCGGCTTCGTCGTCTTGCTGGTGTGCGTCGCCGGGGCCAAGGGGCTGCGGGGCATGCCGTCGGTCCAGCGGTTCATCACCGAGCATCCCGGCACTGGCCCCGTCGCGGGCCATGACGATGACGCGGGCCTTCCGGCGTGGGCCCGCTGGTCGCACTTCTTCAACCTGTTCTTCATCCTGTTCATCCTGCGGTCGGGGCTGCAGATCCTGAGCGATCATCCGCGCCTGTACTGGACCCGGCACTGCACCCCGGGGCGGGAATGGTTCCGCATCCAAAAGCCTGTGCCCGCCGACCCGCTGTGGACCGCGAAGCAGGACTCGATCAGCTTGCCCGGCCAGGTCGCGCTGCCCGGGATCCGGCACTCGATCGGCCTGGCCCGGTGGTGGCACCTCGGAGTGAGCACGCTGTGGCTTCTCAACGGACTTGTCTTCTACGTGCTGCTCTTCGTCACCCCGCAGTGGAAACGCCTGGTCCCCACGAGCTGGACGGTGTTCCCCAACGCCTTGTCGACAGCCATCCAGTACCTGTCGCTGGACTGGCCGCGGAACGACAGCTGGGTGGCCTACAACGGGCTGCAACAGCTGGCCTACTTCGTCACCGTTTTCGTCGCGGCACCTCTGGCTCTCATCACTGGGCTGGGCATGTCACCGGCGTTGTCGACCCGGTTCCGGCGGATCAGCCGGGTGCTGAGCATCCAGACCGCGCGGTCGCTGCACTTCCTGGTCTTCAGTTGGTTCCTGCTGTTCATCGTGATCCACGTCGGCTTGGTCTTCACCACCGGGCTCCTCACCAACCTCAACCTCATCAGCAGCGGCCGCAGCGACAACAGCTGGCTGGGATTTTGGATCTTCGTCGGATGGATGGCGGTGGTCGTTGCCGGATGGGTCGTTGCGACACCGTTCACTCTGCGTCATCCGCGGGTCGTACAGCGCGTCGGCTATGCCCTCATCGGCGGTGTGCAACGCTGGTTCGAGCATGTGGACGTCCGCCCCGGCGCCTACACCGCCAGGGACATCTCTCCCTATTTCTGGCACAACGGCCGCTACCCCGACTCCGCCGAGTACAAGGCCCTGCAAGAAGGCGGGTTCGCCGACTACCGGCTGCGCATCGGCGGCCTGGTTGCCCACCCGGCCGAGCTGTCCCTCGACGACTTGCGGAAACTGCCCGTCCATGAGCAGATCACGCAGCACTTCTGCATTCAGGGATGGTCGGGAGTCGCCAAGTGGACAGGCGTTTCCATGTCCGTGATTCTCGACCTGGTCATGCCCGACCCGCAGGCCAGGTGGGTGGTGTTCTACTCCTTGGGGGAAGGCGCCGACGGCGGTACCTACTACGACGCCCATCCCATTGAGCACATGCGTAGCAAACTCACCATGCTCGCCTACGGCATGAACGACCGGGCACTGCCGTTCGGTCATGGTGCCCCGCTGCGGCTGCGGAACGAGGTCGAACTTGGTTTCAAGCAGGTCAAGTGGATCAAGGCGATCGAGTTCGTCGCCGAATTCTCCGACATCGGCAGCGGATTCGGTGGCTACAACGAGGACCACGAGTTCTTTGGTTACCGGCAGTCCCTCTGACGCTGATTTCCGACAGTCTGCCGGGTGCCGTGACAGACTGCGATCGGTAAGATCCACTCCTGCTGATCGGCCTGCCTGCCTTGTCCATTGCCGTTGCCTGCCCGATATCGCCGACGGCCTCGCAGGGGCACCGGCTGAAGAAGATGGCCTATGGCCACAAGACTCCCTCCCCAGCCCGGATGCGCGTGCACGTCGTGCTCCACGCCGCCAGAGACCGCTCCAACGCAGGCGTCGCACGCGAGACGGGACTGCACCTGGACACCGTGGGGACGTGGCGGCGCCGGTTTGCCGAGCAGGGCATGCCCGGGCCGGCCGACCGCAAGCGCTCCGGGCGCCCGCCCTCGTTCACCGCGCTGCAGACCGCCCAGGTCAAAGCGCTGGCCTGCCAACTGCCCGCCGAGACCGGCACTCCGCTATCCCGCTGGTCGTGTCCAGAACCGGCCCGTGAGGCCATGGAACGGGGCATCGCCCCGGCCGTGTCCGCGTCCCCCGTGCGCCGCTGACTGGCCCAGGACGCGCTCAAGCCCTGGCAGCACCGCTCCTGCATCTTCATCCGCAACCCCGATAGCGCCGACGAGAAGACCTTCATCCAGGCCCGATGCCGATGCCGCCCCACCCTGCCACCGGGCCGGGCCCGGGCGATGCGGGTGTTCTGGATCGTGGACAACGGCTCCTCCCACCGCGGGCAGAAGGCCGCCGACCGGCTGACCAGCGTTTTCCCGAACGCGGTCATGCTCCATACCCCGGTGCACGCCTCCTGGTTGAACCAGATGCAGATCTACTTCTCCGTCGTCCGGCAGAAAGTCGTGTCACCCAACGACTTCACCGACCTTGCCCAGGTCAGGGACCTGGACCTTGCTGCGGCATCGCTGCACTCCTCGTCTCGTCCGGCCCACTCGCGTGCCTCTGACGTAGCGGAGTTGAACAGCCCTCAGCGGGCAAGCCTGTTGCGCCCGAGGCGTTCATGGGCGCTGGCGAAATATCCGGAAACGGCTGCGGAGACCGTCGAGAAGTCGAGGGCGAGTGCAAAACCGGCGATTATTTCGGCCAGGCGGGCCGCGCTTCCCTTTCCTGTGCAGCCCATCATCTCCAGAAGTTCGCGCTGCGCGGCAAGGTGGGTGCCGCCGCCGACGGGGCCCGCTGTCCCACCGTCGGCCTCCAGATAGCTACCAGAACCCGGCCCATGGCCTCGGATAACCCTGGCGGGTCGCCCTAGCTTTAACCGACCGGGAACCGGCCAGGGCACCGAAGCAGTTGGTTACCCTGTTGCGCACAGCCCCCTATCGGGGGCTGATTAACTGAGCTAGGGGAACTGCTCGATCCCCCACATCGGGATCGAATTGACCACCCGCGGAATCCTGTTGAGGATTCGCTGTGCGGGTGTATTGCGGGCACTATCCTGCGTCCCCGCAACCAACACCAGGGGGTGAGGAACCAGAGCAAAGGGCACGCCACCCGGGCGCGGGGCACGCCACCCGCGCGCCGCATGGGACGCGCGCCCCGACCTTTCCGCCGTGAGGCCAGTGCCGAGCCGCTGAGACTGAACTGGAGACAGCGGCTGGATCGATCACGGATCGAGGGTCAGCCCGGTCTCGGCGAGGCAGCCGTTGAGCAGGTACGGGCGGTGCTGCCCCGACAGGCGTCCCGTTGCGCCTCGCTCAACCCCCTTGACCAGCACGCTTACGCCATAACACAGCGGCGCTGATGGAGGCATACGTGCACGACTTTCGCGCAGTGCCGGAGCGACCGAACCAGGAGATCAAACGCAGGGCCGACGTCGTGCACCGCGAGCGCGCAAGAAGTGACCGGCCGCAATGGGACTTTGGGGCGTCGTGGGTTGTGAAGTGCAGCCCGCTCTTCGCCGCCACCATCATCCGGATCCGCGCGCGATCGCATGCCCGGGGGCGCGATATGTCCCCCACGCGCCCGCACTGTACCTCCGAATGACCGTTTTCAGTCACCTGCGCCCTGTAACAGCCCCTTAACAGGAAAGGCAGAAAAGCGCACGATATCCCCGGCGAGCAAGACCGGCCCACCGGAATCTTCTTGGCGGACGTTCGTGCCCTCGCCGGCCCTCAACCATGGCCACAACTCACAACGGGATGCATTCGATGCATCCCGCACACTCTATTGCCGGCAGGCCGGGAGGCAAGGCTGCCAGAGGCCGGCTTGCCGGCCAACCAGGTCTTTCACGGGGCGACTTCGTGTGCGGACCGGTAGGCGACGGCACGCCGCAGGCAAGGGCGTCACCGTCTCGATCGGGATGCCGACCCAAGCCGGGGCGTCGGGTCGCCGTGTCACAGAGAGGTGGAATCGATGTCCCTGGTCTATGTTGCTGATTTACGGGGGAATACGGTCTCGGTCATTGACCCGTCGACCGACACGGTCGTCGCGACCATCCCGGTCGGCCGGTTTCCCGAGGGGGTCGCGGTCTCCCCGGACGGCGCCCACGCCTACGTCACCAACGATGCGGACAGCACCGTGTCGGTGATCGACACCGCCACGAACACCGTCACCGCCCTCATCCCGGTCGGCCGGTTCCCGAACCCGGTGGCGTTCGCCCCCGACGGCGCCCACGCCTACGTCGGCCGCTTCTTCAGCCCGGGTATCGGCGGCGTCGACGTCATCGACACGAGCACGAACACGGTGACCGCCACCGTCCAGGTCGGTAACCAGCCGTTCGGTATCGCGGTGACCCCTAACGGCGCCCGCGTCTACGTGGCGTGCTTCGTCGGCAGCGTGGTGTCGGTGATCGACACCGCCACGAACACCGTCATCGCCACCATCAGCAGTCCCAGCGCGAGGACCCCGGCCGGCGTCGCGATCACCCCGGACGGGGCGCACGCCTACGCGGCCAACTTCAACAGCAACAACGTGTCCGTCATCGACACCGCGACGAACACGATCACCACGCTCGTCCCCGTGGGAAACGGCCCGGAGGGCATCGCGATCAGCCCGGACGGCACCCGCGCCTATGTGGCGGACGCCAACGCGAACAGTGTCGCGGTGATCGACACCGCGACCAACACCGTCATCGCCACCATCGCGGTCGGCGCCTCACCAGTCGCCGTCCTGGTCGCCCCAGACGGCGCAACCGTCTACGTCAGCAACGCCGGCGCCAACACCGTCTCCGTGATCGACACGGCAACGAACACCGTCACCGCCACCGTCGCCGTCGGAAACACCCCGTTCGGCCTCGCCGAGGCCACCGCCCTGCCGACCGTCACCGCACTCAACCCCACCCACGGCCCGGAAGCAGGCGGCGCAACGATCACGATCACCGGCACCCACCTGTCCGGCGCCCGAGCCGTCACGTTCGGCACGACCCCCGCGACCGACGTCACCGTCGTCAACGACTTCACGGTCACGGCGACGATCCCGGCGCACGCCGACGGCACTGTCGACGTCACGGTGACCACGCCCGCCGGGACCAGCGCCACCGGGCCTGCCGACCAGTACACCTACGACGAGCCCGCCCCGACCGTCACCGCCCTGAACCCGACCCACGGATTCGCCTCCGGCGGCACCAGCGTCACCATCACCGGCACCGACTTCCTCGGCGCCACTGCCGTCGCCTTCGGCACCGCCCCGGCCACCTCATTCGCCGTCACCGACGACACCTCGATCACCGCGACAGCCCCGGCCGGCACCGGCACCGTGGACGTCACCGTCACCACCCCCGCCGGCACCAGCCCCACCAACCCCGCCGACCTCTACACCTACGACCCCGACACCACCAACCTCACCGCCCACCCGATCGTGGCCTCCGTCACCCCGCCCGGCCCGCCGGACATCTTCCTCGACCTCTCCGCCACACTCACCGACACCGTCACCGGACAACCCGCCCCGGGCCAGACGATCACCTTCACCGTCGGCACCCACACCGTGTGCACCGCGGTCACCGACAGCACCGGCACCGCAACCTGCCACGGCCGGGTCGCCTTCGTGGAAGCAGTACGCCACAGGCAGTACACCGCCACCTTCGCCGGCACCCCCGCCCTCGCCCCCGCCACCGACACCGCACCCCTCGTCGTGATCCACCACTGAGACCGAACCAACCGAACCTCACCGTCCCCGCCTGCCCCACCGCGCCGGGACGACACAACACGCCAACGAGACCTCCTGGTGGCTCCGCCGATTCGCATCGCCCAGCTACCAGGAGGTCCTGCTTTCATGCACCGGCTCCGGCACGATCACCGATCCAGTACCCTGTTCGACCAGCAACTCCATTGCCGGGTGAGCGGATGGCTTCTCAGGGCCGCAACGGGCCGATCGGAAGCGCCGGTCCTGCCTCCGGACTACCAGCGGATCATGTCGGTGCTGGAGTCGGGTGCGGGCCGGGAGGGCATGCGGTGCCAGCAACTGGCTGAGGCCCTGGGCTTTCAGGCGGTCCCGGCGAAGGTCGAGGGGCTGCGGTCGAAGGCGAGACGCCTGGTGGAGCGGGGGGTGCTCCAGGTGCGGCCGGGGGTGTTCACCCCGCTCGGGACGTCGACCGGCTGAAGGCGCCGGGGGCGTCCGGTCAGGCTGCTGCTCATGAGCATGATCATCGGCCACAGCGTCGAGGACGACCTGGGACTGCTCTAGCCGGGCATCCCACCCGAGCAGGCGTGCGGCACCTGGCACGCTGCCGGGGTACAGCTCGTGGTGATCACCCTCGGCGCCGAGGCTGCCCTGGCCTCACTCGACGCAGAACGGGTGCGCGTGCCCGCGGTGACCACACTGGTCGTCGACAACGTCGGCGCGGGAGACTCCTTCACTGCCCGACTGCTCCAACGCCTCAGCGCACGCGGGCTCCTCGGCGGACACCTGGTCGGTCTCGGAGTCGATGACGTCGCGGAAGCCTGCCGATTCGCCACCCGAGTCGCAGCCCTTACCTGCTCGATCGCCGGCCCCACTTCTCCGTGGCAGAGACAGCCAGCACACCTCGCGACCACCGACGACGCCTGACGGGGCGGCCGAGCCACAACCGGACCAACCCGGCCGAAGGCTCTCCGGCTACACCAAATCGCTTACGACGTCGGCATCGACGACGATGGCTCGACCCGTCCGGTTTGTACTCCGCGACGATGCCGCCGGGCAGGGAAACCGACCTTGATCGCAGACCCGGTGGGCCGTATCAGTACGGGCCCCTAACCCGCACAACAGCCAGTCACGGCGAACAACCCTGCGCTCCAGAGGTACGCAGCACCCGGTCTGCCGCCATCAACGCCTTCCGCTGTCTCCCACTGGCCAGCGTCGACAGGATGGGCCCGAGGCAGCCACTTCCGATTCCCTGCGTCCCATCAAGCGTCCCGAATACCGCCCTCGCCCGCCGATCAGACCGTCCACTCCAGCCCGCGAGAGCAACCGCACGAGGCATAACCGCAGGTCAACGAAGCGCCCAACTGCGGATCGCCGCATCGCGGTTGAACTCACGAGCAGCGGATTCAGTCCGTTGAGCCAAAGTCCTGAATCCGCACGCCCGCAGAGACGTTTTTGCAGATCAGAGACCTGCACTGGTGGGGCGGGTGGGACTCGAACCCACGGCCGACGGATTATGAGTCCTTTTCGGATCTTCCGATCATCGCATGATCTTGCCTTGATCTTCCTGTTTTCGCAGGTCAGAGAGCTACCCGCTATCGCCCCTTGTTGAAGGCTTCCCGATCATTCCTGATCCTTCCGTCCACTGCGTGTCCACTACGGGTCCACGCGTGCGCTTCATTAAGGCTCCAGGGGATCTCGTCAAGGACGTCGGTCCAGGCCGCGGCGCCGAGTGCAGAAGGATTTGAACCCGCGAGCAGCGGAGTGCCTTACCGGCGCAGCGGGCGCTCAGTCACCGTTACCAAGGGCGACGGTTTGATGTCACCTCGTGACTGGCGGGCCAACCGCAGAGAGACCCGTCATCTCAAGGCCGCACCAGTATTCGTGTGACCCCGGCGACCAGCGTCGTGGCTCGCGTCCAACCACTGCTGATCAGCGCATAGGCCAGCACCTGACTGGACCCGCTCGGATTCCACGCGCCCGATTGACCAAGGCTCACTACCGGCACCAAAGGTCGAGCGTGTAGGCGACCGCGTTGAAATGCGGGTTGCCCGTGCCCAGCGGTGCAGGGTGGTGGGACGCGAAGTAGACCGATCCGGCGGCAAGCAGGCCCAACAACCACAGCCCGGCCAGCCACGGCCGATACCCGTACCCGACCGTTGCGTCCTGGAGAAGGCCCCATGCTTTCGCCGAGACGCCCGCCGCCTCACGGCGCCGACGCTGCTGAGCCAGCAGCGCCCTCCGCGACTCGCCGTCACGCCCCACTGCGCGGTAGCGCGGCCAACTGCTCATAAGGGTGAGGCTGAACCGCGTCACGGACCAGCCACGGCAAAGAGGTTCAGTGACCACGCCGAAAGAGCTCAGTCAACGAGTTCTAGGGGGTATGGCCGCGAAGGCCACTCCGGCATCCAGTCGGTCTCGATCGCTCCCGAGACTGCTCCATTCGACGCCCCATTCGCTCAGCATAGGAGCGGATCTTCCGGGCACCGCAAAGAAAGATGTAGTCGCAGATGACTGTGTCCCCGTACGCCCCGGCAGCTTCAACGAAGGCCGGTGGAAACTGCACACCCCACTCTGCTGCCACCTCTCTCAGCTGTTTCTCTTCGCCGTGGCGAACAGGACCGCCAAGAAGAGGCAGGAGAGCGTCGACAATTTTTGTAGAAATCATCACCAAATCCCGTGACTGCAGTAGCTACCTGATGCCGTTGCGTTGTTCTGGACAACGCATTCCTCTTGGGTGGCACCGAGAACAGCCGCAGTCGCAGACGCCTGCCGTGCGCCCGCTTCTTGGGCAAGAGGCTGCGCCTGGTTGCGGGTGAGGTTCAAGCGTCCGGCCAAGGGTTGATGCCGAGCCCACGCAGACGGGCCTCTTCCCTGCGATGCACGAATCTGGGACGGGTGACACCGCCCAGGAATCCCTCGTTGAAGGGATACGGCTGTTCTTCACTGAAGATCCGAAGCAGCAACTCCGCCATGCCGCAGTCGAACTCGATGAATGCCTCGCCGTCGAGACCGCCGGAGTCCCAGACAACGACCGGCCACTTGTCCGGATCACTGCCGCGGGTGGACCAGCACAGGACGTTCTGGTTCGAATCCTCCCCCCAGCAGATCAGACTTCCCGCTGCCGGCCATGCCGGATACGGCGCCGAAACGTCCTCCAGCCAGTCCGGGGACGGGACGAACCAGGCGCCATAGGGCCCGTCACCCGGGGCGCCCTCGTTCTGGCGAGAGATGGCGAGGCGGTCCTCGATCACGCCTGATCCGTAGACGGACATGAAGTCCCGGAAATCGGAAGGGAAATCGCAGCCCCACACTTCGCGCGCCTGGCGCCAGTCGATGACGTCACCCGCACCAACGTGCGGAGGCATCAAGGTCATGAGCTTGCGCATGTTCTGGTTCACTTCTCCTCCTCGGTGCCGCGCAGGCTCGCCCTGCACGGCACCCGGCCGGGCGGGTCGGGCACGTCCTACGACTAGGGTGCGTCCCCGGCTCACCGGCCGCGCAAGCATCGCTGAGGGCCTCCGGCACCACGCCGGCAACCCCGCCAGGCCCCTGGCCCCCTTGGACATCAGGTGATTAAGCACCCCGCGAGAACGACGCAGCCCCGGGCTGCCGAGAAGGATGCCAGCAGCAACTGGCTTTCAGAAACCTCTCATGGCTCGCCAACCGAGAAATTCGTGCGGCCCTTGGGCAAGACTGCGGTCACTGAAAGGCTGGAGGTTCCCGCCAAGGACAGCCAGCAGGAACTCCACCATCCCGCCACTGAAAACCGTCCAGGGAACGGTTCCGTAGGGTGACTGGCGTCTAAAGGCGGCGACACTCCATTTGTCGGGATCAGTGTCAGTGCACAGCCAGAAGACTGCGTCACCGCTCGCAGTGCCACCGAAGGCCAAAACCTCCGGCGTTGCACTGCCAGCAAAGTGACCTGCCAAGAACTCCAGATCTGCTGGACGGAGCGATGGGTTCAACCCATCCAGCAGATCGCCATAGGCTGACTCCGTAACCGGCGGGGTGCTCACCGAAAGGTACTCATCGATTTCCCCCCCGCCATAGACCTCGACAAAGGCACGGTAGTCCTCGGGCAACCGCAGACCCGACTCCTCGAACAGCACATCCCAGTCGACGCGGTCACCACCGGTCGGAGGCGCTTCGAGTACCTGACCAAGGCGCAGGATCGCGGGGTGACTCATAGCCGGGTGGCCCATGTACGAGTCCTCTCTCGTGGAACATCCACGGCGCTACTGACCGGCGACGGGGGCATCGGCGCCGGTTCGGCTGTCGACCGCTGTGCCAAGGTTCTTCCATCCGCTACCCGCAGTGTATATGAGGTTGGAAACGGTGTCTGATGCGGCCCCGTTGAGTCTTCCGGAGCGGTCCCAGGAAACGTAGGACATTTGCATCTCGTACGGCACGGTTCGACTACCGGAATATACCGGCGTCACCCGATAGAGAACGATATTGCCGTCATCCACTGCCTGCCGCACCTTGTCTTCGAAATGCAGCATGCTATCCATCGGCTTGATCGGCTTATTGGGCTTCCCGACGTACGAGTTTCCATCCGTTCCGCAGGTTGCAAGATTTTCGAGATTGGTGCCGGAGCCGCTCAATTGTGCCCCCAGGAGGTGGCAGGCGTTCACGCCACTCGGCTTGCCGCCCAAATAACCGACGTACTTTCGCGCCCAGTCATAGCCTGGCGGAACGATCCCCTCGCCCTTGTTGGTCTCGGTCGAGGTGCCCGGATGTGACTCCAAGTAGCTGCTGTCCAGGCACGCCGTCACTCCAGTCGCGCGTCCGCCATGGCCGATGTCGACTGGTCCATAGTCGGTCCATCCAGCACCGTCGACTTGGCACCCCGGGTCCGACTGATCGTCTTGGGGCGTGCACGCCCCAGTCAGGGTGCAGAACGCCGCGGTAGCCCCCGCCGCGGTGAGCGAGGCCAGTGCGTTGCCGGCAGCCGAGGAAGTTCCGCCGTTGGCGAGCGGCTGGTGGCCTGCCTGGGCTGCGGCAGCGGCGGCCACAGTGGCGACCACCTTGAACTTGGACGGGTCGATCTTGGGGCTGGCACCGTCAGCTTGGCCGCTGGGGCGGGCGCCGGGGTTTTCACGCAGGCCCATCTGCGCGGTCGGCGGCGGGGGCGGCGGCGGTGCCGGGTGGCTGATTGCGACGTCGCAGCTCGAGTACCCGAAGTCGAAGGCGGCTGCGAGGCCTGCGCCTATCGCTGCCAGTCCGCCGACGACTGCGTCTACCGGGGCGGTGACCACCGCGGCTACAACAGCTACGCCGATCAGGATGCCCAGACCCACCACCTCGAGGGTGTTCCAGATGTCGTCGCCCTGAGTCGCGTCGTACGTGCTGGTGACATCGTGCGGCGCGGTGTAACCGCCGCCGCCTCCGCCACCGCCGCCTGTGTCTCCTCCACCACCGTCGCCTGCCGGCTGCCAGTTGGTGCTCGGTTCCGGAGCAGGGGTATAGGGCGTGCTGTAGCAGGAGCTGTTGCCGGAGGGATCGGCGTTGGTGAGGGGGTTGTCGTTGCCGTAGGCGTAGGCGTTTGCGTTGACGGAAGGGGCAGGGGGCTGGGCGGTGGCGTCGTGGCTGGTGAAGTTGCCGGTTGCCGGGTCGTACCAGCGGCTGGCGGTGGCGGTCCGGCTGGTGGTGGGGTCGGTCCAGCCGCCTTGGTAGCCGAGGTCGTGCCTGGTGCCGCTGTTGGCGATGACCTGCCCGTAGGGGTCATAGGCCGTGGACCCAGCTAGGGCTGTGCCAGTTGCGGTGAAGGTGGCGCTGAGGTCGCCGTGCTGGTCGGTGTAGGCGAGGGATGCGCCCGCACTGTTGCTGATGCCGATCAGCTGGTTCCCGAGGCCACGGCTGTAGGTGTCGGTGCCGTCGGAGACGATGGTGTTGTCGGTGCCGTTGTAGGTGAAGGTTGCCGATCCCGCGGTGGCAAGGCGACCGAGGGCGTCGTGGGTGTAATTGGTGGCGCCATCGGTGACGAGTTGGTCGAAGGCGTCGTAGGTGAGGTTCTCGGTGCTGGTGCCAGTGACCGTCGCCAGGGTGCCTCGGGCGGTGTAGCTGTAGTTGGTGGTCGCTGAGCCTGCGGTGGTGGACGTCAGCTGGTTGCGGGCGTTGTAGGTGGCAGTGGAGGTGGTTGAGCCGGTGGCGGTGCTGGTGCGGTTGCTGGCGTTGTCGTAGCCGTAGGAGGTGCTGGTGGTTCCGTTGTTCCAGCTGCTCAGTCGGTTTGCCTGGTCGTAGGTGTAGGTGTTGCTGGCGGCTGCGGCAGTGCCGGTGGTGGCCTGCGAGGTGATGTTTCCTGCGGTGTCGTAGCCGTAGCTGGTGGCTGCTTCGGTGGCACCACCGGGGGTGGTGAGGGTTTGGCTGGTCAGCCGGTGCTGGGCGTCGTAGTGGAGGGTTTGGCTGGCGGCACCGCTGCCGTAGGAGATGCCGGTGACCTGGCCGAGGGTGTTTCGGGTGTAGGTCAGCGTGGTGCCGTTCAGCGGGTCGGCGGCGGTCGCAAGGTTTCCGGCGTTGTCGTAGGTGAAGGCGGTCGTGCCGGCCTTGTCGGTCCGGGAGGTCAGTTGACCGTTGGAGTTGTAGGCGTAGCTGGCGGTGCCGGACGGTCCACTGGCTGCGGTGATCTCGCCGCGGTCGTTGTAGGTGTAGGTGTTGGTGCCGTTGGGGGCGCTGACGGAGGTGACGCGGCTGGCAGCGTCGTAGCCGAAGGTGCGGGTGGTGGTGGTTGCCTCGGCTCCGCTGCCTGACTGGCTGGTCAGCTGTCCGTCGGCGTTGTAGGCGCTGGTCTCGATGACGCCCCCGGGTCGGGTGACGGTGACGGGGTGGCCGTCGGCGTCGTAGGCGGTGGTGGTGGTGCGGTCGGAGACGTTCGGGAAGGAGGGGGTGCTCGGCTCGATGGTTGATTCGGCCAGGCCGAGGGTGTTGTAGGTGGTGATGGTGGCGTTGCCGTTGCCGTCGGTGTAGCGGGTGTGCTTGCCGGCGGAGTCGTAGCCGAAGCTGGTGGTGATGGACGAGGTGGAGGTGACCGGTTCGGTCTGCTGTGTGAGGACGTTGGTGGCGTCGTAGGTGTAGCGGGTGGTGTGGCCGTTGGCGTCGGTGACCGCTGTGGGGTTGCCGGCCGGATCGTAGCTGGTAGAGGTGGAGGCCAGGGTGGTGCCGGACGCGTCCAGCTTTGCCGATCCGGTCTGACGTCCGGCCAGGTCGTAGGTGTGGGTGATGGCCGTGCCGTCAGGCAGTGTGGTCTGGGTCAGCCGGTTGTCGAGGTCATACGTGGAGTGGGTGCTGTTGCCCAGCGGGTCGGTGGCGGTGATTCGGTTACCGGCCGTGTCGTAGGTAGCCGTGGAGGTCTGGCCGCCCGGCAGGGTCGTGGAGTTGGGGTTGCCTGCCGCGTCGTAGCCGTAGGTAGTTGTGTCGGTGGTGGTGGTTGGTTGCCGGACCACCTGGCTGACGGTCAGGGTGCGGCCGAGGTCGTCGTAGGTCGACGTGGTGACCGCGCCGGTCGGGTCGGTGATGGACAGCTTCTCGCCGTCGGTGTCGTACGTGGTGTGGGTGGTCGGTGCGCTGCCGCCTACGGCGGGCTGAACAGCTTGGGCCAGGTTGCCGAACTGGTCGTAGGTGTAGCTGCTGGTGTTGCCGTTGCCGTCGGTGGCGGCGGTGATGCTTCCGGCCGCGTTGTACTGGGCGGTGACGGTGGGGGTGATGGCGGTGGTGGACCCTGGCGGGGTGTAGGCAGCCCCCGAGGTGGCGACCCGTTCGCCGTCGGAGTCGTAGGTGTAGGTGGTGATGTTGCCGTCGGGGTCGTCGATGGACGTCTTATCGCCGAAGGTGTCGTAGCCGTACAGGGTGATGGGGTGCACCTGCTGCGGCGTGCCGCCGTTGGTCTCCGCGTTCACCGTCGGCGCAGCGACCTGGGTGAGCTGGCCCGCCTGGTCGGAGGTGAAGGCGGTGGTGTAGTTCGCGGGGGTGGCGCCGGAGACGTTGCCGCGCGGATCGGTGGTGGAGGTGAGCAGTCCGCGCTGGTCGTAGGTGTGGGTGGTGACGAGGTTGGTGGAGCCGTTGTGGACGGTCTCGGAGGTGGCGTCGCCGAGGGTGTTGTAGGCGTAGTCGGTCTGTTCGGTGGTGCTGCCCTTGGTGACGGATGCAGAAGTGAGGTTGCCGTCGGGGTCGTAGCTGTTGGAGGTGGTGGTCTTGTTCTGGCCGTAGGGGTCGAAGACGGATCCGGTGACCAGGCCCGCGGGGTCGACGGTGTAGTCGGTCTCGATCAGGGCGGCGGTGTTCTGCTGTTCCGTCAGATGGCCGGCAGCGTCGTAGGCATCCTGCTGGAGGACCTTTGTGGTGGTGGAGCCGTCCGGGTTGTGGAAGTTGGCCAGGTAGGCCTGGATGAGCTTGTGATTCCAGTTGTAGTAGTAGCTGGTGGTCCGCCCCATCGCGTCGGTGTCGGAGGCAAGCCAGCCTGCCGGGTCGTAGGCGCGTGAGTCCAGCACCAGGGACGTGGGCGAGGAGGGGCTGACCGGGTCTCCGGTGTAGTTGGTCAGCGTGGTGGTGAGCAGTTCACCGGTCGGTGAGTACGCGTAGGTGTAGGCGTTGCCGTTGGGGTCGGTCTCGGCGGTGCGGTTGCCGTAGGCGTCGTAACCGTAGGTGGTCTTGCGGCCCGCAGGGTCGGTGACTGAGTCGAGCCGGTCGTGAGAGTTGTACGTCCAGGCGCTGGTGCGGGTGGTGTCCCCACCGGTGGTGTCCGCGACCGCCTGCGAGGTGGTGTTGCCGTCGTCGTCGTAGGTGTAGGTGGTCTGGGAGGTGTGGGTGGTGCCCTTGACGGCGTCGGTGGTGGCCGGTCCGGTGGCGGTGACGATGCGGTCCTGGCCGTCGTAGGTGTAGTTGGTGGTCACGCCGGCCGGATAGGTGTCCGAGGTCTGGGTGCTGGTGAGGCGCCTGCCAAGGTTGTCGTAGGTATAGGTGGTCTTCAGCCCCGAGGGCGAGGTCACCTGGGCGAGGTCACCGGCACTGCTGTAGGCGTAGCCGGTGACATTGCCCTTCGCGTCCTTGACGGATGCCAGGAGCCCGGCCGGTTCGGTGCCGCCGCCGACCGCGGACTCGGTGCCCGCCGTGTACGTCTTGGTGACGGCGTGCTGGTCGGGGTCTGTGGAGGTGAGCAGGTTCCCGGCGGAGTCGTAGGTGTAGGTGGTGGCGTAGGTGGTGTCGGTGGCACTGGTGGAGCGCGGGTCGGCGGTGGAGGTGGGCTCGTCGTTGCGTGGGTCGGTGACGCCGTACGTGCCGGAGGCCGGGTAGCTGGAGTAGCTGGTGGTGGTGTCACCGTGCATGTCACTGGTCGTGCTTGACAGCACGTCCCCACGCGTGTTTTGCGTGGTGGTGGTGAAGTTGCCGTCCGGGTCGGTCACCGTGGCGAAAAAGCCTCCGGAGTCGTAGGAGTAGGAGGTGGTATGGCCGAGCGCGTCGGTGACCGAGATCAGGCGGTAGCTGTTGGCCGGGTCGTAGCGGTAGGTGAGGGTCTTGCCCGTGGGGTCGGTCACGGGCACGGTGGTGACCGGGGTGGCGCCATTGGAGGTGCCGCGGGCGGCGTACTGGGCCGCCACCGCCTGCGTGCTCAGGGCTTGGTTGAAGGTGGAGACCTCGGCGATGGAGCCGTTGAAGTAACCCTGGGGGTTGTTCGAGGGCAGGGAGGGCCAGGACCCCGACAGGTAGCCCGCGCCGATGGAGACGACATTCTCGCCGGTGAAGTCCAGTTGCTGGCCGGTGCGGGTGTCGGCCTGCTGGCCGTCCAGGTTGAGGGTCTGCTCACCGTTGGTGTTCACCGTGAGCACGGCCTGGTGCCACTGCCCGTCGTTCACGGGGTCCGGGGACTCCATGGGTGACAGCAGGTGGTCCCACCACTGCCCGTAGAGGTGGCCGTCGGCGCCGACGTACAGGGCGGGAGTGTAGTTGCCTGACAGGGTGGTGCCGATCGGGCCGCTCTGGTAGCTGAACAGGGTTTCGCCGGAGGCGCTGGTCTTGAACCACAGCTCGATGGAGAAGTTCGCCGAGACCTTGCCGCCGTAGATCGTGGTGGACGGCAGCGACACGTAGGAGCTGGTGCCGTTGAAGGACGCGGCGGTCTCCGGGCTGCCGGTGAACAGTCCCGGCGCACCGAGGGTGACGTTGTTGTAGGTGGCAGGGCCGGAGGACCACCAGTTGGAGGCCGTGGTCCCGGCGACTTCGTTGGCAGCTTGGTTGCCGGAGGTGTCCTGGAAGCGCCAGTAGTTGGGGGCGGCCTGGGAGATGACCGCGTCGCGGTAGTAGGCGCCGGAGCCGGTGGTGGTGGGCTGGCCGAGCTTCCAGGTGCCGCCGTCGGCGTCGGTGATCTGGGTGGCCTGGTCGCGGGAGGCGTCGTAGGAGGCGGCCAGTGCGGTCTTGCCCGAGGGCAGGGTGGTGCCGGTCAGCTCGCTGGCGGCGTGGGTGCCCGCGGTGTACTGCTGCTGGACGGCCGGGAGGCCGAGCGCGTGGGTGTAGAAGGCGGCTTCGGCGACGGAGCCGTTGAAGAAGGTGCGGTAGCCGGTGTTGCTGGTGGTGCTGTAGTGCGGCTCGTCGGGCCAGTGGCCGCCGATGAATCCGGTGCCGATGGCGTCCACCGGCTGGCCGGTTACCGACACCTGCCCCGAGAGGGTGCCGACAAGGTTGCCGTCCAGGTACAGCGACTGCGTGTTGCCCGCGGCGGACAGCACCGCGTAGTGCCAGGCACCGTCGGCGACCGAGGACGAGGTGGAGATCGGGGAGACGCTGCCCGCCCAGAACTCGCCGTACAGCTTCCCGGAGGTGCCGATGTACAGCGCCGGTGTGTAGTTGCCGGGCGTGGAGCTGTTGGTCAGCGCGTCCTTCTGGTAGGAGAACAGCACGCCGGAGGAGGTGGTCTTGAACCACATCCCGGCGGAGACGTAACTCGCCGAGGTCAGAAGGCTGTTCGGCAGGGAGACGTAGCCGGTGGAGCCGTTGAGCGTGGCGGCGGTGGTCGGTGAGCCGGGCAGCGGTCCGGCCGCGCCGAGGGTGTAACCGCCGGTGTAAGTGCCGTTGTCGTTGCCCTCGTTGACCGCGACCTCGCTGGCCGCCGAGGTGCCGGTGGACTCGCCGAGGCGCCAGTAGGAGGAGGGGTTGGCGTCCAGTACGGACGTGCGGTAGTGCGAGCCGGAGGACGACCCGGAGGTGTAGGAGTAGGCGGTGCACGCCGTGGAGGAGGTGGGCGGGCACACCCCGGTCAGGTTGCCGCTGGTGTAGGAGTACGTCCAGGTTTCGGCTGTGCCGCCGGAGGTGGCCGGGTCGGTGGCCACCTGGGTGACGTGGCCGCCGCTCCAGGTGAAGTGCAGCGTGCGGCTGCTGGTCGTGTTGGTGGCCGTGGCCAGGGTGCCGTCGGCGTTGTACGAGAGGGTCTCGCTCCGCCCGGACGCGTCCTTGATTGTCTTCAGCTTCCAGGCCGAGCCGACCTGCTGACCGAACGTGTACGTGGTGCCCGACTTGTCGGTCAGGGTGTAGCCGCCGCCGGTGACGGTCTGGAACGTGGAGTAGGTGCCCTGCGGCGGCGTGAACGTCGTGCCGTCCGCGTTCAGGCCGAATCGCGTCGCTTGGCCGTTCGCCAGCGTGACCACGACCGCGCCGGAGCCGTCGTTGTCGGGCAGCGCGGACATGTCGTACAGCGTCGACCAGCCCGCACCGAAGAGGTTGCCGGTTCGCGGGTCGAGCGAGTTGTAGGAGCGCCTCACCGACAACGCCGGGCCCGCCACGGACACCTCCGCGTCCGTCGCGGCGGTGGTGTAGTTCCCGACCCTGGGGGCGAAGGTCCGGCCGGCCGGGCCCTGTGCCGCCTCACCGAGATGCGAGGTGATCAGCGGCTGAGGAACGGTCGTGGAGAAGTACGAGGGATACGACCACGCGCTCTGCGCGTCGCCGTCGCTGTCCGACACGATCCAGTAGTACGACTGGTTCCAGGCGAGTTTGCCGGCCGGAACGGTCCACTGGGTCTTGCTGACCGAGCCGGAGTCCACCACCAGGGACGGCTTTCCGGACGCCGGGTTGGTGTAGACCTGGAAGTCGTAGGTCAGCCCGTTGCCCGGGTAATTGTCCGGGTCGCTGCCGCCGGCGAACAGCTGCGGCGTGAGGGAGCCGGCCACGACGTTGGAGGGCGGCGAGGTCGAGTCGATCTGCGGCGGGGTGTCCGCGGAGGTGAACTCGGCACACGTCTGAGGCACGTTGTAGGTGGTGTAGAACGAGGTGCCGCTGGTCAGCATGTCCCAGCACACGTAGTACTGGCCGGGTGGCTCGGCCGGGAGCGTCCCGGTCATCGTCAGTGAGGAGTTGGGGCTGACCGAACTCGTCACGTACGTCTTGGTGGCGTTGGTGCTCAGCTTCGTCCAGGACGTGTTGTAGATGTCGGTGGCGAGCTGGGTGCTCGACGTCGACCAGGAGGCGGTGCCCCGGTTGGTCAGCGCCACCTTCATCGAGCCGGTGGTGCTCGCGGTGGGCTGGGTGTACGTCTGCTTGGGAATCGAGTAGTCGGCACCGTAGGAGCTGTAGGTGACCGACAGGTAGGGCGGGTAAGAGGAGTTGACGCTGGCGAACTGCTTCCACGCCGCGACGACGGAGTTGTCCGCGGTCAGCGCCAGACCGTTGTTGTAGACGGTGCCGTGGGCCCAGCCCTCCAGCAGCTTCACACCGGCCGCGCTGGGGTTGTCACCGATGTCGATCCCGTGCCAGGAGGACCCGCCGCAGCTCGCCCCGGCCTCGAAGCTGGAGGAGCCGATCGTCGACCCGTACGACAGGCCCGGGTAGTCGGCGATCGTGCCGACGTTCCAGGAACTGGTGATGCCGTGGACATAGACGGGTTCCGCGGTGCAGCCACCGGACCACACGTCATCCAGGTACAGCGACGCCTGCTCGATGTAGTCGTTCTGGAACGTCGAGCCGAACGACCAGTTCAGAACGTAGCTGTTGGCCTTGTGGCTGCCACCGTCGTACGAGCCGACCTTCAGCACCGAGTCGGTGGAGAAGTTGATGTCGTACGGCGTCTCCACATAGGTGCTGGAGGACGCGTTCAGGTTCGTCGGGTCGACCTTGACCGGGAACACGCGGGCCTTGTCGTGCAGCCAGGACGCATCCAGCGACACCCGCAGCGCCGGAGCGCCGTCCACGGTGGTCAGGCTGTAGGTCACCCCGGTGGACGTCGCGCCCTCGCCGGACACCTTGCCGATGTTCGAGTCCTCCATGTAGCCGTGCGGGATCGTCACCCGCACCGCACCGGAGGAGTTCTTGAACACCACGCTGCCGTCCGAGGTGAGGGACGGTGTCAGGCCGGTCAGCTGGAGCGGGAACACCCAGCTCGTCGGGGCCGAGGCGTCATGCAGGACGAGGGTCTCCTTCACGCCCCCCGAGGTGACCGAGTACTTCAAGTCCGAGGAAGTGGCGATCTGGGGATAGGAGATCGCGTTGCCCGACACCTGCCCCGTCACCGCAGCCGCGCCCTGGAGGGAGTAGCCGACCTGCTCGCTCGCCGACGGCCCGTACGAGACCAGCAGCGGATCGTTTCCGCTCGCGGCGAAGCCGGCCGGCGCGGAGTCAGCACGTTCCGCCCACCGGCCGTCCGAACCCTGAACCAGAGTGCTGTCGATGTCGGCCCATGCGCCCTTTGCCGTGCGGTAGTGCACCGGGCGGCTGTAGACCCGCGCGGTGAGGGTGCCGTCCGCGTTCCGGAACACCGACGTGTTCCCGGTGCGGTCCTTGACCACCTCCGCGCCGCTGGCATTCGGGCCTGGTATGTGCGGGTCGCCCTCTTGCGCCGACGAGCCGGCGCCGGCCGCCTTGGCCGCCTTCCGTTGAGCCTCCTTCAGCAGAGCCGCCCGTATCCGGGCCGGGGGCGAGACGCGCTTCGCAGCCAGCTGCCCCTGCGGACGGAACGAACCCCGCTCCTTCGCCTTCGGCACGTGCGTCTTGGACGGCGGAAGCGCGCCCCGCACCGCCTTGGCCTTCGGGCTGGAGGCACTTCCCTTCGTGCGCAGCGCCGCCGACTTCACCTGGTGCGGCAGCCCAGCAGCGGAACCCGTCCGCTGGTGGGGCAGCACTGCGGAGCCCGATGCCAGGGCGTGCTCGTCGATGACCGCCTCGGCGGGCTGTGTCGCGACCGCCACGAGCAGCACACCGCTGACCGCGAGCGCGATCCTCCGCAGCCAGCGCCGCTGCACGCCGCCGGTGAGCAAGGCGATGAGGGACGCCAATCCCTTACCCACGCCAGACGACACGCGGAACCGATGGCGACTCATCGCACAACCCCCACAGGCAGGACACGACAACGCCTCACCCATGGAGGCGCAAGCGGAAGTTGTAGCTCCTGTTCGACGGTTGATCAACGAGTCATCGACAAATACCCATGCCGACTTGGTCTGATCGCAGACACTTGCGTCCGATTCATCCCTGCGGCCTTGATCAAAGCTTGGCTCCCTGATGGTCGGCCTTGACTCGGGATTCAGCCACGGGCCGCCCATCACAGGCGATGTGGTAGAACCTGGCTGGCTCCGTGCGCTCCCCGTGCGCGCTGTACGGGAAGCCCACACCGATTGGAGCTGTTCGTGCCCTTTCCGCGAAGACGATCCAGCAGACGCTGCACGCCGATCGCGCTGCCGGTCCTGCGCCGATTCCTTGTCGGCTCCACTCTTGCGGGACTCTGCGCTTTCGCGGCCGACACCCCCGCCGAAGCGGTGGTCATCCGCACGTCCGAGTGGCCGCTCACGCAGTTCCAGGCGGACGAGATTTGGCACATATCGCAGGGCCAAGGCATCACCGTTGCCGTCATCGACAGCGGAGTCGACGCCGGCCATCCCGACCTCAATGGCCAGGTCCTCCAAGGCGCGGGATTCATCGGAGACCCCCGGGACAACGGCCAGACCGACATCTCCGGTGACTCGCACGGAACAGCGATTGCCGGCATCATCGCAGGCACAGGGAAAGCGAGCGGTGGCTACGGAATGACCGGACTCGCACCGAAGGCTAAGGTGCTTCCCGTCCGAGTGTCCACCAACACGACCGTAGATCCCACCGCTATCGCGCAGGGCATCAAATACGCCGCCGATCACCACGCGCAGGTCATCAACGTATCCTCCGGAACGGCCACGCCAGACCCCCTGCTACGCGAAGCCGTCAACTACGCACTCGGCAAAGACGCGGTCGTCGTCGCCTCCGCCGGAAACGACGGCGAGAACGGCAACCCGGCCATGTACCCGGCTTCCTTCCCTGGCGTCATCGATGTCACCGGAACCGATTCCGGCCGTCATTTCTGGCCGGTGAGCGAATCCGGACCCCGATCGACGCTCGCCGCGCCGGCCACCGACATCTACTCCGCCAACGACCGGGGTCAATATGTAAGGGCGGACGGCACAAGCTACGCCGCCGGTTATGTCTCCGCAGCGGCCGCTCTGGTCCGCTCCGCGTTCCCTCACCTGAGTGCGGGCCAGACCATCCGCCGGCTGATCAGCACCGCTTCCCGGCCCGGCGGAAGCGGCCATGACGACCAGTACGGCTACGGTCTGATCGACCCGCTGGCGGCCCTGCGCGCACCCACGGTCATCAACGGCGCTACCACCAACCCGCTCCTATCCGCCGACCCACTCGGCAAGCCCACGAACACCAGTGACGGACGGGTCACCCTCATCGCTCTGGGCGGAGCAGCAGTGGCTCTGATCTCCGCGTCGGTGTGGATCGTCGTCCGGCGCCGCAAGAACCGTTCCGCCATGCGGAACGACCCGACTCCGACGCCGCCACGCGGCACATCGCGTAACGCCGGAAAGTCAGGAAAGAAGAAGCAGAAAAGCCGAACCTGAAGGTGCGCCACATCCCCACCGGTCAGGTAACAGGCCATTAGCAGAATCGATTTTGGAGCGCGCCAGGTGAACCTTTCCTTCCGCCTTAACCACCGCCCCCGAAGGGTACGGCTCATTGCTGCCGCAGGCGCACTGGTCGGCACCGGATTGCTGGCATGGCTTGCCGTCGCTCTGTTGACCGGCCCCCGGACCGCGAAGATCGTCGCCAACAACATCTCAAGGAATTTCCGCGCCTGCCTGGTCAATGATCAACAGGATGCGGCCATGGCCCAGCCCGTCTGGTCATCCCTGCAGAACGCCGCTTCAGGCGCTGCCATAAACGCGCAGCACATCCAGGTACCGAAAGGCAGCACTACGGCGTCCCTGCCGTATGTCAACAGCCTGGTGCAGCGCAAGTGCGGGTTGATCATCTCGGTGGGTCCAGGTCTCCATGAGGCCGTGACCACAGCCGCCCAGCACAATCCCCATCAGCGATTCATCACCATGGGCCCTTCGGTCAAGCTGCCCAACGTTCGCAGTTATTCGCCCACCGACCGGTCCGCCGTCATCAGCGCGGTGCGACAGGCGGCCCGCCCCCGGTCATCTCACCGAACCTGAGACCAGCCCTGCGCAGGTCGCAGCACGGTCACTCACCTTCTTCTCACCCTGCTCTTCCGATCCGACTCCTACGATTCGCCGGTGCCCGTCCCCCACCGGGTGATCACGGATGACTTCAGCAGAGGGAATGCGAGCGTTGAGTCAAAGACGAAGCAGACACCGCAGATCGAGCGTCCGACTGTCGCTGGGAATCGCGGGCGTGATGGCGGTCGCGGTGGGGGCCGGAGTCACGGCGCTGGCACAGGCCAAGCAGCCCGCTGGACCGCAGCCATACGCATTGCAGCACGAATTCACCGCGGCGGCCCAGGAGTTCCACGTGCCGCAGAGCGTGCTGATGGCGGTGGCGTATCAGGAAAGCCGGTGGGACACCCACAACGGCATGCCGAGCACCACTGGCAACTACAACGTGATGGGTCTGACCCAGGTCAGCCCGCAGACGCTGAAGCGGCCTTCGGGCAAGGACCGGACGGCCGAACTCGACATGCGCGGTGACGACCACCGGGGCAGATTTCGCCCGGACGCGCGGGTTCTTGCGGACGTGGGCGCGGTGCGGACGTCCGCTCCGGCGCTGCACACCCTCGACCAGGCCGCGAAACTGATCGGCCAGCCGGACAGCACGCTGCGCGCAGACATGGGCAAGAGCGTACGCGGTGGCGCCGCGTTGCTCGCGCGCTACGAGAAGGCGGCCACCGGCACTCTTCCGGCGGACCCGGCACAGTGGTACCCCGCGGTGGAGCGGTTCAGCCAGTCTCCGGACGCCGCGGGCGCGGTGCAGTTCGCGCGGCGGGTCTACGCCCACATCCGTACCGGGCTGAGCCGCACCACGACCGACGGACAACAGGTCACCATGTCCGCTCAGCCGGCACTGCGGCCGCACATCACGAGCGCTGGCTACCAGCCGGCCGACTACTGGACCGAAGGCGGAACCAACACCGGGTACGCCCCGGCCGGGTACGCCGTTCCGGCGGACGGGACCACCACGCCGACACCCGAGTGCCCGTCCGGCCTGGTCTGCAACTTCGTCCCGGCCGCGTACACGCAGAACGATCCCAACGACAAGAGCAACTACGGCAACTACGACATCGCCAACCGCCCGACGGACGGCAATTCGATCCGGAACATCGTCATCCACGACACGGAGTCCGACTACGCGACGACCGTCAACCAGTTCCAGGATCCGACCGCCTACGCCAGCGCCAACTACGTGATCCGCTCCTCCGACGGACTGGTCACACAGATGGTGCCCAACGAGGACATCGCCTGGCACTCGGGCAACAAGTACGTCAACATGCACTCCATCGGGATCGAGCACGAGGGCTACGCGATCTCCGGCGCGTCCTGGTACACCGAGTCGGAGTACGAGTCCTCGGCGGCGCTGGTGAAGTACCTGACCGCCCAGTACAACATCCCGCTCGACCGCGAACACATCTTCGGTCACGACAACGTCCCCGGCCCGCTGGACGCCTACGTCGCGGGCATGCATTGGGACCCGGGCCCCTTCTGGGACTGGACCCACTACATGCAGCTCCTGGGCGCGCCCATTGGCGCCAACCCGGTAGGCGACCCGCTGCAGGCCGGTGAACTGGTCACCATCGCCCCGCCGTTTACCACGGCCAACGAACCCCCGGTCGACAACGCCTCACCACAGCCGGCCAATTTCGTCTACCTGCGCACCGGCCCCTCCACCAGCGACCCGCTGATCGCCGACCCCTACCTGCACTCCACGGGAACCGGCACCACGACCGCCTACGACTGGGGAGACAAGGCCGTCACCGGGCAACGGTTCGTCGTCGCCGCCCAGCAGGGCGAGTGGACGGCCATCTGGTACAGCGGGCAGGAAGCCTGGTTCGACAACCCCAGCGGCCAGTGGACCATCCCGTCCGACGACACCAGCCAGACCCTCATCACCGCCAAGGACGGCGCCACCTCGATCCCCGTCTACGGCCGCGCCTACCCCGAGGCCGGCGCCTACCCCACCGGCGTCACCGCACAGCCGGTCACTCCCCTGTCGAAATACAGCATCGCGGCCGGTCAGCTCTACCTCGCCCAGCCCGCCGTGAAGGGCGACTTCTACAACTCCGTCAACATCGACGGCAGCGCCCCCGACGACCGCACCCTCATCACCGGAACAAGCACCTACTACCCGATCCAGTACAACGGCCGCCTCGCCTACGTCGACACCGCCGACGTCAAAACCCTCACGCCCATCGCGCCGACGGCCACCGGCACCACAATGCAGCCGGGCCAGTTCCTCACCCCCGGACACAGCCTGTCCAGCGCCGGCATGACGCTGACCATGCAGAACGACGGCAACCTCGTCGCCTACCTCAAGACCGGCGGCACAGGCAACGGCCCGGCGGTATGGAGCAGCGGCACCAACGGCCACACCGGTGCCTACGCCTACATGCAGAGCGACGGCAACCTCGTGGTCTACAAGAGCGGCGGCGGCCCGAACACTGGCGGCACACTGTGGTCCACAGGCACCTCGGGCCACGCCGGCGCCTACGCCACCCTGCAAAATGACGGCAACTTCGTCGTCTATGCCAGCGGCGGCGGCCCGAGCACCGGCGGCGCACTGTGGTCGACCCACACCTACAAGCGCGGGCAGACCATCGCCTCCGGCCAGAAACTCTGGGCCGGCTGGTGGGCCCAGGCCCAGTACACCCGGCTGGTCATGCAGCTCGACGGCAACCTGGTGATCTACCGCAACAGCGACGGCAAGGCCATCTGGTCCAGCGCCACCTCGGGCCACTCCAGCGCCTACGCCTACATGCAGACCGACGGCAACCTCGTGGTCTACAAGAGCGGCGGCGGCCCAAGCACCGGAGGCGCCCTCTGGTCCACGGGCACCTGGGGCCACTCCGGCGCCTACGCCACCCTCCAGAACGACGGCAACTTCGTCGTCTACAAGAGCGGCGGCGGCCCAAGCACCGGAGGCGCCCTGTGGTCCACCGGCACCTACAAGAACGTGCCCTGACACAACTGACAGCACACGATTGAGACCCTGACCGACTGCTCTGCCCGGCCTCCACCGGGCAGAGCAGCGGGGTTCTCTCTCCGCGCATCGGCGAGAAGCCCTACGCCTCGGCTTCGGTGGTCGCGGCGCGGTCAGGATTCTCCCGCATACACGGGGAACTCGTGGCCAACAGCGCGCGGGCACCGCCGATGGCGCAGGCACTCATGCACAGCCTTTCCGTCACCACCCGTTGCAGGGCCATCAGATGACGACGGCCGCGGTGCAGTTCGCTGACGAACGCGCCGGCCTCGGTGAAGCCCGACTGCGCACCGGCCGGCAAGGCCCGGCGATCCAGCTGGACCCGGTCGAACAAGGTGAGGCAGTGGTCCAGCGGGCTGCCCATGCGTGGCGGCAGGCGCCACACCCTGACGCCCGGCTGGGTGGACGTCGCGTCGGTGAGCGGAACCACATGTGTGGCGGACAGAACCTCTGAGTAGCGGATTCTCTCACCGGCGCTGCGGGGGCACGCCCTCTTGGCCCGAGGGTGGAGTTCCGCACGTCTTCGCAGGTCAGGTGCGCCCGTGCCAGATTACATGCCAGATGCGGAGCCATTCGTTGGCCGTTCGGCTAGAAAGGCATGTCGCTTCGTGTGCGACACCAGAAGGTCGCATCGTACGTCCCTCTGCGATACGGGACTTCGAGAACCTGTTCCGACCACTCACCCCAAAAGTCGGCGTGGGGCGGATGCCGAACCCGTGCAGGACAGCACCGGTTGGCCGCGAGTGCGGATATGAGTCATACCGGCTCACTTGGAACCAGTAGGGCTCCAGCTGTTCAGCTTTAAAGAACGTCTCGAGATCAGCAACGGCCTCTTTCCCTTGAGTCAGATCGCCCTGGTTCTCACGCACGAGGTTGATCACCTGTTCGGATACTTGCAGACCGCTCGTCAACCGAAGTCCTTCGCCCTGCTCATCCAATAGCCCGGCCCCGCCGAAGCCGGAAGCGTCGGCGGGGCCTGAAGGACCGATGGATCCGATTACTCGGCTGTGGCAGCCTGGCTTACTGTCACCATCAGGCCGCTCACCAGGGCGAAAAGGTTCTCGCGGTAAAACCCGAGCTGCTCGTGGAAGGCCTCCTCCGAAGCGAACATGCAGTACACGGACGTCAGCACGGCGTGCAGAGTATGCAGTTCCCCGGCTGAGAGAACCACATACTCACGATCACCGGCACTCTGGATCCTGCCGTGGAGTTCTTCCAGTTGCTGTTTACCACACCCGGCCCACACCTGGAGTACTGATTCGCCCTCCCGCCTGTAGGCGAGCCAGAGCAGTGCCTCGCCGACGAGGTCACGCTGTGCTCCGACGAACCGCACGGCGAACCCGTTCCTCTCTCGCCGGACGAACGGTTTACCTCTCACGGTGTTCCTCCTCCGGGATTCAGCGGCACGTACCGGCCCTCGTGCACGCCCTTCTCCCACTGATCAGCGGTGTACTGGTAGGCATGGATATTGCGTGGTGTCTTCACCACGAGCACTCCCTTGCCTGTGTCGTAGACCACCTGTGAACCCTGCCTCACGTCACGGTAGGTGAACTTATTGCGCCAGCCGGCCAGGTAGTCGGCGAGCAACTTCAGGTTGTGCCCAATGCCTGGAATCTCGTGGTCGAGGGATTGCGCAGTGCCGTCGTGCATCCGCATCGCGTTGTATTCCACACCGTCAGCGATGTCCGTGCCGTAGCGCGCATCGATCTCGTCGTACAGGGCGTCGCTGAGTTCACCCTCGCAGTTGTGAACGAGGACCGGCTTTGCACCAGCCAGCACGTAGAAGGTGTGGAGGTCATCGACCGTCAGGTCCCAGACCGTCTGCGGTGCTGTCAGCGTCCGCAGGTCGGCCACGACGTCCGTCTTACCGTCCGGGGTCCTGAGCCGGTCGCCGGCGGCCAGCTCCGACACGATTGTCCAGCCATGGCCCGTCACGTACATCCGGTGGCCTGGCGTCGTGAGGACACGTCCGCCGTCGGCGAAGGTGATCGCGACCAACTGGTCCGCGCGGTGCGAGAAGGTGTCGGTGACCGGCTCCGGGCGAGTTTCCCCGGTCTGAGAGTCGGTGGCCAGAAGCCGATCGTCCGTGGTGATCGTATCAATCGCCTTACGGGAACCGTCTGCCATCAGGACCTGTGTACCTGCCGGGAAGCTGTTCTTCCGGCAGGCTGCGGCGATCTTGTCGGCTTCCTTCTTGCCGATGCCAGCGACGACGTCGTCGTCGAGTCCAGACTCTTTGAGAGACTTCCAGGCATCCGCGATACCGTCCTCGGACTTAACCGCGCGGTTAAGGTCCAAGACGTTCTTGACGATCTCGCTGAGTGCGCTGTCTGCTCCGCCGTAGTTGGCATACGCCCAGGCGCAGCCGGCGGCGCTGCCGTGGAGGCACTTGAGCATGTCCTTGGCGAAGAACTCGAACAGGACGTTCCCCGGTACTTCGCCGAAGAGGGTCTGCCATCCGGCGCGGACGACGTCCTCACCGGAGAAGTGGTGCTGCCAGTTGGTGATCTTGACGTCCGGCAGCAGCTTCCGCTCCAGGAGACGCCAGGCCGTCGGCGGACAGCCCTCGGCCGTGGCCGGTGCCTGATCGTCGGTGCACAAGTAGAAGTCGGCAACGTATTTGACGTGGATTTCGCTGTACGTGGCGTCGCAGCCGACGATCGCTGCCTGCGGCATCCCTGGAACGCAGTTGCCTTGCTGTGTGCCGCTGAGGATCTGGAAGGTGCCGTCTTCCGGGACGACGAACACGCCGGGGACACCCGTCATGGAGCCCTTGCCGAGTTCCTGGTTGGCTTGTTTCTTCGCCGTGTCGGTGGCTATGTCCTGGGCTTCTTTGGCGTACTTGTCGGCGTCCTTGGCGTAGTTTTCGGCCTCGGTCGCGGCCTGGTCGGCGCGGTTGGCGGCAGCCCTCGCGTCCTTGGCGTCCTGTGCGGCCTGGTCGGCTGCCTTGTGGGCGGCGTCTGCGTCGAGGGCGGCCTCGTCGGCTGAGGCGCGGGCGTCCTTCGCGTAGCCTTCGGCGCTGGTCGCTGCGGTGTCGGCTGCGGCGGCGTCTTCGCCGGCCTGCCGGTCGTACTCCTTCGTCCGGTTCAGCGAGTCCACAGCAGCCGCCGCCGATTTCGCGGCGTCGGCCGAATAGTCCAAGGCCTGGTTGGCGTAGCCGCGGGCGTCCGCTGCTGATCGTGCGGCGTTGGCCGCTGACTGCAACGCTGCCTTGGTGTCGTCTTTCGCCTGGTCCGCGATGTTCTTCGCGGCATCAGCCTCCGCCTGCGCGTTCTTCGCATGCGTGTCAGCAACAGCCTTCTGCTGCTCGGCGAGAGTCTTCGACGCCTGCCCGGTCAGGACCACCAGCTCGGCTGTGGAGTCGTTGTCAATGTAGGGGGAGCCGAGTTCGATGGCGTCGTTGGCGGGTTTGACGACCTGCTTCGCCGACTTCCCCGCATCCACGGCCGCCTGGGCGGTGACGTGCGCGTACCCGGCGGACTTGGCCGCTGCGACGAGGGCGTCCTTCAGGTCCTTCTTCGCCGAGTCCGCTTGGGCCTTGGCGTTGTTCGCATCGGTCTCGGCCTCATCCGCGAGCTTGACGGCTGTCCGTGCTTCGCCGGCGGCGTGCTGGGAGGCTGCGATGGCGTCAGCGGCCGTGGCGGTGGCGGTGCGTACGGCTGCGTCGGCGTCTGCCTTCGCCGCTTGCGCTTCATTGGCGTCCGCGCGTGCCCGCTTCGCCGCCGCCTCAGCCCTGGTCGCTGCCGCATCGGCGTCCTCGGCAGACTGTGTGGCGGCGTCGGCTTCGTCCTGGGCCTTCTTGGCGGCCGTCTCGGAGTCGGTCGCGTGCTTGTCGGCGTCGTTCGCGGCCTGGCGTGCCTTGTCGGCGTCGTCCCCGGCGTCGAGGGAGTCGGCGTAAGCCTTCTTTGCGTCGGCCTTGGTGCGGTCGACGTTGGCTTTCTGCTGGGCGTCCCAGGCGTCATTCCGCATGTCGCGGGCGTGGTTGGCCTTGGCCTTGGCGTCGTCCCGCTTGTCCGATGCGGTCTTCTCGGAGGCTTCGGCCTTGTCCTTCGCGTCCTTCGCCTTGCCCGCCAGGTCCTCGGCGTTCTTCCGATGCTGGTTCGCTTCGGTCTGGGCGGCGGCGGCGTTGGCCTTCTCCTGCTTCGCCGTGGCCTCCTGGGCTTCGGCGTCCAGGCGGCGGGCGTGGGCGGTGGCGGCCGCCGTCTTCGCCTTGTCCTCCGCCGCGAGCGTTTCGCCAAGCTTCTGCTTGGCGGTGTCAGCATCCTGCTTGGCGTTGTCCCGGTGGACCTTCGCCGCATCCGCTGCTGCCTTGGCCTGCAACTCTGCGGTGTGGGCGGCCTGGTGGCGGAACTCCGTCTTGACCTGCGCGGCCTGAGCTATCGCGCGCTGGGCGATCGTGTCGCTGTCCGAGCCACTCGCGCGGGTGGCAGCCTCCGCCGTTTCGCCGGCCTTCTCCATGGCGTCCACAGCGGCGGTGATGCCCTGGGTGACCTGGTTCTTCTGCTGACCCACCAACAGCCCGCGCCCACGCGGGGCGCCCTGCTGGTCGGCAACCTGGTAGGAGGCAGTTTCGGCGTCGTCGGACTTCTTCGCCGCCGCCGCTGCGGTCTTCTGCAACGCCTTCAGGTCTTCCAGGAGGCTCTTGGCCTTGGTGCGTGCGTTGGTGATGCCGGTGGTGGCCTTGGTGAACTGCGCCTTGTCCGGGTAGCTGCTGTCGTCGGTGCCGTTGTGACCGAGGGGCTTGACCCGGAACTTCTGCGCCGCACTGTTGTTGCAGCCGTACAGCCAGGCGTCCTGCCCGTTGTTGAACGTGTGCAGGTCCAGACACTTCCCGGTGCCGACACTCTTGATGGGGGTGTCGGACTGCATGTTCAGCGCCCACCGCTGGGCGGGGCTGTCATTGCACTGCCAGATCCGGATCGGCGTCTTGTTGTCGTCGTTGTTCCCGGCGACATCCAGGCACTTCTGCGAGGCGACGTTGACGAGCTGGGCGGCATCCTCGCTGCCGTGGATCTTCCACCGTTGTGCCGCACTGTTGTTGCAGGTGTACACCTGCACCGGCGTGCCATTCGCGGTACCGGAGCCCTGGACGTCGAGGCATTTACCGGCGGCGTTGACGACCTGGACGATGTTGTCGGCATCCCCGACCCAGCCGAGCCCACCCGGCTGCCAGTAGTCCTGCCAGCGCGCGAGATGGTCAGCCGTCCAGGACTGGCCCAGCAGGTCACCGAGGATCTTGGCGGCCTTGGTGAGGCTGGTGACGGCGTCCTCGTTGGCGTCCAGGATGGTGTTCCGCATCCCCGCCTGGCTGCTGATCTCCTGCTGCCACTCCTTCGCGGCTGTGCTGGTGACGTCGCCGAGAACCTTGTCCGGGTCGATCGGGTCCCGCCAGGAGCAGGCCGCGAACCGGGTCTTCACGTCCTCCACGGCGACCCGGTACTCCGGGGAGTCCGGATCCGGTGCGGTGTGGGGGAAACCGCCCGAGGTCAGGAACAGCCGCAGGTCATCGGCGAAGTACTGGTCCCTGAACTTCAGGAACTCGTAGGCGGACTGCTCCGCGTAACGGCGGTCCCGGGCCTCGGGGGGCAGGCTGGGGTCGGGGTCCCCGGTGTAGAGGGGGTCGCCGATCGTCTTGAACGCCTGGACCGTCTTGTCGTCGGCCTTGGCGGTGGGGTCGGTGTAGAAGTCGGCGTCGTCTTTCCAGAACCGGTCGGATATCCACTTCGACAGGCCGGTCTGCGTGTAGAAGTCCTGCTTGCCGTCACCGGGCGATCCCGGAGGCCAGTGGAAGTCCGCATCGGTGAACCCGGCCGGCGTCGACAGGCCAGCGAGCGGCTTCTGCCAGGCGTTGCGCAGGTTGTGAAGGTCGTCGAGCTGCTTGTCGTAGGCGTCCCGGTCCTTCTGGTAGGCGCCCGCGAGCGGAGTCTTGTCCCAGTGGTCCCGGTTGGCCAGGACGTGCAGCTTGTCCGCGGGCTGGTTCAGCCCGTCCTGCGCGGTCGTGGCCATGGTGGGCCCGCCCAGGCGCAGAACCTCTGACATGAGGCACTGGTCCTGCCGCAACTGCTCGGCCGCCGTCTGGGTGTACCAGGGGTAGGAGTCAGCTGCCGGCTTCACGCCGCTCGGATCGTGGGTGACGAGTTCGGGGTGGACGGCAAGGGTGGCGAGCAGGCCGAGTGAGGCGATGGAGACGACCGGAGTCGCCAGTCTTCTCGCCCATCTGCGTCTGCTCGATGGTGGTCTGGGTGGTCTGCGCAACACGCGCAATCCCTCTCTATGAAGGTGTGGCCCCGTATTCCGGGTCACGCTCTGAGAGGGAAGCGGCCAGCCCCCTCGGGAGTTGGGGAGGCTGGCGTGTACGTGGCGCTTCCCCCCAGGACGCGCCGGCCCTTCTCCCAGAAACGGACTGGTCTGATCCGTTCCGGGAGAGGATCATCACCATATGCACGCGTCATGCACACGAAGCAAGACCAAAATCGGCAGGGGAAGTTACCGACAGTCATCGCGGTGACGACCCTCAGAGCGGTGAACACCTGTGCGCAACCTGTGAATGATCGGCTCTTTACTGAAAACTGACACGCTCTTCGTTCCGCGCACACACTGTCACCATGAGATCAACATCACACGACAGGAGTTGGCTTGCCGCTCAAGCCCCTATGCGTTCGCCTTCGCGACCCTTGTAAGAAGTGCGGCGACTTCTTCCTCCGGTGGATCAAGGCAAAGAAGTCACTGGCCCGCACGACCCGCCATGGCTACGAAGAGCACATTCACAACTACCTCATCCCTCACCTGGGGCACATCAAGCGGTGCAACCTCAAGGTCCGGCACCTCGACCTCATGTACGACGCCATCGAGAAGGAGAACGCCGAGAGAGTTCTCCACCGCCTCCGCGTCGATCAGCTCCAGAAGGACCGCGACGCCGCGCACCAGGCCTGGGTGAGGGCAGCCGGGAAGAAGGAGGAGCGCCGCGCCGCCCGACGAACGTTCCTCGACGCGAACGCGGCACTTCGCGAAGGGAAGAGAGGGCTGCGGAAGGTCACTTCCGCAGCCACCATGCACCGCATCAACGACACGCTGTCCTCCGCCTTGAGTTGGGGTATCAAGCGCGAAAGCGCGTTCGCCAAGAACTGGGCACAGCTGGTCGAGCTGCCGCCGGTCACCCGCCCGAAGCCGCTCGTCTGGACCCCTGAGCGAATCGAGCACTGGAAGCGCACCGGGGAGAAGCCCGGCCCGGTCATGGTCTGGACGCCGCAACTGACCGGCGAGTTCCTGGACTTTGTCAAAGACGACTGGCTCTACGAACTATGGCACTCGTTCATCTTCCTGCGCCCCCGCCGTGGAGAAATGGCTGCGCTGCCCTGGACGGAGGTCAGCACCGATGCGCTCTGGCTGCGGATCTCCCAACAGATCGTGGAAGTCGTCTACAAGCTGTACGGCGAGACGCCGAAGGCCGACAGCGTTCGCACCCTGCCACTGAGCCTGGAGTCCGGCGACAACCTGGTCAACTTCCGTACGAAGCAAGAACAGAAGCGCCAGGAGTGGAAGGACGCCTACGACGAGACCGGCCGCGTGTGGACGCACGAGAACGGTGAGGCGCTCCATCCCGACTGGATATCACGACGCTTCTCCCGTCTCGTGGAGCTGTCCGGCCTTCCGCCAGTCCGCCTCCACGACCTGCGCCACCTCGCTGCCACCCTGTCCCTGCTCGCCGGGACCGACATCAAGGTGGTCCAGGAGAAGCTGGGGCACTCCTCACGCCAGATCACCTCCGACACCTACACCAGCGTGCTGCCCGAGATGATGCGGGCCGAAGCCGAGTCCGTGATGGCCGTCGTCCCCCGCGAAATCCCCTTCAAGGTACGCACCCCCATGGAGATCCCCGCGGAAGCCTGGCAAGGCGACGTGGCCGTCTTCTTCGCCCACGGCGCGCGGCAGTCGGCCGATACCTGGGCCGTCGGAGCGCAGCCTCATCCGGACGCCGATCTCCTCGGCATGATCACGATGGCCGGCCGCGGCCAGGACGATGCCGCCAACGCGGCTGTGAAATGGATACGCGACCACTGCGCCGCGAACGATCTGGAGCTGGTCCGGGTCGAGAACTTCAACGACCGTTACCCGGAGGAGCAGCGGTCCGCGTTCTCGCTCACCCGCTTCACGATCGCCCGCTCCAAGTCTCCAGCCCTGGACGCCTGGTCGCTACCGACCGGCTTGCCTTCCGCAGCGATCCGGACCGCCCGCCGGGGGCCAAGCAGGCGACGAAAGGCGCGTGAGAGTACTTCGGTCCACTGAACCGTCCCCGCGTCCACTACGCGTCCACTGGATCTTGATCTGAACGAGTGAAGGAGGGCCACCACGCTCGGCGCGGCGGCCCTCCTTCTACGTTTTCGCAGGTAGAAACGCTTCTGCACCTGCGGTGCCTGGTGGGGCGGGTGGGACTCGAACCCACGGCCGACGGATTATGAGTCCGCTGCTCTAACCGGCTGAGCTACCGCCCCATAGCGGCGTGTCGCGTACATGTGTGCGCGCCGTCTGCCGCAGCATAGCCGCTCATACGATCTCCTGCTTCGGATGGTCGGCATCCGTGCTGCTCATGACCTTGAGGACTACGGCGCGGGCACGGCGGTTCCCGCGGGCATGAAAAAGGACCCCCAAGGGGTCCTCGTTCACTGCGCTCCCCCGACTGGACTCGAACCAGTAACCTGCCGGTTAACAGCCGGCTGCTCTGCCAATTGAGCTACGGAGGACCGAAGCTCCCCCGACTGGACTCGAACCAGTAACCTGCCGGTTAACAGCCGGCTGCTCTGCCAATTGAGCTACGGAGGATCGCCTCGATTGCATCGAACGTACCTACCTGGGTATTCGCCAGGGGGCGGGCGCTCGCTGCGACACATACATTAGCGCAAGCAGGGGGGTGCTCCGCCAATCGGTACCCTCGGCGCCCACGTCGCACCGCAGACCAAGGCAAGGGAAGGGTGGCAGCCATGCGCTACCGGCTCACGTTCGTCGCCGGACTGGCCCTCGGTTACGTACTCGGCACGAGGGCCGGACGCGAGCGCTACGAGCAGCTGAAGAAGGCCGTCCAGCGGATCGCGCAGAACCCTGCCGTCCGCAACACGGCCGAGAGCGCCGCCCAGCAGGGCCGCCAGTACGCAGGCAAGGCCTTCCACACGGTCAGCGACAGGGTCGGAGACCGGGTCCCCGAGACCGTGGCCCAGCGGGTGCGATCCCTGCGGGAGCGGAACCTCAACGGCACCCCCGAGGACGACTGGGGCACCAGCGACACGTAAGCGGGTTGAGCACCGGTTCCCCAGGGGCGCGGGAACCGAGCGACCAGCCACAACGGACCCGCACCCGCCGACACTGAGACACTCCCACCCCATTGGGCGCCCATCGGCCGAAGCCGGCGCGGCGATGCGGCAAAATTCTCCGTATGGGGATAGTCGCCGGGCTGGACAGCTCACCGGACTTCACACGCATCGTGGTCTGCGACGCAGACACCGGTGCCGTACTACGGCAGGGATACGCACCGCATCCGGTCGAGACGCCGGACGGCGCTCGCCCGAGCGACATAGACCCCCAGGCCTGGCTGCTCTCCCTCGGCGAAGCCGCGGGCGGTGGCCTGCTGGAGGGCGTACAGGCCATCGGTGTGTCGGCCCAGCAGAACGCGCTGATCCCCCTGGACGCCCAGGGCAACACCGTCCGCCCGGCGCTGGTCGGCGGCGACAAGCGGGCGCAGGTCGCGGCCGCCGATCTCATCGACGCCCTCGGCGGGCGCGAGGCCTGGGCGCAGGCCGTGGGGTGCGTGCCATCGGCCGCACAGCCGGCCACCAAGCTGCGCTGGCTCGCGAAGAACGAGCCCGAGAACGCCCGCCGGACGGCCGTACTGCTGCAGGCGCACGACTGGCTGGTCTGGCAGCTGCTCGGGCGGCCGGTGCGCCGGACCACTGATCGCGGGGGTGCCTCCGGAACCGGGTACTGGTCGGCCGCCACCGGTGCCTACCGGCCCGACCTGGTCGAGCTGGCACTCGGCCATCAGGCGATGCTGCCGGAGGTGATCGGCCCGTCGGACGCGGCCGGTACGACCCCGGAGGGGCTGCTCATCTCCGCGGGGACCGGGGAGACCATGGCGGCCGCGTTCGGGCTCGGGATCGGGCTGGGGGACGCCGTCGTATCGCTCGGGGCCTCCGGGTCCGTGATGGCCGTCCATCCCGAGGCGCTCGCCGACCAGTCCGGGATGATCACCTCCCTCGCCGACGCCACCGGCATGCACCTGCCGGTCGTCACCACCCTGAACGCCGTGCGCACCCTGCGCGGCACCGCCGAACTGCTCGGGCTGCCGGATCTGGAGAGCCTGTCCGAGCTGGCGATGAAGTCCACGCCGGGCTCCCATGGACTCGTCCTGCTCCCCTATCTGGAGGGTGAGCGGACCCCGAGTCTGCCGCACACCGCCGGGACGCTCGCCGGGCTCCGGCGGGAGTCGATGAAACCGGAGCATCTGGCGCGAGCCGCGTTCGAGGGCATGCTGTGCGGGCTCGCCGACGCGCTCGACGTGCTGCGCGGGCGGGGCGTGGACGTGCGGCGGATCTTCCTGCTGGGCCCGGCCGCCGAGCTGCCGGCCGTGCAGGCCGCGGCGCCCTCGCTGTTCGGTGCGCAGGTCGTCGTACCGCAGCCCGCGGACTACGCGGCGATCGGCGCGGCCCGGCAGGCGGCCTGGGCGCTGGGTGTGTCACAGGGCACGCTCGATCCGCGTACCCCGCCGGCCTGGCAGGGGGCCGCGGCACAGGTGCTGGAGCCGGGCGACGAACTGGCCGTGGGCCAGGCGGTGCGGCAGCAGTTCGTGGCGGTGCGGGAGCAGACCCACCCGGGAGCGTTCCGCGTGTGACCCACAGCCCCTGGCCGTAAGCGCTGGGCCGTCGGGTTGATGCTGGGCTGTCGGGTTAATTCGGTTGAGGTAACGCGGGTGGAGTGTCCGACGATGGGGGCCAAGGGCACACCGACCAGCCCCTGTCGCCGAACCCGAGAGACGTAGCGTGCTCATACGACTTCTGCGGACCTATCTCCGTCCCTACAAGAAACCCATAGCCTTGCTGGTGCTGCTGCAGTTCCTGCAGACCTGCGCCACCCTCTACCTGCCCACCCTGAACGCGCACATCATCGACAACGGTGTGGTGAAGGGTGACACGGGTTACATCCTGTCCTTCGGCGCCCTGATGATCGGCATCTCGCTGGCGCAGGTCGTGTGCAACATCGGCGCCGTGTACTACGGCGCGCGGACCGCCTCCGCGCTCGGCCGGGACGTACGCGGTGCCGTCTTCGACCGGGTGCAGTCCTTCTCCTCGCGTGAGGTGGGTCACTTCGGGGCGCCCTCGCTCATCACCCGTACGACGAACGACGTACAGCAGGTCCAGATGCTGGCCCTGATGACGTTCACGCTGATGGTGTCGGCGCCCATCATGTGCGTGGGCGGCATCGTGATGGCGCTCGGCTTGGACGTGCCGCTGTCCGGTGTGCTGGTCGCGGTCGTGCCGGTGCTCGGTATCTCCGTGACGCTGATCGTGCGCCGGCTGCGGCCGCTGTTCCGGTCGATGCAGGTGCGCCTCGACACCGTGAACCGGGTGCTGCGCGAGCAGATCAGCGGCAACCGGGTGATCCGCGCCTTCGTCCGCGATGAGTACGAGCAGGGCCGGTTCGGGAAGGCCAACGCCGATCTGACCGAGATGCAGCTGGCCACCGGCCGGATGCTCGCGCTGATGTTCCCGATCGTCATGACGGTGGTGAACCTGTCGTCGATCGCGGTGGTGTGGTTCGGCGCGCACCGCATCGACAGCGGCGGGATGGCGATCGGCGACCTGACCGCGTTCCTCGCCTATCTGATGCAGATCGTCATGTCCGTGATGATGGCCACCTTCATGTTCATGATGGTGCCGCGCGCGGAGGTGTGTGCCGAGCGCATCGAGGAGGTCCTCGGGACCGATTCCAGCGTGGTGCCGCCGGCGGCGCCGGTCGTCGAGCTGCGCCGGCACGGTCATCTGGAGATCCGGGCCGCCGGCTTCCGCTATCCGGGTGCCGAGGAGCCGGTGCTGAAGGCCGTCGACCTGGTGGCCCGGCCGGGTGAGACGACCGCCGTGATCGGCTCCACCGGCAGCGGCAAGTCGACGCTGCTCGGGCTGGTCCCGCGGCTGTTCGACGCCACCGAGGGCGAGGTCCTGGTCGACGGCGTGGACGTCCAGGAAGTCGACCCGAAGCTGCTGGCGAAGACGGTCGGACTGGTGCCGCAGAAGCCGTATCTCTTCGCGGGCACCGTCGCCACCAACCTGCGCTACGGCAACCCGGACGCCACCGACGAGGAGCTGTGGCACGCGCTGGAGGTGGCGCAGGCCAAGGACTTCGTGAGCAAGCTGGAGGGCGGCCTGGACGCGCCGATCGCGCAGGGCGGTACGAACGTCTCGGGCGGCCAGCGCCAGCGGCTGGCCATCGCCCGCACCCTGGTGCAGCGCCCGGAGATTTACCTCTTCGACGACTCCTTCTCCGCGCTCGACTACGCCACCGACGCGGCGCTGCGCGCGGCACTCGGCCGGGAGACCTCCGAGGCGACCGTCGTCATCGTCGCCCAGCGCGTGGCGACCATCCGGGACGCCGACCGGATCATCGTGCTGGACGAGGGCCGGGTCGTCGGCTCCGGCCGGCACCGGGAGCTGATGGCGGGCAACGAGACCTACCGGGAGATCGTGCTCTCCCAGCTGACGGAAGCGGAGGCTGCCTGATGGCCGGGCCCATGGGACGCCTGATGGCCGGGGGCGGCCCCGACCAGCGCTCGATGGACTTCAAGGGGTCGGGCAAACGGCTCGTCTCCCTCTTCAAACCGGAACGGCTCACGATCTACGGCCTGCTGCTGTGCGTGGTCGTCAGCGTGACCCTGAACGTGATCGGCCCGAAGATCCTCGGCAAGGCGACCGACCTGGTCTTCGCCGGCATCATCGGCCGGCAGATGCCGGCCGGGGTCACCAAGCAGCAGGTCCTCGACCAGATGCGGGCCCATGGCAGGGGCTCCGTCGCGGACATGCTGCAGAGCACCGACTTCACGCCCGGCAAGGGCATCGACTTCGGTGCCGTCGGGAACGTCCTGTTGCTCGCGCTCTGTACGTTCCTGGTCGCCGGCCTGCTGATGGCGGTGGCGACCAGGCTGGTCAACCGGTCCGTGAACCGCACGATGTTCCGGATGCGCGGGTCCGTGCAGGCGAAGCTGTCGCGGCTGCCGCTGTCGTACTTCGACAAGCGCCAGCGCGGCGAGGTGCTCTCCCGCGCGACCAACGACATCGACAACATCGGGCAGACCCTCCAGCAGTCGATGGGCCAGCTGATCAACTCGCTGCTGACCATCATCGGCGTGCTCGCGATGATGTTCTACGTCTCCTGGATCCTGGCGCTGGTCGCGCTGGTCACCGTGCCGCTGTCGTACGTCGTGGCCACGCGGGTCGGCAAGCGGTCGCAGCCGCACTTCGTGCAGCAGTGGCGCTCCACCGGCAAGCTGAACGCGCACGTCGAGGAGATGTACACCGGGCACACCCTGGTGAAGGTGTTCGGCCGGCAGGAGGAGTCGGCGAAGCAGTTCGCCGAGCAGAACGAGGCGCTCTACGAGGCCGGGTTCAAGGCGCAGTTCAACAGCGGTGTCATGCAGCCGCTGATGATGTTCGTGTCGAACCTCAACTACGTGCTGGTCGCGGTCGTCGGCGGTCTGCGCGTCGCCTCCGGTTCGCTCTCCATCGGTGACGTGCAGGCCTTCATCCAGTACTCGCGGCAGTTCTCGATGCCGCTGACGCAGGTCGCGTCGATGGCGAACCTGGTGCAGTCCGGTGTCGCCTCGGCCGAGCGGATCTTCGAACTCCTGGACGCGGAGGAGCAGGAGGCGGATCCGGTGCCGGGCGAGCGGCCGGCCGAACTGCGCGGGCGGGTGCGCCTGGAGCATGTGTCCTTCCGGTACGACCCCGAGAAGCCGCTGATCGAGGACCTCTCGCTCGCGGTGGAGCCCGGTCACACGGTGGCGATCGTCGGCCCGACCGGCGCGGGCAAGACCACGCTGGTCAACCTGCTGATGCGGTTCTACGACGTGTCGGGCGGCCGGATCACCCTGGACGGCGTGGACATCCGCAGGATGTCCCGGGACGAACTCCGGGCCGGGATCGGCATGGTGCTGCAGGACACCTGGCTGTTCGGCGGCACGATCGCGGAGAACATCGCGTACGGGGCGTCCAGGGAGGTCACCCGTGGGGAGATCGAGGAGGCAGCGCGGGCCGCGCACGCCGACCGGTTCATCCGCACGCTTCCCGACGGGTACGACACCGTGATCGACGACGAGGGCACGGGGGTCAGCGCGGGTGAGAAGCAGCTCATCACCATCGCGCGGGCGTTCCTGTCCAACCCTACGATCCTGGTGCTGGACGAGGCGACGAGTTCGGTCGACACCCGGACCGAGGTGCTGATCCAGAAGGCGATGGCCAAGCTGGCGGCGGGGCGGACGTCGTTCGTGATCGCGCACCGGCTGTCGACGATCCGGGACGCGGACACGATTCTCGTGATGGAGAACGGGTCGATCGTGGAACAGGGCGCGCACGCCGAGCTGTTGGCCGCGGAGGGTGCGTACGCGCGGCTCTACAAGGCCCAGTTCGCGCAGGCTGTGGCCGAGGTGGACTAGGCGGACGGGGGCCACCGACGGGCGGCCCCCATCGTCTCCTCGGTCCGGGTCTCAGTCCAGATAGCCCCTCAGCTGGTCTGCGAAGGCGTGGTCGCGAAGCTTGTTGAGGGTCTTCGACTCGATCTGGCGTATCCGTTCCCGGGTCACGCCGAAGAGGCGGCCTATCTCCTCCAGGGTGCGGGGGCGGCCGTCGATGAGGCCGTACCGGAGTTGGACGACTTTCCGCTCCCGTTCCCCCAGCGTGGACAGGACGGCCTCCAGATGCTCCCTGAGCAGGAGGAACGCGGCGGACTCGACGGGGCTCGCCGCGTCGCCGTCCTCGATCAGGTCACCGAGGGCCACGTCATCCTCCTCGCCGACCGGGGCGTGCAGCGAGACGGGTTCCTGGGCCAGCCGCAGCACCTCGGAGACCCGCTCGGGCGCCAGGTCGAGGTGGTCGGCGACCTCGTCGGGCGTCGGCTCGTACCCCCGTTCCTGGAGCATGCGCCGCTGCACCCGCACGACCCGGTTGATCAGCTCGACCACATGGACCGGGACGCGGATGGTGCGGGCCTGGTCGGCCAGGGCCCGGGACATGGCCTGGCGGATCCACCAGGTGGCGTACGTCGAGAACTTGTAGCCGCGGGCGTAGTCGAACTTCTCGACCGCCCGGATCAGCCCGAGGTTGCCTTCCTGGACCAGGTCGAGCATGGTCAGGCCGCGGCCGACGTACCGTTTGGCGACGGACACGACGAGCCGCAGATTGGCCTCGATGAGCCGCCGCTTGGCCATCCGCCCCATGACGACGAGCCGGTCCAGATCGAGCGCCAACTGGCCTTCCAGGTCAGGGGTGTTGCTCAGCTTCTCCTCGGCGAACAGGCCGGCCTCGACCCGGCGGGCGAGTTCGACCTCCTCGGCGGCCGTGAGCAGCGGGATGCGGCCGATCTCGCGCAGGTACTGGCGGAACAGGTCGGCGGAGGGGCCGCCGGTGTCGACCCGGGCCACAATCGGTGTCTCGACGAGCCCGGCGGCCTCCAGTGGTTCGCCGGCTTGCTCGGGCTCGTCCGTGAACGCTTCCGCGGGCGGTTCCGCCGGCTCGGCGGGCACCGTCTCCGGGTGCCGGGCTGCGGGGCCCTGCGGGGGCACGGCCACGAGGACTTCCGGCTCCGCGTCCGGCTCGTCCGCGGTGGCGCCGGTGGCACTGTCGGTCTGGGTGAGGGTCTGGGTCTGCACGGGGGCGACCTCCAGGATGATCACTGCTGAAGGTGTGCGGCAGCGGTTTCGGGAGTGGAGAGTCGACGGCCTGCGCTCCGCGGACTCGGGCACCGCCCCCAGTGTGGAGTACGACACATCCCCGCCACGAGGGGCTTGCGGTGACTTTTTGCATCCGATCCGTGACCGGTAGGTGATCCGGAGGTGGCGCCCAGTCCGTGACCGGTCGGTTACTCAGCTCGTTGGACCATCCGACTGGCATATGCGGGCATTGGCCCGCACCGACTTGGGGCAGGATGGAAGGCATGAGCGAGATGGAAGAGCTGCGGCGGCGCCTGGAGGCGCTGGAGGCGCGGGTGGACGAGGTCGTGGAACAGCAGGCCGCCACCAGGCATCTCGCTGTGAACTCCGACCGGGACGTGGCCGCGCTTCAGGAGCAGCGCAGGGCGGACATGCAGCTGCTCCAGGCTCTGCGGACTACACAGATCGAGCACGGCAAGACGCTCAGGGAGCTCGGCACGACTGCGGGAGTCCTCCTCACCGGCCAGATCGAACTGGCGCGGGTGCAGGACAAGCACACCGAGAAGCTGGACAGCCTGACGATGTCGGTCGACGCGATCCTGCGTCACCTTGGCATCACGGACTCGCAGTATCCGGAGGACTGACACCGCGGAGGCGCCTCTACAGCGCCTTCGCGCCCCGCTCCCGCAACGCCTGGTCGTACTGCTGGAGGATCCACATCTCGTTCTGAACGGCGGACAGTTGGGCGGGGTCGCCGCCCGTGGCGAGGCGGGTCAGCTGGGACTGGATGTCGTGGATACGGCGTTCCACGGCGCGACGGCGGATCTGGACCAGGACCGTGCCGGCGTAGACCTCGTCCACCGTGCGCCGCAGGATCGGCTCCACGGCCAGTTCGGTGACCATCGCGCGGACGGTGTCGTCGGGCGCGGCCTCGCGGACCCGGACCAGATACTCCTGCGGGTCCTGGACGCCGTACTCGGCGCCGCCCGCCTCGGCGACCGTCTGGCGGACGGCGGCATAGGGAGGAGCGGTGAACTCGTCCAGGCCGTAGGCGTCGAAGGCCGGGGAGACCAACTCAGGGCGTTGCAGGGCGAGTTTGAGCAGTTCGCGTTCGGCGGCGTAGACGGGGTTGCGCAGGGTGAGGGCCGGGCCGGAGGAGGCTGGGCGGGCGGTCGGCGCCGGCCACTGCTGCTCCGCGCCGCGCGGGCGGTCCTGCGGGGCCTTTCCGCCGCGGTCCCTCGCCCAGCGGGCCAGCTGGGCCACGCGGCGGACCACGAACTGGGTGTCGAGGATGCCGAGCATGCCGGCCAGTTCGACGGCGACCTCGTGCTGGGCGCCGCTGTTCTTGATGCGGGCGACGATGGGCGCCGCCTCGTCCAGGGCGCCCGCCCGGCCCGCGGGCGTGTCCAGGTCGTAGCGGCTCACGATCTGGCGGAGTGCGAACTCGAAGAGGGGTGTGCGGGGTTCGGCCAGGTCCGCCACCGCCTCGTCGCCCTTCGCGAGGCGCAGTTCGCACGGGTCCATGCCGTCCGGCGCGATCGCGATATAGGTCTCGGCGGCGAACTTCTGGTCGTCCTCGAAGGCGCGCAGGGCGGCCTTCTGCCCGGCCGCGTCGCCGTCGAAGGTGAAGATCACGCGGGCCGAGCCGTTGTCCATCAGCAGGCGGCGCAGGATCTTGATGTGGTCGCCGCCGAAAGCCGTACCGCAGGTCGCGATGGCCGTCGTCACCCCGGCCAGATGGCAGGCCATGACGTCCGTGTAGCCCTCGACCACCACCGCCCGGCTGGCCTTGGCGATGTCCTTCTTCGCCAGGTCGATGCCGTACAGGACCTGCGACTTCCTGTAGATCTGGGTCTCGGGTGTGTTCAGGTACTTCGGGCCGTTGTCCGCCTCGTACAGCTTGCGGGCGCCGAAGCCGACGACCTCGCCGCCGATGTCCCGGATCGGCCACATCAGGCGGCCACGGAAGCGGTCGATGGGGCCGCGGCGGCCCTCCTGGGAGATGCCGGAGAGGAGCAGTTCCTTGTCGGTGAAGCCCTTGCCGCGCAGATAGCGGGTGAGGTGGTCCCAGCCCTGCGGGCTGTAGCCGACGCCGAAGTGGACGGCGGCGGCCTGGTCGAAGCCGCGCTCGGCGAGGAAGAGCCGGCCGGTCTCGGCCTCGGGGCTGGTGGCGAGCTGCTCGGCGTACCACTGCGCGGCGATCTTGTGCGCCTCGACCAGGCGGATGCGCTCGCCGCGCTGGTGCGCCGGGTTGTACCCGCCCTCCTCGTAGCGCAGCGTGATGCCGGCCTGGGCGGCGAGGCGCTCGACCGCCTCCGAGAAGGAGAGGTGGTCCACCTTCATCACGAAGGTGATGGTGTCGCCGCCCTCCTGGCAGCCGAAGCAGTGGAAGAGTCCCTTGCTCGGGCTGACCTGGAAGGACGGCGATTTCTCGTCGTGGAAGGGGCAGAGGCCCTTGAGATTGCCGCCGCCCGCGCTGCGCAGCTGGAGGTACTCGGAGACCACGGCGTCGATCGGGACCGCGTCCCGTACCGCCTTCACGTCCTCGTCGTTGATCCGTCCTGCCACGAGGTGATTCTACGGGGCGGCACCGACACACCTGGCTCTCAGGAGGCCAGACCGTCCAGCGGGACGTGCGGGTCGGCCAGGGCCTCCGTGTTCACCTGGGCCTGGGAACGGATCAGCTGCTGGATCCGGTCTGTGACATCCCACACGTTGACGTTCATCCCGGCCAGCACGCGTCCCTCCGCCACCCAGAACGCGATGAACTCCCGCTTGCCGGCGTCGCCGCGGATCACCACCTGGTCGTACGACCCCGGCGGCGCCCAGCCGCTGTACTCCATCCCCAGGTCGTACTGGTCGGTGAAGAAGTAGGGCACGCGGTCGTAGGCGATCTCCTGGCCGAGCATCGACCGTGCGGCGGCCGGGCCGCCGTTGAGGGCGTTGGCCCAGTGTTCGACGCGGATCCGGGTGCCGAAGAGCGGCAGCGGGAACGCGGCGACGTCACCGGCCGCGTAGATGTCGGGGTCGGAGGTGCGCAGCTGCTCGTCCACCACGACGCCGCCCCCGTCCGCCCGGTCGACGACCGCCAGCCCCGCCGCCTCGGCCAGGGCCGTGCGGGGCGCCGCGCCGATCGCCGCGAGGACGTCGTGCGCCGGGTGCTCCTCGCCGTCGTCGGTGCGGACCGCGAGGACCATGCCGTCCTGCCCGACGATCTCGGTGAGCCGCCGCCCGAACTGGAAGCGGACGCCGTGCTCGCGGTGCAGCTCGGCGAAGACGCCGCCCAGCTCGGGGCCGAGCACATGGTGCAGCGGGGTCGGCGACGGCTCGATCACCGTGACCTCCGCGCCGTACTCGCGGGCCGCCGCCGCGACCTCCAGGCCGATCCAGCCGGCGCCCGCGATCACCAGATGCCCGTTGTCCCGGCCGAGGGAGGCCAGCACGCCCTTGAGCCGCTCGGCGTGCGCGAGCCGGCGCAGATGGTGGACGCCCGCCAGGCCGGTGCCGGGGATGTCGAGACGACGGGGTTCGGCGCCGGTGGCGAGGAGCAGCTTGTCGTAGCGGATGACGGTGCCGTCACCGAGGCGGACGGTCTTGTCGGCGCGGTTGATCGCGACGGCGGGCTGGCCGAGGTGCAGTTCGATGTCGTTCTGCGCGTACCAGGCGGGCTCGTGCACGAAGACGCTGTCGCGCTCCTCCTTGCCGAGCAGGTAGCCCTTGGACAGCGGCGGGCGCTCATAGGGGTGGTCGCGCTCGTCACTGATCAGTATCACCCGGCCGGTGAAGCCCTCCGCGCGGAGCGTCTCGGCCGCCTTCGCACCAGCGAGACCGCCCCCGACGATGACGAATGTCTGATCCGCGTCGACCACTTGATGCCTCCTCGTAAGGGTGCCGCCATATGCCGCCCTGTGCGAGCGTCCCGCACGCGACGTGCTGCGGGAAGAGGGAGTGACCCGATCAGGCCACCGCCGGTCACGTTCCTCTCACATATGCCCCGTAAGTCTCGCGTGGAGCGAGCGAGCGGAGGCGTCGGTGAGGGAGGCGATCTGGTCGACGATCACCCGCTTGCGCGTGTGGTCGTCGCCTGCCCCGTAGAACAGTGCCCGAAACTGCGGGTCGAGGCCGTCCGGCGCGCGAGCGGTCAGCGCCTCGGCCAGCTCCGCCACGATCACCCGCTGGTCCGCGCGCAGCCGTTCCTGCTCGGCGCGCTGCATCACATACCGGTCCGCGACCGCCTTCAGCACGGCACACTCCATACGGGCCTCGCGGGGTACGACGAGTTCGGCGCCGTAGCGGGTGAGCCGGCCGCTGCCGTACGCGGCGCGTGTGGCGCCCTCGGCGGCCAGGCAGAACCGGCCGATGAGCTGACTGGTGGCGTCCTTCAGGCGGGCCTGGGCGACCGCCGTGCCGTCGTAGCCGTGCGGCCACCACTCCTCGTCCTGGAGCCGGTCGAGGGCGGCGGAGAGTTCGGCCGGGTCGGTGCCGGCGGGGACGTACCGGCCGATGGCGACCCGGAACACCTCCTGCCGCTCGGGCTCGGCGTGCAGGCAGTTGGGGTCGATGTGCCCGGCGTGCAGGCCGTCCTCGACGTCGTGCACCGAGTACGCCACGTCGTCCGACCAGTCCATCACCTGGGCCTCGAAGCAGGTGCGGGTGCCGGGGGCGTGCGCTCTGACCCAGTCGAACACCGGGCGGTCGTCCTCGTAGACGCCGAACTTGCGCGAAGCCGGGTCGGTGGGGTGGGCGCCGCGCGGCCAGGGGTACTTGGTGGCGGCGTCGAGGGCGGCGCGGGTGAGGTTGAGGCCGACGGAGCCCTCCGGGGTGAACCGTTTGGGCTCGATGCGGGTGAGGAGTCTGAGGGACTGGGCGTTGCCCTCGAAGCCGCCGCAGTCGTCCGCGAAGGCGTTCAGGGCCTGTTCGCCGTTGTGGCCGAAAGGGGGGTGTCCGAGGTCGTGGGCCAGGCAGGCGGCTTCGACGAGGTCGGGGTCACAGCCGAGGGCCGCGCCCAGCTCCCGGCCGACTTGGGCGCACTCCAGGGAGTGGGTGAGCCTTGTCCTGGGGCTGGCGTCCCAGACCTGGCTGCGGGTTCCCGGGGTGACCACCTGTGTTTTGCCCGCGAGGCGGCGTAGGGCGGCGGAGTGGAGGATGCGGGCGCGGTCGCGTTGGAAGGCGGTGCGGCCGGGGCGTTTGTCCGGCTCGGGGGCGTAACGTTCCAGTGCGGCTGGGTCGTAGCTGAGTGCGATGCCTTCCATTCCTCGACAGTATGCCCAGTCGTCTGCCGAGTTCCGTTTTCGGGCGGCTGCGGGTGCGTTGTGGCTTGTCGCTCCCCCAAGTTCTCGGCTTCGCTCAAACCCGGGGGGACCCCCATCGCGGCGGAGCCGCAGACCGATACAGCCCCGCGCCCCTAGGCAGCCTCCCTCGCCCGTGTTGCAAGGCTCTCCTCGTAGCGGTTGATGATCAAGCGCGCCATCGCCGGGTGGGCGCCCAGGGGATCCGCGGCGATCCATGGCGCCGCCTCCGCGCACTGGGTCGCGAAACGGCCCGGGGCCGTGAAGTACGAGGCGATCGCCACCCGGTGCCGGCCGCGTGCCGCCAGCGCCCGTACGGCCGCCGGGACGTTCGGGCTCGCCGCCGAGGCGTAGGCGGGGATCACCGGGACGCCGAGGCGGGCTGCGAGGAGGCGGGCCATGGCACGGGTGTCCGTTGCCGAGTCGGGGTCGCGGGAGCCGGCCGCGGCCAGGACGATCGCGCTCGACCGCCGTGCGCGGTCGTCCATGCGGCTCGGCCAGCCGGCCTCCAGCAGGCGGTCGTACAGGGCCTCCGCCAGGAGGGGGTGCGGGCCGAGTGGGGGTGCCGTGCGTGCGCGTGCCTGTGCCGTGGCGGCCATCGCGGGGATGTCCTGCTTGACGTGGTAGCCGCGGGAGAGGAGCAGCGGGACCAGGACGGCGGGGGTGTCGCCCAGGGCGGCGAGGGTGTCCGGGAGCAGGGGCGCGTTCAGTTCGATGTGGCCGAGGTGGACGGGGAGGCCGGGGCGCAGCTCGCCTATGCGGTCCCGCAGGGTTCGTACGGTCTGCAGCGCGCGGGGGTCGCGGCTGCCGTGGGCGACCAGGACGAGGGCGGGCCGGGCCGGGCGGCGGCCGCCGAGCGGGGAGACGAGCCGCAGCTGTCCGGCCAGCTCGTTGCCGATGCTGTTCATGAGGTGCGCCGTACTGTCGAGGGGGACGAGGGACTCGGGGCGGGGAGGATGCGACGCCGTCATGGAACGATCCTGCCGGGGTCACGTTGCATGGCCGTTGCCGGGCCGTCACGAGCGTTTTCCACGGGTTCACGTCGTACACATGGACGATGTGAGCGAACCGGAGCGGCGTCGAGGACGTCCTTGAGGGTCGACAGCCGATTCCGGGGGACCGTATTGCGGGGGGACCGTATGAAGATCCGTCGACCGCGGCCGCCGCGCACCCGTCAGGGGCAGCGGCGGCTGGTACAGGCCGTGATGGCCGGGTGTGTGCTGGCGCTGCTGCCGGTGACCTGGCTGTTCGTGTCCACGGCGGACCGGCTGCGGACGACGGCGGACGCGCCGCGCGCTCAGGTCGCCGTGGTGTTCGGGGCCGGGCTGTGGAACGGGGAGCCGTCGCCGTATCTCGCGAACCGGCTGGACGCGGCGGCGAAGCTGTACCGGGCGGGGCGGGTCGAGGTCGTCCTGGTCACCGGGGACAACAGCCGCAAGGACTACGACGAGCCCGATGCCATGCGCGCTTACCTGACGAAGCACGGGGTGCCGGAGCGGCGGATCGTCAGCGACTACGCCGGGTTCGACACCTGGGACTCCTGTGTGCGGGCCAGGAAGATCTTCGGCGTGGACCGGGCCGTGCTGGTCAGCCAGGGTTTCCACATCCGGCGGGCGGTGGCGCTGTGCCGGGCGGCGGGGGTGGACTCGTACGGGGTCGGGGTCGACGCGAAACATGACGTGACCTGGTACTACGGCGGGACGCGCGAGGTGTTCGCGGCGGGCAAGGCGGTACTGGACGCGGTGTTCCGTCCGGATCCGGCGTTCCTCGGGCCGAAGGAGCCGGGGGTGGCGCGGGCGCTGGCCGCCGGGCGGTGACCGTCGCCACCCGGCACGTCCCCTCACCGCGGGCGGGGCGGCGCGGGGAGGTCGCCGTGTCGGGCGTGTAACCGGGAGCGGTCGAGGGTCGTAACACGGTCGACGCACGCTGGCGGTATGGACACGATCGCCTCGACGCCCACCCACTGCCCGTACTGCGCCCTGCAGTGCGGAATGAACCTCACGCCCCTGGCGGCGGGGGGCGTCGAGGTCGCCGAGCGGCCGGACTTCCCGGTGAACCGGGGTGCGCTGTGCGGCAAGGGCCGGACGGCGGCCGCGGTGCTGTCACCGGCGGTGCGGCTGACCTCGCCGCTGGTGCGGTCCGGTGGCCGGCTGGTCGAGACGAGCTGGGCGGCGGCGCTGGACCTGCTCGCCGAGCGGCTCGGGAGTACGCGGGAGGCGTACGGCGCCGACGCGCTGGGCGTGTTCGGCGGGGGCGGGCTCACCAACGAGAAGGCGTACGCGCTCGGCAAGTTCGCGCGGGTGGCGCTGGGCACCTCGCAGATCGACTACAACGGCCGTTTCTGCATGTCGTCGGCCGCGGCGGCCGGGACGCGGGCGTTCGGTCTGGACCGGGGGCTGCCGTTCCCGCTGGAGGACATCCCGCGGACGGGGTGTGTGATCCTCGTGGGCTCCAATCTCGCCGAGACCATGCCGCCGTCTCTGCGGTTCTTCAGCGAACTGCGGGAGAACGGCGGCACGTTGATCGTCGTCGACCCGCGCCGGACGAGGACGGCCGAGCAGGCGGACCTGCATCTGGCGCCGCGCCCCGGCACCGATCTCGCGCTCGCCCTGGGTCTGTTGCACCTGGTGGTGGCCGAGGGGCGGACGGACGAGGAGTACATACGGGAGCGGACGACGGGCTGGGAGGAGGCCCGGGCGGCGGCGATGGCGCTCTGGCCGGAGCAGGTGGAGCGGATCACGGGGGTGTCCGTTCCCCAGCTCCGGGAGGCGGTACGGCTGTTCTGTGCGCCCGAGTCGGCGATGGTGCTCACCGCGCGCGGCCCGGAGCAGCAGTCCAAGGGCACGGACACGGTGGGCGCGTGGATCAACCTGTGCCTGGCGACCGGCCGCGCGGGCCGGCCGCTGTCCGGGTACGGCTGTCTGACCGGGCAGGGCAACGGGCAGGGCGGCCGCGAACACGGCCAGAAGGCCGACCAGTTGCCCGGCTACCGCAAGCTGGACGACCCGGAGGCGCGGGCGCACGTGGCCGGGGTGTGGGGCGTGGACCCGGATGCGCTCCCCGGGCCCGGCCGCAGCGCGTACGAGCTCCTCGACGCCCTCGGCACGGACATCCGGGCGCTGCTGCTGATGGGCTCCAACCCGGTGGTGTCGGCGCCCCGCGCGGCGCATGTCGAGGAGCGGCTGCGCTCGCTGGACTTCCTGGCGGTGGCCGACGTCGTCCTCTCGGAGACGGCGGAGCTGGCGGACGTCGTGCTGCCGGTCACCCAGTGGGCGGAGGAGACCGGCACGACGACCAGCCTGGAGGGCAGGGTCCTGCTGCGCCGGCCGGCGGTCGCTCCGCCGCCCGGGGTCCGCGGTGACCTGTACGTCCTGCACGAGCTGTCCGCCCGCCTCGGCGTCGAGAAGGGCTTCCCGACCGACCCCGAGGAGGTCTTCGAGGAGCTGCGCCGGGCCAGCGCGGGCGGCCCCGCGGACTACTCCGGGATCACCTACCGCCGGCTGGCGGAGGAGACCGGGGTGTTCTGGCCGTGCCCGGAGAGCACGGACGAGGTGGCCCACCCGGGCACGCCCCGCCTCTTCCTGGACCGCTTCGCGACGCCCGACGGCCGGGCCCGCTTCGCCGCCGTGGCCCATCGGGCGACGGCGGAGGAGCCGGACGCCGACTATCCGCTGCTGCTGACCACCGGCCGGGTCGTGGCGCAGTACCAGTCGGGGGCGCAGACGCGCCGGGTCGCCGAACTGAACGCGGCCGCGCCCGGCCCGTTCGTGGAGCTGCACCCGCGCCTCGCGGCCCGTATCGGCGCGGCCGAGGGCGACCCGGTGACCGTGACATCCCGCCGGGGCCGGGCCACCGCGCCCGCCCGGATCAGCTCCGCCATCCGCCCGGACACGGTCTTCATGCCGTTCCACTGGCCGGGCGAGGGCCGCGCCAACACCCTCACCAACCCGGCCCTCGACCCGACGTCCCGCATGCCGGAGTTCAAGTCGTGCGCGGTGCGGGTGGAGGTCGTAGGGCCACCGGAGTAGCGCGGACCGGTCCGGGGGCCGCGGCGGTGCGCGGGGTGGGCGCGTAGGTTCGGAGCATGTCTGATTCTGAGCAGTCTGAGCAGTTCGACCTCGACGCCTATCTGGACCGCATCGGTTGGCGGGGCGGCCGGCGTGCGGGCCTGGAGACGCTGCGGGGTGTCCATCTGGCGCACGCGCTGTCCGTGCCCTTCGAGAACCTGGACGCCCTGTCCGGGCGGGCTCCCTCGCTCGCCCCGGCGGATCTGCTGGCCAAGATGGTCCACGGCAGGCGCGGCGGTTACTGCTACGAGCACAACACACTGCTCCGGCTGGCTCTGGAGGCGCTGGGGTTCCCGGTGACGCCGCTGGCCGGGCGGGTGGTGCTGGGCGCGGCAACCCCGGAGAGCCGGCCGCGGACCCATGCGATGCTGCGGGTCACGGTGCCGGGCGAGCCGGAACCGTATCTCGCGGACGTCGGCTTCGGTTCGATCGGGGCGCTGCTGGCGCCGGTGCCGCTGGTGACCGGCGTCGAGCCCGAGGGCGGCGGACGCCGGCACCGGCTGATGCCGCTGCCGCACCAGGGCCCGCTGGAGCTGTGGGAATTGCAGGCGTACGACCGGCGGGAGCGGGAGTGGGCCGGGCAGTACGCCTTCACACTGGAGCCGTTCACCGCGCGGGACTTCGAGGTGTTCAACTGGTACGTCAGCACCAACCCGCGCTCTCCGTTCACCCAGCGCGCCTTTCTGCAGCGCACCACCGCCGGGCGTCATCTGTCCCTGGACGGCAGCCTGTTGACCGAGACCCGCGCCGACGGCACGGTGGCCGAGCGCAAACTGACGAACGAGGCGGAGGCTCGGCGCGTCGCGGCGGAGGAGTTCGGGATCGCCGTACCCGAGGGGCTGCCACTGCTGAGCTGACTCAGCGCCGGGCCGCCCAGTCGCCGCTCTCGATGCGCGTGCCACGGGCGCGTAGGCGGTCGGCCATGCGTGGGGCGGCCAGGTAGACCCAGGCCCGGACGGGGGTGCCGTCGGCGGTGCGTACGACGTCCCGGGCGACACGCTCGTAGAGGTTGCGTGGGTCGCCGGGCACGTACTCCTCCAGCTGGTCCAGCTCGGCGAGCAACTGGTCATGAGCCTCGGGCAGCGCGGTGACCAGTTCCCCGCTGACGACCGCTCGACCGGGCTCCTCGACGGCGTACGGAAAGCCGGGGCCGTCGTAGAGCGCCGCGCCGGGCAGGCGGGCCCCTTCCTCCGCCGCGGTGCGGCCTCGCAGGAACAGGTCGTGGTTCGCCTCGCCGGGGCGGAGCGTGCCGTAGACGAAGAAGGGCAGCGGGCCCTCGGGCCCCCTCGGCTCTCGCGGGTTCACGCTCCGATTGTGCGGGACCCCGGACCTCCCTCGTGATCAGGCTCTCGTCTTGCCGACCTGCATATGGATGTGGTTCTGGTGCGCCTGCCGCAGCGCGGGGTCGCCGCCGTAGTCGGGGTAGATGACGAAGCCGCTGTCGCCGAGCGGGGGCATGGGCCACTTGTTTCCGGTGCCGATGCCGTTGGCCTCGCACTCGTGGACGGCGAAGCGGTAGGCCGTGGAGAACAGCTGGTAGGCCAGGGCGTCGACGGACGGGGCGATGCGTACGGCGCTGCCGGGCCGGGGCGGCAGGTTGCCCCAGTCCTGGAGGATCGACTTGGTGAAGGGGGTGCCGTCCAAGGTGCCGGCGATGCCCGAGAGATCCAGAGCGCGGCCCTGGTTGTGGCAGTCGTTGGGCGGGCCGTTGCCGTGGCCGATGCCGAGATGGCGCAGCTCGGTCACGTCCGGGGCCGAGGCGTCGATCCAGCGGGTCAGGCGGTACAGGGCGATGAGCATCCGCTGGTCGACGTTGTCGAAGAAGCCGGCCGCGGGATTGAGGGCGTTGGTGTAGCGGACCGGGCCGAGGGTGGGCGGCTGGACCGCGACCCGTTGGCCCACAGCCGGTGTCCCTCCGCCCTGGAGGGTCAGGACGCCGCGGGCGATCAGGTCGGTCGTCAGCCGGCCCGCCTGCTCCGGGGTCAGCAGCCGGGCCGGCTGTACGCCGCCGCCGGGGGCCGGGTCGAGGTGCAGGGTCGCCAGGGTGCCGCTGTCGTCCACGGTGTCCGCATCGACGTCGTACCGCTGGTAGTCGTCGCCGCGGAAGAAGTACGCGTGCCGGCCGCCGGAGTACACGGCGGCGGTGAGGTCCTGAGGGAAGAGGCCGGGCCAGTTGCCGGAGATCGGGAGGGGGTAGCCGTCGTCGGCACGGTCGGCGGTGATGTCGTAGCGCAGGTAGGAGTCGCCCTTGAAGAAGTACAGCTTGCCCGTGCCCCAGTTCACCGCCGTGTCGAAACCCGGCTGCCAGGCGGCGGGCAGCCCGGGCCAGTTCCCGGCCACCGTGAAGGGCGGGTTGGGGGGCAGGTAGTCGGGGTCGGCCCGGTCGCCGGGCTCGTCGTAGCGGACGTAGGTGCCGCCGGTGAACGCGTAGGCCTTGCCCGCGCCCCACCACACGAACGCGCCGGGTGACCGGGGGAGACCGGTCCACTGCGCGGGGACGCTCAGCCCGCCCTGTTCGAGGGAGCCGGTGACCGTGTCGTAGCGGGTGTAGGTGTCGTCGTCGAAAAAGAGGTACGTCTTGTCGTTGGGCCAGGCGATGGCCGTGCGCAGGGCGGGCATGGTGTCCCCTCTCGGGCGGCGGCCGGGTCAGCGGCGGGACGGGGGACAGCCGCCGCGGGTGGAGCGGCACAGGGGGGCGGGGTCGCCGGGGTCGTGGCCGAAGAGACCGCCGGGCTGGACCTCGAGCACGAACGCGTTACTGTCGCGAGCCGGGCCGCCGGGCGGCAGCAGGCTGTCCCGTGGGGTGACGGTGCGCACCGCCCCCGGAGCCCGGGACGAGTTGCCGGACGAGCCGCCAGGCGAATTGTCGGAGGAGTCGCCGGACGAGTCGTCCGTGAGGACGTAGCTGAGCAGATAAGGGTGGTAGCGGTCCCGCTTCCGGTCGATCGCCGCCTGGGGTGGGAGGTTGAGGCGCATGGCACGGCCTTTCGTCCGTTACGGATAAGGGGGCGCGCAGGCGGACGTGATGGGCAGCCGCGCCCGCCTGCGCGGTGGCGGTGTCAGAACGGCAGGACGTTGCCGACGACGTTGTCCGCCTGCTGGCCGAGCCAGCTCAGGAGTCCGTTCGGCTGGACGCCGTCGCCCCTGTCGTGGGCGTAGGCGGCAGCCCCGGCGGCGGTCCGGTCGACCGGGGGCGCCTGCTGCGGCATGCGCAGCGCGGCGGCCCTGAGCCCGTCCGCCTCTCGCGAGATGCGGTCCCTCATGGCCTTGCTCCTCTCTGTCTTCTTTCCTACCCGGATCGTTCAGACCCGGATGCCGTAGCGCGCGGAGTAACACATCTGCCGCGCTGTGCCGGACAGGTGCCCGCAGCGGTCACCCGCTGCCCGGGCCCCGCCGTCCGCTCCGGGGCCGGCGTGCCCCGGGAGTTCCATGGGCCCGTCCCTGAACACGGGCGGTGCGGGGATGGGCGGTCTGATCCGCGGTGGTCGGTGCGTACTGGACACTGTCGTCGCCTCCTAGGGGCGGGTAGGGCCTCACATGGCGCCCAGGAACTGGTGGACCGGTGCCACGCTGACCGGGGTCTCGATGCTGACGTCGATCGTCTGCAGGAAGGACAGCCGTGAACGCAGCTCGTTCTCCGGGTCGAAGAAGGTCGTCACGACGTCGTAGCAGACCGAACTCTCCCGGCAGTACGTGCTCTTGCTGACCGTGATGGTGTCCAGGGAGTAGAAGCGGTCCTCGTCGCCGGGGACGTACTTCGCACCCAGCAACCCGTCGGCGAAGGAGCTGGTGAGCAGGAACGCGTTGGTGCCGGCGTAGTTCAGGGCCCGGTCCGCGTCGGTCTGCCCGAGGTTGCGGAACTGGTAGTAGAGCTTGTCCAGCAGGGCGCGTACGGTCTTGCGGAGCGTGTCCTCGCTCAGGTCGACGTTGCGCCGCGCGTTGTCGGCCATCACGGTGGCGATGACGTCCTCGACCAGGGCCGCCTCATTCCAGGTGTAGAGTCCGCGGCTCTTCACCTCGACCACAGGCACGACCTGTCCGCTGAACAGGCGTGTGGTGCGGTCGGTCAGCACACCGGGGATGGACACGAGGGAGACGAAGTTCTTGTCCTCCGGCTTCAGCGCCTCGCCGACGATGGCGTCCCGGAACGTCCGGTAGACCGTGGAGACGGGCGGGCGCGCGAGTTCGACCAGCAGGTCCGCCAGGCCGGAGGGGTCCGAGGCCGCGCCGCGTACCCGCTCCTCGTCGAAGGTCTCGCCGTACTCCATGCCGATGGCCGGTTCGGCCTCCAGCGCGTAGACCGGTGCGCCGTCGACCATCAGGGTCCAGGCGAGGTTGTTCGCCGCCCAGGGGGCCGTGATCAGGTAGTCGCGCAGCTGGGCGGGGTCGTAGACGTCCGGCTGCTTGGTGCGCGGGCGTCCCTGGTCGTCCTGCCCGTCGTCGACGAAGGGCATCGCCTGACGGAAGCTGTCCCGACGGGCTTCGGTCGTGTAGTCGAATCCGACGGTGCCGATCGCGTAGACCAGCGCTGTGCCGGATGTACCGGTCGCGCAGGCGCACGCTGGGCGCACGCCGGGTGCGGGGTGGGGGCTCGCGGGCCCGGGCAGTTCGGGGGACGGCGGCTGGAGGGCTCCGCCCTCGGGCCCGCCCGGAAGGCCCGAGGGCTGGAGCCGGGCTTCGGGCTCGGACCGAAGATGAGCGGGCGGGACCGCACCGGCTGGTGCGGTGTCCGCCGGTACGACGCCGGGGGCCGGGGTCCGCGGTGTGTGTGCTGGGGGCTGTGCGGCGGCGGGTCCCACGCCGCCGTCTGCTTCCGAACAGCCCGGCCCCCCTCCGCATCCGCAGGCGCACGAGGCGAGAACGCCGGGGTCCCCGACGGGCCGGGGCGGAATGGCGGGCGGGGGCGGGGCGGCGGGAGAGGGCTGGGGCGGGGCGGCGGGAGAGGGCGGGGTCGTGCCGCCGTCGGGCGGCGGAAGGGTGTTCCCTGCCGCCTGCATCCCTCCGTCGGGCGGGGGAAGCGTGCTCGCTGCCGCCCGTATCCCTCCGTCGGCCGGCCAAGGCGTGCCCGCTGCCGCGTGCAGCCCTTCTCCCGGTACGGCACGGCTCATGCTCGCGGCACCGTGTGCTGCGTCCCAGTACTGGCGGTCACTGTCCATCTCGCTCGCTCCTTCTCCATCGGATCCATCGAACGCGCCCCCCTCATATGGCTGCGGTGCCACGGCAGCGGCGGCGGGCCGTGCCGTGGCGGGTTGCGGCTGTGCGGCCGCGATGAGCCGGAAGGCCCGTGGGGCGGACACCGTTCCGGCGAGGAAACGTCGGCAGTGCGGGGCGTCGTCGGGCCGGCACGCGGTGGCGGTGGCCGTGGCGAGGATCGCCTGGCCGGCCGCCCTGGGGTCCGGTGGCAGCCCCTGTCGCAGTTGGTCCGCGACCAGCAGCGCGGCGAGGCCGGACACGAGGGGCGTGGCGAAGCTGCTCCCGGTCAGGGCGCGGACGCCGCCGCCCGGGGCGGCGCCCCGGATGCCCTCGCCCGGCGCCAGCACCCCATTGACGCGATAGGCCGGCCCCCAGTTGTTGATCTCCAGGGGTGCGCCGTCGGCGCCCAACCCGCCCACTGCGAGGACCGATGCGGTGGCGGCGGGGGCCTGGAGGCAGTCGCAGCCGTCGTTGCCCACGGCGGCGACGACGAGGACGCGGTGGTCGTCGCACAGCTTCAGCGCCCGTTCCAGCATCGGGTCGGGCAGGCCGTCGGGGGTGCGTTCGCCTCCGCTGATGTTGATGATGTGCGCCCCGGCCTGGACCGCCTGCTCGATCGCGCGAGCGAGGTCCAGTTGGCGTACCCGGGTCCGGGTGTCGTCGGGGAACACCGGCAGCAGCAGACCGCGGCACCGGGGTACGACGCCCGTCACCGGGCCGGAGGGCTGCCCGAACAGCAGGCTCGTGACGTGGGTTCCGTGCAACGCCATCGGACCCGAGCCTGCCGGGTCCCGCACCAGGGTGGGCAGGACACGGACGTCGGCACCGGCGAAGCAGGGGTGGCCGAGGTCCACCGGACCGTCGAGCACCGCCACGCACACACGCGGATCACCCAGGAGGCCGCCGACGACGGCGGGGTCCCCGAGGATCGAACGCGCTTCCATCCCATAGCCCTTCGAACCGGGCCACCGCTCTGCTGCGGCGGCTGCTGGACCCAGCCTCGGAGGGGCATGTGGCGCAGGTGTCCCCGGAGCGCCGCGGCCCTGCTCCGCGGGCGTTGCCGATGCGTTCGCGGTGCGTTCTTTGCGCACGTCAGGGGCGTGCGGGGCGGGGTGAAACGATGGTGGCGCCAGCCGCGGCCGGATGCGGCCGGTCGACCCCATGAGCGGATGTGCAGATGCACGACGCATATGCCCGTTGCAAAGTGGTGAATGTGTCTTCTGGGAACAGTGGTGAATGTGTCTTCTGGGACTGGTCCAAACCTGCAACTACTTCAAGCTTTCGAGTTCGCCTGCGGCGAAGGACCGCGCCCGATTCCGCTCGGAACACAGCGCCTGCTGGCCCTACTTGCACTGAACCGCGAGGGGGTGTACCGAGCTGCGGCCGCCGGGGTGCTGTGGCCGGACTCGACCCCGTGCCGAGCGGCTGCGAATCTCCGCTCCGCCCTGTGCCAGGCACGGCGAGCGTCCTTCGTACCGGCGGTCGAGTGCATCGGGCAACGGTTGCGGCTGTCCGAGGCGGTCCTGGTGGACCTGCGCGCCGCGTGGGCGGCGGCTCGGCAGATCATCTCGGGTCTGAGCGAACTCCCCGATGACTTCGAGCCGTTGATCGAGGAACTGTCCAGGGAGCTGCTGCCCGGCTGGCCTGATGAATGGCTGACGACGGAGCGCGACCGCTGGAACCAGCTGCGCCAGCACGCCCTCGAAAGTCTGGCCCAGCAATTCCGCTCAGCGGGGCACTACTTACCCGCGCTCCAGACCGCGCTGGCAGCCATCGAGATCGACCCGATCCGCGAAACCGGCCACCGCATCGTGATCGACGTGCACGCCGCCGAAGGCAACCTCGCCTGCGCGGTCAAGCGCTACGAGGACTACCGGGCGCTGCTCCGCAGGGAACTGGGGGTCGCCCCGTCCGCACAGATGACGCAGCTCATCAGGGATCTCGTGTCGACCTAGCCGGCCCGCTCGCCCCCTCACCGCGCACCCCCCGGCCGCGGCGGCCCTGGCGCCCACCCCTCCTCAGAATTGTCATGAACACTACATTCACGTGAAGTGCGTCCGGTGCAGCGCCTCCCCCGCCCCCTCACACATCTCCATGAAGGGTCTATGGACATCAAATGTCATGACCTCTTAAATCTCTGCAGGCATCAGCCCCATTCCCCCTTCCCCACCCCCGTTCGGCGCCGCCCCCACGCCCCCGTTCGGCGCCACCCCGAGGAGACAGATGAGCCGGATACGGCCGCAGGTCCGAATATCCCGTCGTCTCAGCACCACCGCCGGCGTCGCCGTCACCACCGCGACCCTGCTGACCGCAGCCCTCTCCCCCGCCGCCCACGCGGACACGAGACCGTCCCGGGCCACCGCGATCGAGAACGCGGCGGCGGCACTCCTGGCCCATGCCGCGAGCCTGGGCCTGACCTCGGCCGAGAACACCAGCGTCCGCGACGTGATCGTGGACAAGGACGGCACCCAGCACGTCCGCTACGACCGCACCTACCACCAACTGCCAGTGCTGGGCGGTGACTTCGTGGTCCATCTGGCCCCGGACGGCGCCTACCGCAGCGCGGACCGGTCCACCCGGGCCCCGATATCCCTCGCCTCGATCGTCCCGAAGATCGCGAGCCCCGAGGCCGCCGGCCTCGCCGTGAACGCCCTGCGCGCCGCGAACCTCGGCACCGTGCTGAAGCAGGTCAAGGCCAAGCCCGAGCTGATCGTCGACGCCCTGCACGGCACCCCCAGGCTCGCCTGGCGCACCAATGCGGTCGGCCTGGACTCGCTCGGCAACCCGGTCGCCCGGACCGTGCTGACCGACGCCCGCACCGGCGCCCAGATCGACGCCTGGGACAGCATCGAGACCGCCGCCGGCGACGGCAAGTCGCTCTACAGCGGGACGGTGCCGCTTCAGACGACCCCGTCGGGATCGTCGTACCAGCTCAAAGACCCGACGCGCGGCAACACCTACACCGGGGACGCACAGGGCCAGACCGACGCGTGCATCCTGAGCATCTGCATCAGCCGGGCCCCCGCGGTGCTGTTCACGGACGCCGACAACCACTGGGGCAGCGGCACCACCGCCGACCGCGCCTCGGCCGCCGTCGACGCCCAGTACGGCACCGACGAGACCTGGGACTACTACAAGAACGTCCAGGGCCGCAACGGCATCGGCGGCGACGGCAAGGGCTCGTACAACCGCGTCCACTACGGCAGCAACTACAACAACGCCTTCTGGGACGACAGTTGCTTCTGCATGACGTACGGCGACGGTGACGGGACCACCTTCGGGCCGCTGGTCGCCCTCGACGTCGCCGGCCACGAGATGACCCACGGGGTGACGTCGAAGACCGCCGCGCTGACCTACTCCGGGGAGTCCGGCGGGCTCAACGAGGCGACCTCGGACGTCCTCGGCACGCTGGTCGAGTGGTACGCGAACAACCCCTCCGACCCCGGTGACTACCTGATCGGCGAGAAGATCGTGAAGCCCGGGTTCGGCCACACCGCCCTGCGCTACATGGACAAGCCGTCCAAGGACGGCAGCTCCGCGGACTACTGGAGTTCGTCGGTCGGGAATCTCGACGTCCACTACTCCTCCGGCGTCGCCAACCACTTCGCCTATCTGCTGGCGGAGGGCAGCGGCCCGAAGACGATCAACGGGGTCAGTTACGACTCCCCCACGTACAACGGCTCCACGATCACCGGCATCGGCCGGGACAAGCTCGGCAAGATCTGGTACCGGGCGCTGACGGTCTACATGACCTCCTCGACCAACTACAAGGGGGCCCGTACGGCGACCCTGAACGCCGCCAAGGACCTGTACGGCGCGGGCAGCACGGAGTACGACACGGTGGCGGCGGCCTGGAGCGCCGTCAATGTGAACTGAGGCCGCCTCCCTCTCCATCTCCATCTCCATGGCCGGTGCCGGTCCGGGCACCGGCCTGTTGGTCCCGGGACTTTGGTCCCGAAACACCCGGATCACCCGCCTTAACTGATCCTTGTTACACAATCTCCGGATTTCCGTGATGAAGCGGTGCAACGGTCGGAGGCATGAAGCCGTCCCTCCGCCTGCTGCTCCCCGGCTGCGCCGCGCTCGTCGCCGCCGGGGTCGCCACCGGGTGTGCCGCCACGAACGGGCTGGCCGCCGGGGAACCGGCACCCTCCGTGTCCGCGCAGCCACGCCCCGACGCGGTATGGCCGGCCTGGTCCGGTACGTCCGCCTCGGCGCCCGGCGCACAGGCCTCCACACATCAGCCGCCGCCCGAGCCTCTGAACGGGCTGCCCCGGATCGGCACGGACGGGCTGAAGGACCTGCGGGATCTGGACGTGCGGGCGGTGCTGCGCGCCGACCCGCGCACCCGGCCGTATGCCGACCGGCCGAGCACCGACAAGCCGGGCCCGGCCGGACTGCGCCCGCCGCGCTACGCCGACCTGTCCGGGGACGGGCAGCCCGAGCTGCTCGTCGCCGTGGACACCGAGAACGGCCGCAGCCTGCTCGCCGTGTTCGCCGCCCGCGCCGGCCGGGTGTACGAGGTGCTGCTCAGCGGGGGCCGGCAGATGACCGTGGAGACGGTGGGCCGGGACCTGGTGCTGCGCGGCCTGTGCGCGGACGGCGCCCAGCAGGCCGTGCGCTTCCACTGGAACGGTGTCCGTCTGGTGACGGTCAGCGACGAGAAGAAGTACGGGTCCGCCGGCGCGGAGCCGACGCCGTCCCCCGCACAGAGCAAGGGCGGCGCACGGTGACGGCGCTCGGCCAGGGTGTGCGCCGCCATGGCGGCCCGGGCCGTAGCGGGCCCCGCCGCCCCGGGCTGCCCCGGCTCACGCCGCGCCGACCCGGCCTCCCTCGGCTTCAACTCCGTCGGCTTCGGCTCCGTCGGCTCGGCCTGGACCCGATCGGGCTGCGCCGGCTCGGGCTGCGCGGCAAGATCGCCGTGCTCCTCGCCGTCGGCTGTGCGCTGGTCGCCGTCGCCATCGGGCTGCTCGTGCACCAGGCGCGGCTGGAGCAGGTCGCCGACGGGGCACGGGCACAGGCGCTGGCCCAGCTGGTCCGGGTCCGGCAGGTGTACGAACTCACCGGCCACGTCGACGAGGACGACGCCGAGGGCGCCCTCGACTCCTCCGCCGTACCGGAGCCGCTGCGGCATGCCGCGCTCGACGGGCGGCGCACGACCTACCTCGACCTGTCCTCGGACCACCCCGCGGTGTGGGCGGCGCGGCCGATCGGCGGTCATGTGCTGTCCGTGCGCAAGCCACTGGACGAAGAGGCCCGGGAGATGGCCGATTTCGACCGGCAGTTGATGGTGTCCGGTGCCGGAGTGGTGGCGCTCGCCGCGCTCGGCGGGGCCCTGCTGGCCGGCCGGCTCAGCCGTGAGCTGCGGACGGCGGCGGCGACCGCACGCCGGATCAGCAAGGGCGAGCTGGACGCCCGGATCGGCGGGCCGGGCACGGCCGGCGGCCGGGACGAGGTGGCCGAACTCGGCGCCGCCGTCGACACGATGGCGGCGACCCTGCAGAGCCGGCTGGAGGCCGAGCAGCGGTTCACCGCCGACGTCGCCCATGAACTGCGCACCCCGCTGACCGGCCTGCACACGGCGGCCGAACTGCTGCCGCCGGGTCGGCCGAGCGAGCTGGTCCGGGACCGGGTGCGGGCGCTGCGGACGCTCACCGAGGACCTGCTGGAGGTGGCCCGGCTGGACGCCGAGGCGGAGCGGCCGGACCTTCAGGTGCGCCCGCTGGGTCCCATGGTCGCCGGGATCGTGCGGCGGGCCGGCGAGGACGTGGGGCTCACCGGCGCCGGCGAGGAGACCCCCGTACGGACGGACGCGCGCCGGCTGGAGCGGGTGCTGGCCAACCTGATCAGCAACGCCCGGCGGCACGGCGGCGGCCGGGTCGAGGTGTCCGTGTCCGGGTGCGCCGTGACCGTACGGGACCACGGGGAGGGCTTCCCGGAGCGGCTGTTGCGGGAGGGGCCGCGGCGGTTCCTGACCGGGGCGGCCGAGCGCGGCCAGGGCACCGGGCTGGGACTGACCATCGCCCTCGGGCAGGCGCAGGTGATCGGGGCGCGGGTGCGGCTGCGGAACGCGCCGGACGGCGGAGCCGAGGCGGAGGTGCGGCTGCCGGCGGCGGCCGGGGACTGACGTACCCTCACCCGTTCAACGGCGGGCGTCGCTCCATTCGTGTGCTCTTCACACGGTCATCTCATCGTCCCTTTCCATACGTCTGTGACCTGCCGGAACTCGGCGGCGGCTACGCCGTGTGGGGCTGGTCTCGACACCCGTTCACCGCATTCCTGACGGGCCCTCAGGAAGCGGACCGGGGCGAAAGCCATTTACCTCGGAAGGGCAGAGGAGACACGAGTCGGACAAGCTCTGGGGAGCACCATGCGACGCACCGCCCGGCTGCTGACCGGTACCGCGCTCGTCGTGGCGGCCGCGGCACCCGCCTACGCCGGCAGCAGCACGAGCCTGGAGGTGTACCCCTCCAGTGTGGTGCCCGGAACCGAGGTCACGGTGAACACCGCCGCATGCGGCGACAAGGGCTCGGCGACCGGGGACGCGGGCGCGGTCGGCGCGGGTACGTTCACGCTGGCGCCCAGCGCGCACGAGGGCGAGGCGGTCGGCCAGTTCCAGGTGCCGGAGAGCGCGCAGCCGGGGACGTACGAGATCGTCGCCAAGTGCGCCGAGGGCAACCGGCAGGTGACGGGCGACCTGGTGGTGGCGTTGAGCCCGGCGCACGGGCAAACGCAGCCGCGGGGAAGCCTGAAGACGGGGGTCGGCGGCGCGCTCGGTCCCGACCCCGTGCAGACCGTGGTGGGTGTGGCGGCGCTGGCCGTCGCCGCCGCGGGCGGTACCTGGCTCCTGCATCGCCGGGCGAGAGGCGACAGGATCTGACGGACACCCTCCGCTGTCCGTCCGCCGGTACCGCAATCCCGCCCCCTCCGGGTCCGATGCCCCTCGCGGCCCGGAGGGGGAGGGGGTCCCAGGAGGCCCGCCTCCGGGACATCCGGGGGCAGCCCCCGGGACATTCGGGAGCCGCCTCCGGGACATTCCGGGGTTCATCCCCCGGAGCATCCGGGTCTGCCCCCGGAGGATTCGGGGTTGGCCTCCGGAAGATCGGGGGTCCGCCTCCGGGAGAGAGGTTCGCATGCGCAGGAGCGCGAGACGCGGCAGGAGCGCCAGACTCGGCGACACCGCGATAGCCGCGGTCACCGTCGTGGCCCTCGGTTCCGGGGTGTGGCTGCTCGACGGCGGTGCCGGGACGCACGAGCCGCCGCAGCCGGCCGCCGCCGAGGGCCGCCCCGATCCGGATGGCGCGCGCTTCACGGCCCCCGCCCTCGCCCCCTCCCCGCCCATCCGTATCCGCATCCCCGCGATCCGGGTGAACGCACCCCTGATGGGCCTGGCCCTCACCTCCTCCGGCAGCCTGGACGTGCCGCCCGCCCGGAACAAGAACCTGGCCGGCTGGTACGAGTCCGGCACCCTGCCCGGCGAGACGGGCACCGCGATCGTCGCCGGCCATGTCGACAACGTGGAGGGGCCGGCCGTCTTCTACAACCTCGGCGCGCTCAGGCGGGACGCCCGGATCGAGGTGGACCGCAGGGACGGCAGCGTGGCCGTGTTCACCGTGGACGCGGTGGAGGTGTACGCGGCGCGCGACTTCCCCGACGAGAAGGTGTACGGCGCCGCTTCCCGCCCCGAGCTGCGCGTCATCACCTGCGGCGGCGGCTACTCGAAGGCCACCGGCTACCAGGGCAACGTGGTGGTGTTCGCACATCTGACGGGCAGCCGCTGACGGCGGCTAGGCCACCCACTGCTGGTACGCCAGGTTCGTCACCAGCGCGAAGACGACCGTCAGCAGGACCACCCGGACGAAGCCGCTGCCCTGCTTGAGCGCGGTGCGGGCGCCGAGGGTGCCGCCGGCGAGGTTGAAGACGGCCAGCAGGGCCGCCAGTTTCCACAGGACCGTGCCCTGCCAGGCGAACATCGCGAGGGCGCCCGCGTTGGTACAGCAGTTGACGATCTTCGCGGTGGCGGAGGCGGTGACCAGGTCGAGGCGGAGCAGTGCGGTGAGCGCGAGGACCAGGAAGGTCCCGGTGCCGGGGCCGATCAGGCCGTCGTAGCAGCCGATGCCCAGCCCGGCCAGGCCGATCGCGGCGAGCCGCCGGCGGCGGGTGGCCGGGCCGGCCGCCGGGGCCGTGCCGAAGCCCGGGCGAAGGATCACGAAGGCGGCGACCCCGACCAGCACCACCATGATCACCGGCTTGAGGACGTCCGTGCTCATCCCGGCCGCGAAGAAGGCACCGGCAAAGGACCCGGCGAGCGCGGCGAGCCCGATGCGCACGGCCGTGCCGACGTCCACCGGCGCCTTGCGGACATAGGTGACGGCGGCGCCGCTGGTGCCGACGATGGCGACGGCCTTGTTGGTGCCGAGCGCCCACGCCGCCGGGGTGACCGACGGCAGTCCGAGCAGCAGGGCCGGCAGAAGCAGCAGCCCGCCCCCGCCGACCACCGCGTCGATCCACCCCGCCGCGAGGGAGGCCAGGCACAACAGGGCTACGACGGTCACGGGTATGTCGGGCATGATCGCGACCCTAACCTCACAGCCCTCCCGGGCGCGCCCACGGGACCCTCACACCCCCGGCCCGCCCCCGCTGAGGGCAGCGTTCCTCACGGGAAACAGACGTGATGCGACCGGGTAACGTCCACGACGCACGCTCAGGGGCATGACCTCGAATACGCGTGTGGTGGTGATCGGCGCCGGCCTCGCGGGCGTACGGCTCGCCCGGCGGCTCGGCGAGCTGGGCACGCCCGCGCTGCTCGTCGGCGAGGAGGAGCACCCGCCGTACAACCGGGTGCTGCTCGCCGAGGTGCTGGCCGGGCGGTACGCCCCGGAGGTGATCACCCTCCCGGAGCCGGGCGGCCTGCTGCGCACCCGGGTCACCGGAATCGACCGGGCCGCCCGCACCGTCGAGTGCGCCGACGGCACCTCGATCGCATACGACACGCTGGTCCTGGCCACCGGCTCCAACCCGGTGCTGCCGCCCCTGCGCGGGTTGTTCAATCCTGACCACCAACTCCCCGAGGGCGTCCACGCGTTCCGCACCATGGACGACTGCCTGGGCCTCGCCAAGGCGGTCCGGCCGGGGGTGCGCGCGGTCGTCGTCGGGGGCGGGCTGCTCGGTGTGTCCGCCGCCCGCGCGCTCGCCGTGCGCGGCGCGCAGGTGGTCCTCGCCCAGCAGGCCGAGCGGCTCATGGAACGCCAGCTCGACCCGGACGCCTCCCGGCTGGTGCTGCGGCACCTCACCGACCTGGGCGTCGAGGTGCACACCGAGTGCCGGGTGCGGGACGTGCGCTGTGTCGCGGGCGCGGTCCGCTCGGTGGAACTGGCCGACGGATACGCCCTGGACGCCGACCTCGTCGTACTCGCCTGCGGGGTACGCCCGCGCACCGGACTCGCCGAACAGGCCGGTCTCGCCGTCCACCACGGCATCCTCGTCGACGACGCACTGCGCACCTCCGACCCGCGCATCCACGCCGTCGGCGACTGCGTCCAGCACGACGGCACGGTCTACGGCCTGGCGGCACCCGCCCTCGAACAGGCCGAGGCACTGGCCGAGTTGCTGGCCGGAGACACCGAGGCGCGCTATCGCGGCACCCGTTCCCTGACCCGGCTGACCCTCACCGGCCCGGGCTCCCCCTTCGACCTGGCCGCCTTCGGCGAGACCGAGGCGCGCCCCGGCGACGACGTCGTACGGCTCGCCGACGCCACCCGCGGCACCTACCGCAAGGTCGTCGTCCGCGAGGACCGCCTGGTCGGCGGGGTGCTCGTCGGCGAACTCGGCACCGTCGGCGCGCTCGCCCGCGCCTGGGAGGGAGCAGAGCCGCTGCCCTCCGACGGCGGCCCGCTGCTCCACCTGCTCACTCACGATGGAGGCTCCTGATGACCACCGCCCCGGGGGCCACCCCCACGATCGTGCTCGTCGGCCATGGCATGGTCGGCCAGCGCTTCCTCGAAGCGCTCGCCGAGCGCGGCCTGACCGCCACGCACCGCGTGGTCGTCCTCTGCGAGGAGCCGCGTCCGGCGTACGACCGCGTCGCCCTCACCTCGTACTTCTCGGGCCGGACGCCCGAGGAACTCTCCCTGACGGACGGCGAGTTCATCGCCCTGCACGGCATCGAGCTGTATGTCGGCGACCCGGCGGTGACGATCGACCGCGAGGCGAGGAAGGTCACGGCCAGGTCGGGCCAGGTCTTCGAGTACGACGTCCTCGTCCTCGCCACCGGCTCGTACCCGTTCGTACCGCCGGTCCCGGGCAAGGACGCGGTCGGCTGCTTCGTGTACCGGACCATCGAGGACCTCCTCGCGATCGAGGAATACGCGAAGGCGAAGGCTTCCACCGGTGCCGTGGTCGGCGGCGGTCTGCTCGGCCTGGAGGCGGCCGGTGCGCTGAAGGGCCTCGGACTCACCTCCCACATCGTGGAGTTCGCGCCCCGGCTGATGCCCGTCCAGGTCGACGAGGGCGGTGGCGCGGCGCTCCTGCGCACCATCGAGGACATGGGCCTGACCGTCCACACGGGCGTCGGCACCCAGGAGATCGTCACCGACGACTCAGGCGCCGTCACCGGGATGAAGCTGTCCGACGGCTCCGAACTCGCCACGGACCTGGTGGTGTTCAGCGCCGGCGTCCGCCCCCGTGACCAGCTGGCCCGCGACTGCGGTCTGACGGTCGGCGAACGCGGTGGCATCACCGTGGACGAGCAGTGCCGTACCGTGTCCGACCCGCATGTCTTCGCTGTCGGCGAGTGCGCGCTGGCCTCCGACGGCCGGGTGTACGGCCTGGTGGCGCCCGGTTACGAGCAGGCGGAGACGGCGGCCGCGGCCATCGCCGCGGACGAGACCGACCAGTTGACGTTCACCGGTGCCGACCTGTCCACCAAGCTGAAGCTGCTCGGCGTCGACGTCGCCTCCTTCGGCGACGCGCACGGCACCACCGAGGACTGCCTGGACGTCGTCTACTCCGACTCCCGCGCCGGCCTGTACAAGAAGCTGGTCATCGGCCGTGACGGGACGCTGCTCGGCGGCATCCTGGTCGGCGACGCGGAGGCGTACGGCACCCTGCGCGCGCTGACCGGTTCGGTGCCCCCGGTCTCCCCCGAGTCCCTCGTCCTGCCCGCCGGAGCGGACTCGGGGGCCCAGCTCGGCCCGACGGCCCTCCCCGACGAGGCGGTCATCTGCTCCTGCCACAACGTCAGCAAGGGCACGATCCGCGGCGCGGTCACGGAGCACTCCTGCACGACCGTGCCCGAGGTGAAGAAGTGCACCAAGGCCGGTACGGGCTGCGGCAGTTGCGTCAAGGTGCTCGGCCAGCTCGTCAACGCCGAGCTGGAGGCGTCCGGCGTCGAGGTCGACAAGGGCCTGTGCGGCTGCTTCTCGCAGACCCGCGAGGAGCTGTACGAGATCGTCCTCGCCCTGCGCATCACCAGCCACCGGGACCTGCTCGACCGCTACGGCCGCGAGGACGCCCGGGGCGGCGAGGGCTGCGAGATCTGCAAGCCGGCCGTCGCCTCGATCATCGCCTCCCTCGCCCCGACGATCGGCGCGAGCGGCTATGTCCTGGACGGCGAGCAGGCGGCCCTGCAGGACACCAACGACCACTTCCTGGCCAACCTGCAGAAGAACGGATCGTACTCGGTCGTGCCGCGCATCCCGGGCGGCGAGATCGCGCCCGAGAAGCTGATCGTGATCGGCGAGATCGCCCGTGACTTCGGTCTCTACACGAAGATCACCGGCGGTCAGCGGATCGACATGTTCGGCGCGCGGGTCGAGCAACTGCCGCTGATCTGGGCCCGGTTGGTGGACGCCGGCTTCGAGTCGGGCCACGCGTACGGCAAGGCACTGCGCACGGTGAAGTCCTGTGTCGGCCAGACCTGGTGCCGCTACGGCGTCCAGGACTCCGTCCGCATGGCGATCGACCTGGAGCTGCGCTACCGGGGCCTGCGCTCCCCGCACAAGCTGAAGTCGGCGGTCTCCGGCTGCCAGCGCGAGTGCGCCGAGGCCCAGTCGAAGGACTTCGGCGTGATCGCCACCGCCAACGGCTGGAACCTGTACGTCGGCGGCAACGGCGGCGCCACCCCGCGTCACGCGGACCTGCTGGCCCAGGACCTGTCGGACGCCGAGCTGGTCCGCCTGATCGACCGTTTCCTGATGTTCTACATCCGCACGGCCGACCGCCTGGAGCGCACGAGCGTGTGGCTGGAGCGGATCCCGGGCGGCCTGGACCATGTACGGGACGTGGTGGTGCACGACTCGCTCGGCATCTGCGACGAGCTGGAGCAGCTGATGCGGGCGCATGTCGCCCACTATCGCGACGAGTGGGCGGAGACCGTCAACGACCCCGAGAAGCTGGCCCGGTTCGTGTCCTTCGTGAATGCCCCGGACACCCCGGACCCGGTCGTCGCCTTCGTCCCCGAGCGCGACCAGATCAAGCCCGACCTGCCGCTGCTGTCCATCGGCCTGCGGCCCGCCGACGACGTCCTGGAAGGAAGCGCCCAGCGATGACCCTGGCTCCCGAGACCACCGACCTGAAGGTCCAGCTCCGGCTTGCGGAGGGCTGGTTCACGGCCTGCGACCTGAGCGCGCTCACCCCCGGGCGCGGGGCGGCCGCCCTGCTGCCGGACGGCCGCCAGGTGGCCCTCTTCCGCGACCGCGCCGACCGCCTGTACGCCGTCGACAACCGCGACCCTTTCACGGGCGCGGCCGTCCTCTCCCGCGGCCTGACCGGCACCCACCAGGACCGCCCGTTCGTCGCCTCACCCCTGCTGAAGCAGCGCTTCGACCTGATCAGCGGCGAGTGCCTGGACGACGGGGCGGTACGGGTGGCCGCGTACGAGGTGCGGACGGCCTAGGTGTGCTGTTCGGCGGATCAGGTCGCGGGAAATCGACAACGCCACTGGGGGTGCCGCCACGCCCTCAAGGCAGTGGGGGAGGGCGTGCCGGCCCCCGCGTCCTCGACAGGATCCGCCGGGCAGGCCCTGGCGATCGGCCTCCGGTCTCTCCTCCACCTTCGGCCTGCACACCGCCCCCGGAGCTGCCGGCTGCTCCGCGGCCAGGGCCGCAGTGACCGCGCTCAGCCGCGGCGCCGCGCTGGGCCACATCCGGGACGGCGTCCGGATCAACGCGGTCAGCCCTGGCGTGCCGCCGCCGTCCTCTGCCTGGCCTCCGGCGGCGCGGCCTCGGTCGTCGGCACCGACCTGGTCGTGGACAGCGACGGCTCCCTGGGAACGGCACCTAGTCGATCCCCGACCGCTCCACCCCCGCCACGATCCACCGCTGGAAGCACAGGAACACCAGCAGCAGCGGCAGGATCGACACGACGGCGGCGACGAACAGTTCGTGCAGCCGGATCACCTGGGACGTCGTGAACGACGACAGCGCCACCTGCACCGTCCAGGCGCTCTGGTCCTGCCCGATCACCAGCGGCCACAGGAAGGAGTTCCACGCGCCGAGGAAGACGATCGTGCCGACCGCCGCGAACACCGGCCGCGCGTTCGGCACGACCACCAGCCAGTACGTGCGCCAGTAGCCGAGCCCGTCGACCTGCGCCGCGTCCTCCAGCTCGCGCGGGAAACCCAGGAAGTACTGCCGGAAGACGAAGCACGCGAACGCCGAGAACAGCGTCGGGATGATCAGTCCCCGGAGCGTGGAGATCCAGCCGAGCGACGACACCAGCACGAAGCTGGGTACGAAGGTGACGGCGGCCGGGACGAGCAGGGTGCCGAGGACGCCGTAGAAGACCTTGTTCGCGTGCCGGTAGGGGATGCGGGCGAGGCCGTAGCCGGCGAGGGAGGCGATCAGCAGGGTGCCGAGCGTCGTGGCGACGGCTATCAGCGCGGAGTTGAGCAGAGAGCGGGCGAAGGGGACGGACGGATCGTCGAACAGCTCCCGGACGTTCCCCCACCTCAACTCGGCGGGAAAGAAGGTCCATTGGGGCGAGGTGATGTCCCGCTCGCTGGACAGTCCGTTGCGCACGAGCAGATAGAAGGGGATCAGGAAGAGCAGGGCGAGCGTGATCAGCACCACGAGTCGGAGCGCCCGTCCGGCCCGTACCAGGGCGTCATCCATCGGCGTCCGTCCTTCCCAGTTTCAGCCACCGCGCCTGCCCCACCGTCACGACGGCGATGACCAGCGCAAGGATCACCGCGCCCGCGCTGCCCGACCCGAGGTTCTGCCCCTGCCCGAGGGCGGTGTAGTAGAGGTAGACCAGCGGAGGCCGGGCATACGGCGGGTAACCCCTGGCATCAGACAGCAGGTTGTAGAACTCGTCGAAGGCCTGGAAGGCGTTGATGACGAGCAGCAGCACCACCGCGACCGAGGTGGCCCGCAGCTGGGGCAGTGTGATGTGCCGCAGCACCGTCCAGCCGGGCCGGGCACCGTCCACGGCGGCCGCCTCGTACAGCACCGGGTCGATCCGCTGCAGCCCGGCGAGGAAAAGGATCATGTAGAACCCGGCCTGCAGCCACAGCCGTACGGTGACGATGACCAGCCAGTACCAGGGCGGATCGGTGGTGGACAGCCAGGCGACGGGAGCGCCGCCGAACCAGCCGAGGACGGTGTTGGCGAGCCCGAACCGCACCCCGTTGAAGAGCGACATCTTCCACACCAGGGCGGCGACGACGTAACTGCACGCGGCCGGCAGGAAGAAGACCGAGCGGAAGAACGCGCGGGCGTATGTCAGGCGGTTGACCATCAGGGCGAGCGAGAGCGAGAAGACGTATGTGGCCGGCACGATGAAGGCGGTGAAGACGAGGAAGGTCCTCAGACTGCCGACGAACGCGTCGTCCCGCAGCATCGCCGTGTAGTTGTCCAGGCCGATGAAGTGCGTGGGCGTGACGGTGTTGTGCGCGTCGAAGAAGCTGAGGCCCACGCTCCACAGCAGCGGAACATAGGTGAACAGCGCGAGCCCGGCGGCGAACGGCCCCACGAACACCCAGAACCAGAGGGTCCCGCGGCGTCTCACGACGTCTTCTTCGCGTTCTTCACACGGTTGAGTTCACCGGCCACCTTCCTTACGACGGCCCGCAGTTCGTTCTCCGGATTCGCCCCGCTCCTGATGATCCGGCTGAGCGCGTCCTGGTAGGCGGTCTGGGCGGCCGGCGTCCACAGCAGGGGCTGGGCGTAGCCGTGGTCGGTGGTGAAGCGGACGGCGTCGGCGGCGGGACCGTTCTGGAGTCGGGTGGCTTTCCTGGCGAGGGAGATCCGGGCCGGGATGTGAAAGCCGTAGGACAGCGCGAAGTCCTCCTGATAGTCGGTCCGTTCGACCCACAGCCACTTCACGAACTCCTTGGCGGCGTCCTTGTGTCTGCTGCGCGCACTGACGGCGGCCCCGTACGCCCCGACGGGCACGGCGGGCTTCCCCTGGCCACCGTCCCCGGGAAACGGCAGCACCCCGAAGTCGTCGCCGAGTTCCTTCCGTACCTGCGGCAGCGCCCACAGCCCGGACCACTGCATCGCCGTGAGCTCCTGCAGGAGGGCGGACGGGTCGGACCAGTCGGCGGGCGCGCCGAGGAGGAGGGACTGGTCGGCGTACAACTGGTGCAGCTTGCCGAGGGTGCGGGCGGCGGCGGGGTCGTCGAAGCCGACCTTGCCGTCCTCGGTGACCAGCTGCAGCCCGGCGGCGTACAGGGGTGTACCGCCGAGCACCCCGGCTCCTCCGTCGTTGCCCAGGAAGAGTCCCTTGACCTTGCTGTCGGTGAGCTTCCTGGCGGCGTCCACGAGGGCGTCGAGCGTGGCCGGCGGCTCGACCCCGGCATCCTTCAGCAGGCTCTTGCGGTAGTAGAGCAGCTGCATGTCGATGACCTGCGGGATGCCCCAGATCCGTCCGTCGTACGTCTTCGGTGCGAGCACCGCCGGATTGAAGTCGTCCTTGACGTCTTTGAGGAGATCGGAGAGGTCGACGACCTGACCGCCCTGGATCTGGTCGATCGTGGGCCCGTTGACCTCGAAGACGTCCGGTCCGGAGTCGGTGAGCAGGGCGGCGGCGGTCTGCTGGTCGTAGTTCCCGGGCCGCCACTGCACCTTGACGCCCGCCTTCTTGTAGGCGGCGGCGTACCGCTCGACGGCTTGCTCGGTGCCGGGCTCGCCGTACTGGTGGTACCACTGGGCCAGCGTCACCCCCGAACCCCCGTCCCCGCGCCCGGTGTTGGATCCGCACCCGGCGAGCAGCCCCGCTCCGGTCCCGGCTGCCGCGGCCAGCAGTGCTCTACGGCTCATGGTCATCGTCTGTGCCCCCTGACGTCCGTCGTCGATGCACGGCCCAACGATCAACCATGCACACCGATTACGAAAGAGGTGTTGCGTCCGTGTGTCACCGGTGAATGAGGTCCTTCAGGCCGGGCCACCCCTTCGGCGTGTGGAGGTCGCGCTGCCGGTCCTCCGGCGGGCCACAGCGATGCGCAACTTTTCCGGGCCGGGGTGCATCCAACACAGTGACCCTTCATCCACCCATTCGCCCGTTGGAGGCGGATGCGCCATGTTTCAGTATCGGAACCCTCTGAGTTCCTTCCGGGCACTGCCCAGGTGGGGCGCAGCCGCGGCGCTGACCGCAGGCGTCGTGGGCCTGACGGCCGCGGGCGCGGCGTGGAGCGCGACCCCGACGGCGGCACGCACCTCGTCGACGGCGGCGCACACCTCGTCGTCTCTCCGGACCTGCACCGTGAGCGACCTGTATGTCTCCACGGGCCGCAAGGAGGGTGCGGCGGGGTCGCTGTACTGGCCGGTCCGGTTCACCAACACCGGCACGACCAGCTGTGCCCTGCGCGGCTATCCGGGCGTCAGTGTCCTGGACACCGCACACCACCAGATCGGCCCGGCAGCCACGCACAGCGGCAGGTCCTACGACACGGTCACCCTCACCCCGTCCCACTCCGCCTCGGCGGTCGTACGCACCACCAACGGCCCGGTCGGCGGCCCCTGCCTGCGCGCGGGAACGTACCTGCGGATCTACCCACCGGCGTCCCGCGCCGCGGCCCTGCTCCCAGCGCCCTGGAAGATCTGCTCCGGCGTCTTCCAGGTGGGCCCGGTGAACGTGCAGGGCGTCTTCTGAGAGTCCGAGAGGAGAGGGGACAGAGGCGAAGACGAAGGGGCGGCAGCCCACACCGATGGTGTGCCGCCCCTCGCGCCTCTCAGCGGCGCGAATCAGCCGCCGAGACCGAATTCAGCGGCCGAGACCGGCTCAGCCGCCGAGACCGGATCGGTCATCGAGGCCGGTGTGCTTCTCCTGACGTGAGCCGCTGCGCCTCGGAAGTACGGGCGCACACCGCCGGGCACAGGCAGCACACGGCCTCCTCGCCCCCGGGATGCGCCTCCGAGCGGTCGGCGTGCACATCGGCGCCGGTCTCCAGAGGGAAGGCCGCGACCTGCCCGGAGCCGAGGTCGCCTTCCGTCATCCGCCGGGCGCCGGGCAGGGCGCCGCCGTCGGATCGGAAGTCCAGGATCGAGGGGAACAGATCGACGGCCGTAAGGGTCATGAGGATTTTCCTCCCGTCCGTTGCTTCGCGTGTTTCGCACGCTTCGCGTGAACCACGGGAGTCGCGGACTGCGGGGCCGAGGATCCGGCGCCGCTCCGGCGTCGTCGGGGCAGCACACAGATCGCCACGACCGCCGAGAGCAGGAGGAGCGCGGCCGAAACGGCCAGGCCGAGGGCATAGCCGCCGTTGAGCGCGCCGGGGTCGGTGGCCGTGCCGGTGTGGTGGGCGGCGATGGTGGCCAGCGTGGCGACGCCGATGCAACCACCCAGCTGACGTGCGCTGTTGAACAGGCCCGAGGCCATACCGGCCTCGTCGGCCCGGACGCCGGTCGTCGCCGCTGCGGCCGCCGGCGCGAAGACCAGCCCGATGCCGACGCTGGTGAGCAGCGAGGGCCCGAGCACGTCGGTGAGAAAGCCGCCATGCGGGCTGATCCGCGCGAACCAGGCCAGGCCCACGGCGGCGAGCAGCGCGCCGGGCACGAGGGCCACGCGGGGCGAGCGGTTCGCGGTGATGCGGGTGGCGACGACGGTGCCGGCCACCGAACCGACACTGAACGGCAGGAACGCGGCGCCGGTCGCGGCCGCGCCGAGGCCCAGGACCTGCTGGAGGTAGAGGGAGATGAAGTAGAACGCGGTGAACTGTCCGGCTGCGGCGAGGAACACCAGCAGGTTGGCGCCGGCGACCCAGCGGCTGCGCAGCAGCCCTAGCCGCAACAACGGGGCGGGCACCCGGGATTCGACGAGACCGAACGCGACCAGCAGGAGAGCAGCGCCCCCGAGAGTCATCAACGTCTCCGTGGACGCCCACCCCTGGACATCGGTCCGTACGACACCGAACACGAGCAGCCCGGTTCCGCCGGTCGCCAGCACGGCTCCGAGCGCATCGGGCCGCTCCCGCCGGGTGGCCTGCCTCGGCTCGGCGGGTACGGCCGCATGGACCAGCACGAGTGCCGTGGCCACGATGGGCAGGTTGATCAGCATCACCCAGCGCCAGCCCGCGTACTGGGTGAGCACCCCGCCCACCAGCACGCCCAGCGCGCCGCCCACGGCGTTCATTCCGCTCCACACACCGAGGGCTCGGACACGCCGGGGGCCGTCGGTGAAGGTGGTGGTCAGCAGCGCCAGCGCGGCCGGCGCGGTGGCGGCCGCGCCGAGACCCTGTCCCGCACGGGCGGCGACCAACTGCCAGGGTTCCTGGGCCAGTCCACCGGCAAGCGAGCAGATCCCGAAGACGACCAGTCCCGCGACGAAGAGCCGCCGGCGCCCGTACATGTCGCAGGCCCGGCCGCCGAGCAGCAGAAACCCGCCGAAGGTGAGCGCGTACACATGCACGACCCAGGACAGCCCGAGCGCATCGAACCCGAGCGCGGTACGGACCGCCGGAAGCGCGACATTGACCACGGCCATGTCCAGAGCGACGACGAACTGGGCTACGGCGGCGGCCGCGAGCACAGTCGTGGGATTTCCCCGTAAGTTTCTATACATGTAAGAAAACTAACCCGCACCGACCGCCGTTGTCGACTCCTGGAGTCTGGGAAGGGGAGGTGAAGCATGACGGGAGGGCCGATGCGGGGCCGGGGTGAGGACGAGGGTGTGGACCGGCTGACGGTGCGCCGGCCGGCCTCCGGGGTCGGCAGCACGCCCGTGGCGCTCTGCCACCACGCCCGCGACAAGGAGGCACGCTCCTCCTCCCGCTGGACGGCTACGCCGCCCAGCACCTGCGCCGGCCGCCCGCTCCCCCACCGCCCCGCGCGCACGCGTCATCGCCGCCGCAACCGCGATCCACGAGGTGCTGGCCGCTGTCCCTGGTTGGATTCTGCCGTGCACGGATACCGGGCGATCTGGTACCACACCGCCGACGAGATCGCGATCCGCACGACAGCGACCCACCGCCGCACGACCGGCGACCGCCCGACGCACCGCGACCGCGACTTCACCGGCCCCGACCCGACCGAACTCCCCCGCCTGGCCGAGGTGGCGGAACGCTGGGCACCACTGACCCCGCAGGCCACGTACGCGCACGGCCTGACGGCCTTGGTGGAAGGCCTGTTGACCACGCGTAACTGAATGAGGGGCGGCGCCCACACCGGGTGCCGCCCCTCCAGATCACGCGCTCTGCTCGACAGCCTCGAAGATGTCGGCGTCGGTTTCCCGCTGCCACTCGGGGAGATGTGCCCAGGCTGCGACATAGCCCGGCTTCGGATCTTCGAAGTGCGCTTGGCAGCGCCACAATCTACTCGTGCAGCTCCGAGATTCGGGCATCGGCAGGCAGCCCGGCAAAGCGGATCCGAGATCCGTGACGACGGCACCACGCCAACCAGGCTGAATCCTTGACGGTCCAAGGCGGCCAGGGCTCCAAGCCTTCACTACCGTGGGACGCATGAAGCTCTCGCCGTTCGTCGCCCGGGAACGTTTTGTCGCGTCATCCGTCGCCCGGCTGGCGACCGCCGACGCCAACAGGGTGCCGCATGCGGTACCCGTCACCTTCGCCGTCCAGGACGACGTCCTGTACTTCGCAGTCGACCACAAGCCCAAGAGCACCTGGAATCTGCGCCGCTTGCGCAACATCCGGGAGAACCCGGCAGTGACAGCACTGGTCGACCACTACGACGACGACTGGTCAGAGCTGTGGTGGGCACGCGCCGACGGCCGTGGCGAAGTCCTGGAGGAAGGTGAAGAGCGCCAGCACGCGGTGAGGCTGCTGTGCGACAAGTACGCCCAGTACGGGGAGTCTCCACCCCAGGGCCCTGCGGTCGCCGTCCGGGTCGAGCAGTGGAGCGGCTGGGCCTTCACATAGCCTTACCGGGACAGCCGAACCCGAGGTGACGTTCATGCCCGACCGCGATCTTCCCCCATACCGTCAGATCGCCGACGATCTGCGCGCCGCGATCGCGAAAGGGAAGCTGGCTCCGGGTGAGAAGCTGAAATCAGAGAACGAACTCAAGGACCAGTACGGCACGACACGGGTCACTGTCCGCAAAGCCCTGTCCCTGCTCAAGGCTGACGGGCTGCTGATCAGCGAACAAGGCCGGGGCGTTTTCGTGCGCCCGCAGCCCCGAGTGCTCATGCAAACGACCGGAGCGAACTTCCGCGAGCGGCGTTCCACCGGCGTCAGCAACTTCACCGCCGAGGCGGCAGCACAGGGCCTGCGGGCCGAACAGCGAATCCTGTCGGTGGAGAGGGTCCCGGCTCCGGCCGAAATCGCGGAACGACTCGGGACTCCGGCGAGCACACCGGTGATCGTGCGTAGACGCGTCTTCCTCATCGACGACGAACCCATGCAGCTGGCCGATGGGTACTACCCGGCAGAGCTGTTCGCTGGCAGCCCAGTGGAGGAACCCCGACGCATCGCCGGCGGCGTAAGCGCCTTGATCGAGGATCGGGCTGGTCCGGTGAAACAGCGCATCATGCGCTTCGTGGAGGATCTGGACATCCGGATGCCCACGCCTTCAGAGGTCGACACATTGCATATCCCGCCCGGCGTTCCCCTGGCACGCGTGCTGCGCAGTACCTGGGTCCAGGACGGGCGAGTGGTCGAGGTACTGGACTCACGCGTGCCGTGCGACCGCCATCGGTTCCAGTACGTCATTGACGTGCCCTGACCATCGGTTACCCCTTCCCCTCGGGCCGCCCTTCACGTGACTGCTTGTATATCCAAGCATCCACCAATAAGCTCTCCCCAACTTGGATATCCAAGTTGCCGATTCGTCGCGCTTCCCAAAACCCGGCGCCGCGCTACGGCCCGGGACACGGCCGACTGCGAAGGAGTTGACTGTGCATATCGCGTTACGGGCCCTCGCATACGTGAGAGCGTTCGTGCTCCGGTGGGTTAGTCCTGGCGTACACGACCGCGCCACCCCGGCCTCGGCCCCGGAGGCGTACGGGCATGAAGGCTTTCCGTCATCAGGAGAGTTGACGCGCGCCCTCCAGTGGGCCAGGCACCGCAGAGCTCCTCATCTGTGGCCACCCGCGCCGCCGGTGCTCGCCACGGACATGGGACAAGGTTCACCAGCCCGCTACTACGTGGCGTCGTCCGTGGAACGGCGGCTGGCGCTGTCCGGGGAGGCACTGCCATGACAGATACACCGGGCATCGGCACCATCGTGAAGGACACCGATACCGGCAAAATCGGCAGAATCATGGGGTTCGTCGGTTCGTACGTGCAGCTGAGGCCACTCGGCGGTGGCAGGGAATGGGACGCGAAGCCGGAGCACCTGGAGTTGGTGCGCCCGCCGGGGACTCTGAACGCGCAGGTAGCAGAGGCCAATGCCCGGTCCAGGCGAATGGCAGCGGTGGTGGCGAACACGCTTCTCCCGGACGGCGCTGGAAACCCGGGCAACGACGCGGAGAGTCCGTCTCCATCTGCGGAGTGCGCACTGGCCAGGCGGCCCGGCTACGAGGAGTTGCACCACGCGTGCATCCAGACGCAGGACATACCCCTTCCGGGAGCCATTGGCATACTGCTGACGCCCCGTTGCGACTGCCCCTGCCACACCGGTTCCGTGCGGGGCCACGACGGTCAAACCCGGCGGACGGCCGCTGAAGAGGATGCACGGCTTCCGCGAAGGTGAGCCCTGAGGGACACACGGAGAGGCGGCACCCCCGCACAGGATGCCGCCTCTCCTTTCGTGGTCCGGAGCCGTCGCCCATCGGTTGAGGGTCGGGGACAGGCGGCGGCTCCGGCGTTCGGGGTGGGTCAGCGGTGGTCGCTGCCCTCCGAGTTCGTCGCCGCGCGGCCCGCTTCGAGGCGGGCGACCGGGATGCGGAACGGGGAGCAGGAGACGTAGTCCAGACCCACCTCGTGGAAGAAGTGGACCGACTCCGGGTCACCGCCGTGCTCGCCGCAGACGCCGAGCTTGAGGTCGGGGCGGGTGCGTCGGCCCGCTTCCGCCGCCAGCTTCACCAGGGAGCCCACGCCGTCCCTGTCGATCGTCTCGAAGGGGGATACGCCGAAGATTCCCTTCTCCAGGTACGCCGTGAAGAAGGACGCCTCCACGTCGTCGCGGCTGAAGCCCCATACCGTCTGCGTCAGGTCGTTCGTGCCGAAGGAGAAGAACTCCGCCGCCTCCGCGATCTGGCCCGCCGTGAGGGCCGCTCGCGGCAGCTCGATCATCGTGCCGATCGCCAGCTTCAGCTCGGTGCCCGTCGCCGCCTCGACCTCCGCGATGACCTGGTCGGCCTCCTCGCGGACGATCTCCAGCTCCTGGACCGTGCCGACCAGCGGGATCATGATCTCGGCGCGCGGGTCGCCCTTGGCGTTCTTGCGTTCGGCCGCCGCTTCGGCGATCGCGCGGACCTGCATGGTGAACAGGCCGGGGATGACCAGGCCGAGGCGTACGCCGCGCAGGCCGAGCATCGGGTTCTGCTCGTGCAGGCGGTGGACCGCCTGGAGCAGGCGCAGCTCGTTCTCGTGGGGCTCCTGGCGGGACTCGGCGAGGGCCACCCGGACCGACAGCTCCGTGATGTCCGGCAGGAACTCGTGCAGCGGGGGGTCCAGCAGCCGGACGGTCACGGGCAGGCCGTCCATCGCCGAGAACAGCTCCACGAAGTCCTGCTTCTGCAGCGGGAGCAGTGCCTTCAGGCTCTCCTGGCGCTCGTCCTCCGTGTCGGCCAGGATGAGGCGCTCGACCAGCTCACGGCGGTCGCCGAGGAACATGTGCTCCGTGCGGCACAGGCCGATGCCCTGGGCGCCGAAGCGGCGGGCCCGCAGGGCGTCCTCGGCGTTGTCCGCGTTGGCGCGCACGCGCAGCCGGCGCTTGCGGTCGGCGAAGGCCATGATGCGGTGCACGGCCTCGACCAACTCGTCGGCGTCGTGGGCGCCCGCGTGCATCCGGCCCTCGAAGTACTCCACGACCGGGGACGGGACCACCGGGACCTCGCCCAGGTAGACCTTTCCGGAGGAGCCGTCGATGGAGATCAGGTCGCCCTCTTCCACGACGTGGCCGCCCGGGACCGTCATGCGGCGGCGCTTGGTGTCGACCTCCAGCTCCTCCGCGCCACAGACACAGGTCTTGCCCATGCCCCGGGCGACCACGGCCGCATGCGACGTCTTGCCGCCGCGCGACGTGAGGATGCCTTCCGCCGCGATCATGCCGTCCAGGTCGTCGGGGTTCGTCTCGCGGCGGACCAGGATGACCTTCTCACCCGAGCGGGACCACTTCACGGCCGTGTACGAGTCGAAGACCGCCTTGCCCACCGCCGCGCCCGGGGACGCGGCGATACCGCGCGCCACCTGGGCCACCTTCGCCTGCTCGTCGAAGCGCGGGAACATCAGCTGGGCCAGCTGGGCGCCGGTGACCCGCTGGAGGGCTTCCGTCTCGTCGATCAGGCCCTGGTCGACCAGCTGCGTGGCGATACGGAAAGCCGCGCCCGCCGTGCGCTTGCCGACCCGGGTCTGGAGCATCCACAGCTGACCGCGCTCGATCGTGAACTCGATGTCGCAGAGGTCCTTGTAGTGGTTCTCCAGCGTCTCCATGATCTGCATCAGCTGGTCGTACGACTTCTTGTCGATCGACTCCAGCTCCGCGAGCGGGACGGTGTTGCGGATGCCCGCCACCACGTCCTCGCCCTGGGCGTTCTGCAGGTAGTCGCCGTAGACGCCCTGGTGACCCGAGGCGGGGTCGCGGGTGAACGCCACGCCCGTGCCGGAGTCCGGGCCCAGGTTGCCGAAGACCATCGAGCAGATGTTGACGGCCGTACCGAGGTCGCCGGGGATGCGCTCCTGGCGGCGGTACAGCTTCGCCCGGTCGCCGTTCCACGAGTCGAAGACCGCCTTGATGGCGAGGTCCATCTGCTCGCGCGGGTCCTGCGGGAAGTCCCGGCCGGCCTCCTTCTTGACGATCTTCTTGAAGGTGGTGACCAGCTTCTTCAGGTCGGCGGCCTCCAGGTCGGTGTCGACCGTGACCTTCTTGGCCCCCTTGGCCGCCTCCAGGGCCTCCTCGAAGAGGTCGCCGTCGACGCCGAGGACGGTCTTGCCGAACATCTGGATCAGGCGGCGGTAGGAGTCCCAGGCGAAGCGGTCGTCGCCGGCCTGCTTGGCCAGGCCCTGTACCGACTTGTCCGACAATCCGATGTTCAGGACCGTGTCCATCATGCCGGGCATGGAGAACTTGGCGCCGGAGCGGACGGAGACCAGCAGCGGGTTGTCGGGCTGGCCGAGCTTCTTGCCCATGCGGGACTCCAGGGCGTCGAGGTGCGCACTCACCTCGTCACGCAGTGCCGCGGGCTCCTCGCCGCTCTCCAGGTAGACCTTGCAGGCCTCCGTGGTGATGGTGAAGCCGGGAGGGACCGGCAGACCGAGGTTGGTCATCTCGGCGAGGTTGGCGCCCTTGCCGCCGAGGAGGTCCTTGAGGTCCTTGTTTCCCTCGGTGAAGTCGTAAACGAACTTCACTCCGTGGGGTTCTTTGTTTTCCGACACGGGTCTCGACTCCTTGAGGCCACGGTGGCTGCCCTGACGGCGAGGAACATACCCAGATCGAAGGAACATGGGTACGTCTACTTGCGCGTCATGCGCCTGTAACCAGTCGTCCGCCAGCGGATCGAAAGTCAAGGCTTGGCAAGCCGACAGGGCTCGATGTCTTCACTTCTTGAACGCACACACCCCGAGATGCGAGGTTTTCCGCTCAGATGAGCGGGGATCCTGCACGTCTGATTTCGATCGATGAACGATCAAGGGGTGGCACCCAGTGCCACCCCTTGGAGAAGTGCAGTCGCCCATGATTCGCTCATCTGAGCGCAACCCTTATCAAGGGTGGCGAGAATCACGCTGCCACAGCCCGCCGGATTTCACCATGCGGACCGCCTTCCGATACCGGAAACACCCTCGTCACACGCCCGGCGGCACCGAACGCACCCGCCGGCGGCGATGTCACACACCCAGCGCCCGCAGCCGCTCCTCGGCCCGTTCCGGCGCGTAGAGGTGTTCCACGACCAGCGCACCCGCTCCGATGAGCGCGGCCCGCTCCCCCAGCCGCGAGGTGACGATGTCCAGGTGGGCCGTGGAGCGCGGCAGCGCCCGCTGGTAGAGCAGCTCGCGCACCCCGGTGAGGAAGGGCGTACCCGCGAGGTCGCCCGCGATCATCAGCACGCCCGGGTTGAGCAGGGTCACGACCGTCGCCAGCACCACACCGACCTGACGCCCGGCCTCGCGGGCCAGCGCCGTGGCCTCGGGGTGCCCGGCGGCCAGCAGGTCCCGTACGTCCGCGCCGGAAGCGGCCGGCACCCCGCTCTCCGCCAGCCGCCGGGCCACGGCGCCGCCGCTCGCGACGGCGGCGAGACAGCCGTGCGAACCACAGCGGCACAGCGCGTCCGCGCCGATGCGGATGTGCCCGATGTCGCCCGCGCCACCGTCGACGCCCCGGTAGATCGCGCCGTCCACGACCACCCCGGCGCCTATGCCCGTGGACACCTTGACCAGTACGAATGCCGCGCAGTCGGGATGTCCGGCGCGCTGTTCGCCGTAGGCCATGAGGTTGGCGTCGTTGTCCACCAGGACCGGGACCGCACCCGCGCCGGTGTGCTCGGTGAAGGCGCGGGAGAGACGGCCCCTTATGTCGTAACCGTCCCAGCCGGGCATCATCGGGGGCTGCACCACCCGGCCGGTCCCGGTGTCCACCGGGCCGGGCACGGCGAGCCCGATGCCGCAGACGTCCGCCGCCGGACGCCCGGTCTTCTCCAGCAACCGGTCGAACCAGTGGCCGAGTTCGCCGAGCACCGCCTCCGGACCGTCCTCGACGACCAATCTCCCCGAGTGCTCAGCGAGGATCTCGCCGGTCAGGCCGAGGACGGCCGCGCGGGCGTGCCGGGTGTCCAGGTCGGCGGCGAGCACCACGGCGTGGCGGTCGTCGAACTCCAGGGTGATCGAGGGGCGGCCGCCGAGCGGTGAGCCGACCGGTCCGCCGGCGCCCTCGCGCAGCCAGCCGGCCCGGAACAGCCGGTCCAGGCGCTGGCCGACGGTCGCCCGGGACAGCCCGGTGACCTGCTGGAGCGCACCGCGCGTCACGGCCCGGCCGCTGCGCACCAGTTCCAGCAGCTCGCCGGCGCCGGCCTGTCCGCCCCGTCTGACGGGCCTCTCCTGACGGTTGGTCATGCTCACCCCCTTGTGCTTCCCAACCATGCATTACATAGTGAGTTTTGCGTGTTAAATAGACGTAACTCTACGGCCGTAGCAACCGAACCTGGCCGGCCCAGCCGGGTGCCTTTTCGTCTTCGGGGAGCCCCGAGTGGATCGCAGCACGCAGCTCACCGCCCGCCCGATGGAGTGCAAGATCGCGTACGACCCTCCGGCCTCCGACGCGTCTCTGCACATCAGAGCCGCCAAGGTGCTCGACGCGAACTGGACGGGCAGCTCGACGGTCCCCTCCCGGAACCTGTATCCGCACCAGTGGTCCTGGGACTCGGCGTTCATCGCGATCGGCCTGCGGCACATCTCCCCGCAGCGGGCCCAGACCGAGCTGGAGACGCTGCTGGCCGCCCAATGGGCCGACGGACGCGTCCCGCACATCGTCTTCAACCCCTCCGTACCGCTCGACGCCTACTTTCCGAGCCCCGACTTCTGGCGCTCCACCACCGCCGGCCGCCCCGCGGGCGCCCCGCGCACCGTACAGACCTCGGGCATCGTCCAGCCACCGGTGCACGCGCTCGCGGCCTGGCTGGTGCACCGCGCCGACCCCGGTCTGTCCCGGGCGCGCGGCTTTCTGGCCCGGGTCTACCCGAGGCTGGCCGCCTGGCACCGCTATCTGCTGCACCGCCGGGACCTGGGCGGTGCGGGGCTGGTGTCGATCGTCCACCCCTGGGAGCAGGGCATGGACAACAGCCCCTGCTGGGACGCCCCGCTCGCCCGGATCACCCCGGCCCCGGCCCGCTCCTTCCGCCGCGCCGACCTCGCCCACGGCGCACCCGAGGACCGGCCGACTGATCTGGACTACGGGCGTTACGTACGGCTGGCCGCCGACTACCGGGACGCCGGGTACAGGGATGGGGCGGGCGGGAAAGGCGGGGATGGGGCGGGCGGGCGAAGCAGGGACGGGGCGGGCGGGAGAAACAGGGACGGGACGGGCGGGCGAAGCAGGGTCGGCGACGGGGAGTTCGCCGTAGAGGACCCCTCCTTCAACGCCCTGCTCATCGCCTCCGAGCACGCGCTGGCCCGGATCGCCGGGGAACTGGGCGCGGCGGGCACAGCCCGGCACGCGCGTGCCGAACGCCTGACGGCGGCCCTGGTGGACCGGCTGTGGGACCCGGCCGCCGGGATGTTCCTGTGCCGGGATCTTCGGGGCGGGGGGTCTATGCCTGAGTGGGGAGTGTCCGGAGCGGTCGGCGAGCGGGGCGTCCGCGGGCCGGTCTGCGAGCATGCGGGGTCCGGCCTGATCCGTGAACGTGGGGTCACCGGGCTGATGCCGCTCATTCTGCCCGGGCTGCCGCGTGACGTGGCCGGCGCGCTCGTCCGTACGGTGTGCGGGCCGCACTTCGGGCTCGGTGGTCGTACCCGGCTCGTGCCCAGTTACGACCTGCTCGGCGAGGCCTTCGACCCGCACCGGTACTGGCGCGGCCCGGCCTGGTTCAACACCGGCTGGCTGCTGGAGCGGGGACTGCGCCTGCACGGCGAGCGGGAGCGGGCCGACGCGCTGCGCGCGGCCGTGCTCCACCTCGCCGACGCCACCGATTTCGCGGAGTACGTCGACCCGTACACCGGAGAGGCCTGCGGCGCGACCGGCTTCGGCTGGACCGCCGCGCTCGCCCTCGATCTGCACCATGAGCTGCGTCGAGAGCGAAACCAAGAGCTGCACAAAGACCTTCCCAAGCGCCCCGGCGAGGGCGTGTCCAAGGCGGCTACCGGCACGTTCGACAGCAGTGACGAAGGAGGAGACCGGGGATGAGCGACCGGCATCATCTGCTTGTGCACGGGGCGACGTTCGCCGCCGTGGGCGACCGGGGCGACATCAGCGGCGTCCGGGGCAACGGTTCCCCGGACGGGTTGTTCGTACGAGACGCCCGGCATCTCAGCCGCTGGCAGCTCACCGTGGACGGCGCCGTGCCCGAGGTGCTCACCCCGGTCACCGACAGTGACGCGGCCCGCTGTGTGCTGGTCCCGCGGGGCGGCCGGCAGGAGCCTCCGGCGCACACCCTGTTCCGCCGTCAGGCCGTCGGCGACAGCTCGTTCGTGGAGTCGCTGCGGGTGACCAGCAACCGCCCGGAGCCGACCACGGTCCGGCTCGCCATCACCGCCGACGCCGACTTCACCGACCAGTTCGAACTCCGCTCCGACCACCGCACCTACGCCAAGCCCGGCGCCGTACGCTCCCGCGAAGTCCTCGACGACGGCATCGAGTTCACCTACCGGCGCGCCGAATGGCGATCGCGTACGACCATCACGGCCGACCCCGCCCCCGACGCCGTGGAGGAGACCGGCACCGGCGCCCGGCGCCTGGTGTGGACCCTCGGCCTGGACCCGCACGGCACGACCGAGCTGCTGCTCCGCGTGATCGCCCGCCCGCACGGCGAGAAACGCGCCCTGCGCGTGCCCCGCGACCCCGTGGCCCAGGACGAGCAACTCCTGGCTGCGGAGGGGGAGTTCATGGAGGGCGTGGCCTTCCCGACCAGCTGGCCGGAACTGGCGGCCGCCTGTGCGCGGGGCCTCGCCGACCTGGCCGCGCTCCAGGTGCCGGCCACCGGACCGGACGGCGAGGAACTGCGCGTCCCGGCCGGCGGAGCCCCCTGGTTCCTCACCCTCCTCGCCCGCGACGCCCTGCTCACCTCCCTGTTCGCCCTGCCGTACCGCCCGGAGCTGGCCGCCGCCACGCTCCCCGCGCTCGCCGCGACCCAGGCGGCCGGCACCGGCCTGTCCCCGGTCGCCCAGCCCGGCAAGATCGTGCACGAGGTACGCCACGGCGAACTGGCGCACTTCGGGCAGGTGCCGTTCGGGCGGTACTACGGCTCGGTCGACGCGACCCCGCTGTTCCTGATCCTGCTCGGCGCGTACGTCGAACGGACCGGGGACCAGGTCCCGGCCCGGCGCCTGGAGCCGCACGCGCGTGCCGCCGTCGGCTGGATGCTGGACCACGGCGGCCTGACCTCGCGCGGCTACCTCGTCTACCGCGCCGACGAGGGCGGTCTCGCCAACCAGAACTGGAAGGACTCCCCCGGCGCGATCTGCTGCGCCGACGGCACCCGGCCCACCGGCGCGGTCATGGCGGCGGGCGCGCAGGGCTACGCGTACGACGCACTGCGCCGCACGGCGTGGCTGGGGCGCACGGTGTGGGGCGACGAGACGTACGCGGCGCTGCTGGAGCAGGTGGCAGCCGATCTGCGGGACCGGTTCCAGCGGGACTTCTGGATGCGGGAGCACTCCTTCCCGGCGCTCGCGCTGGACGGCCAGGGCCGCCAGATCGACGCGCTGGCCTCCGACGCCGGGCATCTTCTGTGGTCGGGGCTGCTGGACAAGGAGTACGGCGAGGTGGTGGGCCGACGGCTGCTGGAGCCGGACTTCTTCTCCGGCTGGGGTGTGCGGACGCTGGCCGCAGGGCAGGCGGCGTACCACCCGCTCTCGTATCACCGGGGTTCTGTGTGGCCGCATGACAACGCGCTGATCACGCTGGGTCTTGCGCGGTACGGGCTGCATGACGAGGCCCGTACGGTGGCGCGTTCGCTGATCGACGCGGCGACGGTGGCTGGACATCGTCTGCCGGAAGTCCTGGCCGGGTACGGGAGGGACACTCATCCGGAGCCGGTTCCCTATCCGCATGCGTGTGTGCGGGAGTCTCGGTCGGCTGCGGTGCCGCTTGCTCTGCTGACGGGAGTGGGTGGGGTCTAGCGCCATTGGGGTGCCCCTAAAAGCCCGATATTTGCCCGGTGTTTGCAAAGTGCTGTGAACAGGGGTTGTGGGGTGGCCGTACGGAGAGACGTCACGGGTGTCGTACGGAAGGACCTCGGGTGTCTCAGGACACGAGCACGCGCCAGCTGGAAACCGGAGCACCGGACGACGACGCCCCCGTCGAAACGCCCGCGCTCATTCCCCGCCCCTCCTGGCGGCTGTGGGCCGCCTGGCTCCGGCGTCTCTGGGTCGCCTGGCGGACGGGTACGCGGCGCTGGCGGGAGGGGCATCCCGAGGTCGTGCGGGTGCTGTCCGGCACGGTCAGCGTGCTCGCCGCCGTCCTGGTCGTCGCCGCGCTGGTGATGCCGAACTCCGTGGCGCAGCTGGAGCCTTCGCAGTTTCTGCGGATACCGGCGGAGGCCGTGATCGGGGCGGCCGTGATGATCGCTCTGCCGCGCCGGCCGCGGGTGGTGCTGGCTGCCGTGTCCGGGGTAGCGCTGGCAGCGATGACCGTGCTGAACGCGCTCGACATGGGCTTCCAGCAGTACCTCGGCCGAGGTTTCAACGTCGTTCTCGACTGGAGCCTGTTCGGCGACGCGGAGTCCTATCTGGAGGACTCGCTCGGCCGTACGAAGACCCTGGTCGCCGTCGCCGGTCTGATCCTCCTCGTGCTGCTGCTCTTCGTGCTGCTGGCACTGTCCATGATCCGGCTGAGTAATCTGCTCGCCCGGCACACCGGCATCGCGACCCGGGGCACGCTGGTGGCCGGGGTCGTCTGGATCACCTGCTCCTCGCTCGGCCTCCAGATGTCCGGCGTACCGCTCGCCTCCGACAACACCGCCACCGCGCTGAAGGCCCAGGCTCACCTGATCTCGGCCACGCTCAAGGACCAGGCGGAGTTCGAGAAGGTGGCCAGGGTGGACGCCTTCGGGAACACCCCGGGCAGCCAGCTGGTGCCGGATCTGCGCGGCAAGGACATGATCTTCACGTTCATCGAGAGTTACGGGCGTAGCGCGGTCGAGGATCCGATCATGGCGCCCGGCGTCGACCGCACCCTCGACGCGCGCACCAAGGCGCTGGCCAAGGCCGGTTTCCACGCCAAGAGCGGCTGGCTGACCTCGGCGACGTACGGCGGCAGCAGCTGGCTCGGGCACTCCACCACCATGTCGGGCCTGTGGATCAGCGACCAGCAGCGCTACCGCACGGTCATGGCCAGCGACCACATGAGTCTGACCGACGCGTTCAAGAAGACCGGCGCCTTCGACACCGTCGGTGTCATGCCGGGCGTGCAGAAGGGGTGGCCGGAGCAGAAGTGGTACGGCCTGGACAAGGTCTACAACGCCTTCGAACTCGGCTACAGGGGACCGAAGTTCAGCTGGTCGACGATGCCGGACCAGTACACGCTCCAGCAGTACCAGGACCGTGTGCACAGCAAGAAGCCGGCCGACGGCAAGTCACGGATGTCCCTCCTCATCCTGACCTCCAGCCACACCCCCTGGGCGCCGATCCCCAGGATGGTCCCCTGGAACCAGCTGGGCGACGGCTCGGTCTTCGACTCCATCGAGAAGGCGGGTCACCCATCCACCTACACCCTCACCGACGACACGCACACCAAGGAGGAGTACGGCAAGTCCGTCCAGTACACGGTGACGGCGCTGACCGAGTGGCTGGAGCGCTACGGCAACGACAACACCGTGCTGGTCTTCCTCGGCGACCACCAGCCGAACGCCCACGCCAGCGGCAACCACGCCAGCCGTGACGTGCCGGTCTCGATCGTCGCCAAGGACCCGAAGCTCCTCGACAAGATCGACAGCTGGGGCTGGACCGACGGCCTGCGTCCCGCGCACAACGCGCCGGTCTGGAAGATGAGCGCGTTCCGGGACCGCTTCCTGACGGCGTACGGCTCGACCCCGCACCCGAAGAAGGGCTGATCAGCCTCCGGAGGTGTCCAGCTCCGCGTCCTCGCTGACGCCCGCGCAGTCGTACGGGTCCTTCAGCCAGCCGTCCGGCAGCACCACCCGGTTGTTGCCGGACGTACGGCCGCGCGGGCCGTCGGCGCCGAGCGGCCAGGCCTGGTCGAGGTCCAGCTCGTCCAGGCCGGCCCGCAGCTCCTGAAGGGAGGATGTGATCGCGAGCCGCTTGCGCATCTCGGAGCCGACCGCGAAGCCCTTCAGATACCAGGCGACGTGCTTGCGGAAGTCGATCACGCCCTTGGACTCGTCCCCGAGCCACTCGCCGAGCAGACGGGCGTGGCGGACCATGACGCCGGCGACCTCGCGCAGCGACGGGCGGGCCAGGTCCTCCAGCCGTCCCTCGAAGGCGGCGACCAGGTCCGCGAACAGCCACGGCCGCCCCAGGCAGCCGCGTCCCACGACCACTCCGTCGCAGCCGGTCTCCCGGACCATCCGCAGCGCGTCCTCGGCCGACCAGATGTCGCCGTTGCCGAGCACGGGGATCTCCGGCACGTGCTCCTTCAGGCGTGCGATGGCGTCCCAGTCGGCGGTGCCGCCGTAGTGCTGGGCGGCCGTACGGCCATGGAGCGCGATCGCCGTGACGCCCTCCTCGACGGCGATACGGCCGGCGTCGAGGTAGGTGATGTGATCGTCGTCGATGCCCTTGCGCATCTTCATCGTCACCGGCAGATCACCGGCGCCGGTCACCGCCTCGCGCAGGATCGCGCGCAGCAGGTTCCGCTTGTAGGGGAGGGCCGAGCCGCCGCCCTTCCTGGTCACCTTGGGGACCGGGCAGCCGAAGTTCAGGTCGATGTGGTCGGCCAGGTCCTCCTCCGCGATCATGCGGACGGCCTTGCCGACGGTCGCCGGGTCGACGCCGTACAGCTGGATCGAACGCGGCCGCTCGCTCGCGTCGAACCTGATCAGCTGCATGGTCTTCTCGTTGCGCTCGACCAGCGCCCGGGTCGTGATCATCTCGCTGACGAACAGCCCCTTGCCCCCGCTGAACTCACGGCACAGCGTGCGGAAGGGCGCGTTGGTGATGCCCGCCATGGGTGCGAGCACGACGGGCGGCGTCACGGCGTGCGGGCCGATGGAGAGCGGGTGGGTCATCAGACGACTCCGGGGCGGATGTACAGCACGGGGCAAGCACCCATTGTCCCTCACTCGGCCGACAGCTCGGCCAACCGCTCCAGCCGCTCCTCGCTCTCCTCGTCGGCGGGGATGTACGCGACCACGCGGTGGGCCGGTGACTGTGGTGCCAGCCACATGTTGCGGTGCTCCAGGCGGATCAGGCCGACCACCGGGTGCCGGTACCGCTTGACGTGCGGGGACATCGGCGCGACCTCGTGCCGTCCCCACAGCTCGCGGAACTCCCCGGAGACCGCCTGCAGCCGGTCCAGCTGCTCCTTCCACGCGGGCTCGGCCACGTGCTCGGCCATGGCCGCCCGGTACTTGGCGATCAGGTCCCGCAGCATCTCGTCCCGGTCGAGGAAGTCCCGCTTCCAGCGCTCGCTGGTGGCCAGCAGCCACAGACAGTTCCGCTCGGCCGGCGGCAGCTCGGCGGGGTCGCCGAAGACCTGGGCGAAGGGGCGGTTGGCGTGGAGGATGTCGTACCGGGCGTTCTGCAGGGCGGCCGGGTAGGGCGCGAGCCGTTCGACGACCTTCCGCGCGGACGTGGAGACCACCGGGCACTCGGGGTCGGTGCGCGGGTCGGCGGTCCCGGCGAGGGCGAAGAGGTGGGCGCGCTCGGTGGGATCCATGAGCAGGGCCCGGGCGACGGCGTCCAGCACCTGCGCGGAGACATGGGTGGCGCGGGCCTGCTCGATCCACGTGTACCAGGTGACGCCGACCGCGGAGAGCTGGGCGACCTCCTCCCGTCGCAGTCCCGGTGTACGGCGGCGCGGGCCGCGCGGCAGGCCGACCTGCTCCGGGGTGATGCGCTCGCGGCGGCTGCGCAGGAAGGCGGCCAGTTCCCGGCGCCGGACGTGCTGCGCCTTCGGCTGCTCCGTGCGGATGTGCTGCGCTGGCGGCTGCTCCGTGCGGTGTTCCGGCGCTGCGATGCTCATGCACCAAGGGTGCCGTCCCGCCGTAACCCGGTTCCAGTTGGTGCCGGTACCTGGATGAGCACCGCCTGGTACCCGGCTGGGCGCCGGCGCAGAGTCGGTGACGTGACCACGACGACCCCTCTCACGACGGCAGCCGGCCCCCGCGCGCTCAGCCCCCTGGGCCTGTTCACCCTCCTCCTCGGCACCGCCCTGCCGATGATCGACTTCTTCATCGTCAATGTCGCCCTGCCGACGATCGAGCGCGATCTGCACGCGCCGCCGGCCACGCTGGAGATGGTGGTGGCCGGCTACGCGGTGGCGTACGCGGTGCTGCTCGTCCTCGGCGGCCGGCTCGGCGACGGCCACGGCCGGCGGCGGCTGTTCCTGTGGGGGGTGGCCGGTTTCGGGCTGACCTCGCTGGTGTGCGGGCTGGCGCCGACCGCCGGGTGGCTGGTGGCGGCGCGGATCGCGCAGGGTGCCGCGTCGGCGGCTCTGCTGCCGCAGGTGCTGGCCACCATCCACGCGACGACGTCCGGGGAGCGGCGGGCCCGCGCGGTCGCCCTGTACGGCTCGGTCGGCGGGGTGTCCGTCGTACTCGGCCAGGTGCTGGGCGGGGTGCTGGTGGCCGCCGATCTCGCGGGCACCGGCTGGCGCGCGGTGTTCCTGGTCAACGTGCCGGTGGCCGTCGCCGCCCTGGTCTGTGCGCTGCGGGCGGTGCCGGAAAGCAGGGCCCAGCGGGCCGCGCGGGGTGACCTCGCCGGTACGGCGCTGCTGGCGGCGACGCTGACCGCGCTGCTGCTGCCGCTGACCGAGGGCCGGGCGGCGGGCTGGCCGCTGTGGTCGGTGCTGCTGCTGTGCGCGGCGCCGCTGTGCGGGGCGGGGTTCTACGGGGTGGAGCGGCGGGCCGAGCGGGCCGGCGGCAGCCCCCTGCTGCCCCCGTCTCTGCTGACCGCGCCGGAGGTCCGCCGGGGCCTGCTGCTGGGCCTGCCGGTGTTCATCGGCTTCGCGGGCTGGATGTTCGTGAGCGCGGTGACGCTGCAACAGGGCCTCGGATACGGGGCGTTGGGGGCCGGGCTGACGCTGGTGCCGATGGGGGTGGCGCAGTTCGCGGCGTCGATGCTGGCGCCGCGTGCCGTACGACGGTTCGGCGGGCGGGCGGTGACGCTGGCGGCGGTGGTGCACATCGCGGGGCTGGCGACGGTGACGGCGACCGCGCTGCTGGGTCCCTGGCCCCGGCTCAGCCCGCTGCTCCTCGCCCCCGGTCTGGCGCTGTGCGGCGTGGGCCAGGGTCTCCAACTCCCCCTCTACTACCGGATCCTGCTCGCGGCGATCCCGGCCCGGCTGGCGGGCGCGGGCAGCGGGCTGGCGGCCACGCTCCAGCAGTCGTGCCTGGCGGTCGGGGTCGCGACACTCGGCTCGCTGTTCCTGTCGCTGACTCCCGGTCTCGGCATGCGGGAGGCGCTGGCGGTGGTGCTGGCGGCGCAGGCGGCGGGACTGGTGGGGCTGGGATGGCTCGGTCTGCGGCTGCCCGCGAAGATCATGTAACGGTCATTAGTTAGACGCACTACAGAAATCGGAGTACATTGAATCCCATGCCCGAGTTGAGCTCTCGCCGTCGCCTGCTCGTGCTCGCGATCTGCTGCATGAGCCTGCTGATCGTGAGCCTGGACAACACCGTGCTGAACGTGGCGCTGCCGTCCATGCAGCGCGATCTGCACGCCGCCACCTCCGGCCTGCAGTGGACGATCGACGCCTACACGCTGGTGCTCGCCTCGCTGCTGATGCTCGCGGGCTCGACGGCCGACCGCGTCGGCCGCAAGAAGGTCTTCATGACCGGCCTGATCGTGTTCACGGTCGGCTCCGTACTCTGCTCCGTGGCGCCGAACCTCAGCCTGCTGGTGGTGTTCCGCATGGTGCAGGCGATCGGCGGCTCGATGCTCAACCCGGTCGCGATGTCGATCATCACCAACACCTTCACCGACGCCCGGGAGCGAGCCCGCGCGATCGGTGTGTGGGGCGCGGTGGTCGGCATTTCCATGGCGGTGGGCCCGCTGGTGGGCGGTCTCCTCGTCCAGTCGGTGAGCTGGCGCTCGATCTTCTGGGTCAACCTCCCGGTAGGCCTCGCCCCCCTCCTCCTCACCCTCCGCTTCGTCCCCGAGTCCCGCGCGCCGAAGGCCCGCCGCCCCGACCCGATCGGACAGCTCCTGGTCATCGCCCTGTTCGGCTCGCTGACGTACGCGATCATCGAGGCGCCGGACGCGGGCGCTGCGACGGTGACTCCCTTCGCGGCGATCGCCCTGGGGGCTCTCCTGGCTCTCCTCTGGTACGAACCCCGCCGCGCCGAACCTCTCATCGACCTGCGCTTCTTCCGCTCGGCGCCGTTCAGCGGGGCCACGGTGATCGCGATCGGCGCATTCGCGGCGCTGGGCGGCTTCCTGTTCCTGTCGACGCTGTATCTGCAGAATGTCCGGGGTCTCGACGCGCTGCACGCGGGCCTGTGGATGCTGCCGATGGCCGCGCCGGCCTTCCTGTGCGCGCCCCTGTCCGGCCGCCTGGTCGGCAGCCGCGGCCCGCGCCTCCCCCTCCTGGTGGCCGGTACGGCGATGACGGCGAGCGGCCTCCTCTTCGCGGCCTTCGAGGCGGAGACGTCGAACGCCACCCTCCTCATCGGCTACGTCCTCTTCGGTATCGGCTTCGGTTTCGTGAACGCGCCGATCACCAACACGGCCGTCTCCGGCATGCCCCGCGCCCAGGCCGGCGTCGCCGCCGCGGTCGCCTCGACGAGCAGACAGCTGGGCCAGACCCTGGGCGTCGCGGTGGTCGGCGCTGTCCTGGCCTCCGGCATCCACACCTCCGCCTACCGCGACACCTTTGTCTCCGCGGCCCGCCCCGGCTGGTGGATCCTCACCGCCTGTGGCCTGGCCGTCCTCGCCCTCGGCCTCCTGACCAGCGGCCGCTGGGCCCGCGGGACGGCCGAGCGCACGGCCGAGAGCCTGTCGTCACCGGGGGTCCGGGAGGCGGCGGGGGTGGTCGCGGGGACCTGAGTGCGGGGTCCACGACCGGATGAGCGGCCTCGTCCGCCGAGGACCTACCTCCGCGCCATCTCGTGCAGCTTCTCCAGTCGCTCGCGGGACTCCTCGTCCGCGGGGGTGTACGTCACCATGCGGGCGCCCGGGTCGGGACCCAGCCACAGGTCCGTGTGCTCCACTCTGAGGTGGCCCACCTGGGCGTTGCGGAACTCCTTGGTCTTGGAGCGGCTGCCGACCACCTCGTAACGCCGCCAGTTCTCGCGGAACTCGGGGGAGGCCGCGTCCAGCCGCTTCAGGAGCATCTTCCAGGCCGGCTCGCCGAGATGACCGGCGAGCGAGGCGCGCAGCCGGGCGGCCATCAGGCGCTGGGTCTCCTCCAGGTGGACGATCGACTCCTGCCACTCCTTGTTCGTGTAGACGAGCAGCATGCAGTTGAGGTCCTCGGCCGGCAGCGCGTCCAGGTCGCAGAAGAGACGGCCGTAGGTGCGGTTGTAGGCGAGGATGTCGTACCGGCTGTTCTGGATGCAGGCCGGGACCGGCTCCAGCCGGCGCAGCAGCTCGCGCAGGGCCGGGGTGACGCTCGGGCAACTCGCGGCGGGCGTCGGGTCGGTGGCTCCGGCCAGCTGGAAGAGGTGGGCGCGTTCGCTGGCGTCCAGCATCAGGGCGCGGGCGAGAGCGTCCAGGACCTGGACGGAGACCTGGATGTCCCGGGCCTGTTCCAGCCAGGTGTACCAGGTGACGCCGACCGAGGAGAGCTGCGCGACCTCCTCCCGGCGCAGTCCGGGCGTACGGCGCCGGGCGCCGCGCGGCAGGCCCGCCTGCTCGGGGCTGATGCGCTCACGGCGGCTGCGCAGGAAGGCGGCCAGCTCGTGCCGCCGGATCTCCGAGCCCCGGGCCGGCTGCGGGGCGGTCTCGTGGTCCGTGGCCATGGTGGTCATGGCTCCAGGGTGCCTGCCCTCTCATCCTGTTGCCAGGTAGTTCTTCTACCAGGATGAGGACACTCTGGTACCAGTCTGAACGACGGCGCAGGCTCTAGGGCATGAGTGAGACCGTCACCACCCGGGCCGTCCCTACGACGACGGCCGCACCGCCCGCACTCGGCGGGCTCGGACTGTTCACCGTTCTGCTCGCCGCGGCACTGCCGTTGGTCGACTTCTTCATCGTCAACGTCGCCCTGCCGGCCATCGGCGCCGACCTCCGTGCGGGCGAGGCCATGCTGGAGCTGGTCGTCGCCGGGTACGGCGTCGCCTACGCCGTACTGCTGGTGCTCGGCGGCCGGCTCGGGGACCTGTTCGGGCGGCGTCGGCTGTTCCTCGGCGGGATGGCCGCGTTCGGGCTGACCTCGCTGGCCTGCGGACTGGCGCCCGACGCCTGGAGCCTGGTCGCGGCGCGGGTCGCGCAGGGCGCGTCGGCCGCCGCGATGCTGCCGCAGGTGCTCGCCACCATCCAGGCCACGACGCGTGGCGCGCGCCGTGCGAAGGCCATGAGCCTGTACGGCGCCACGGCCGGACTGTCCATGGTGGCCGGGCAGATACTCGGCGGGGTGCTCGTCGCCGCCGATGTCGCCGGCACCGGCTGGCGGTCGGTGTTCCTCGTCAACGTCCCTGTCGTCGTGGTCGGGTTGATCCTCGCCGTGCGGGTCATGCCCGAGACCCGGTCGCAGCATCCGGAGCCCGTCGACGGCCTGGGCACCGTCCTGCTCGCGGGGTCCCTGCTGACGCTGCTCGCCCCGCTCACCGAGGGCCGGGCCGCGGGCTGGCCGCTGTGGACGTGGCTGTCGCTGGCCGCGTTCCCGTTCGCCGCCGGCGCGTTCTGGGCGGTGGAACGGCGGGCCGACCGGTCGGGGCGCACCCCGCTGGTGCCGCCGAGCCTGCTGGCGCTGGCCTCGCTGCGGCGCGGTCTGGCGCTGATGGTGCCGTTCTCGATCGGCTTCAGCGGGTTCATGTTCGTGATCGCGCTGGCGCTGCAACAGGGCGCCGGGCTCGGTCCGGTGCCGGCCGGGCTCGCGCTCGCGCCGATGGCCGTGGCGTTCCTGTTCGTCTCCCTCGCCGGGCCCCGGCTGATCGCCCGTTTCGGCACCCGGGTCGTCACCGCGGGCTCCGCGGTCCAGGGCGTGGGCATCCTGCTGATCGGGCTGGCCGCCTGGCGGGACTGGCCGCATCTGGACGTCGGCTCGCTGCTGCCGGGAGCGGCCGTCGCCGGTGCCGGACAGGCGCTCCAACTGCCCAACGTCCTGCGGCTCGTGATGTCGGAGGTGCCGCCCGCCCGGGCCGGTGTCGGCAGCGGCGTGATGGTCACCACCCAGCAGTCCTCGCTCGCTCTGGGCGTGGCCACGCTCGGCACCCTGTTCCTGACCCTCGTGCCCCGCATGGGCATGCGGGACGCGCTGGTCACCACGCTGCTGGTGCAGTTGGCCGGGATCGTGCTGACCGGCCTGCTCAGCCTGCGCCTGCCCCGCCGTGTTAGTTGAAGCAGGGCACGGCTTGGACAACTCCGGGTGAACCTCCCCCTGTTGATGTTCGTCCTGTTGCACACTCCTGTCCCGGTCGGGGTGTGCCCGACGCGAGGAGGCGTGAGGCGTCATGCCGCAGGGCAACAGCACGAGCAAGGTCAGCCGCTGGGACCAGCACGGCCGGGAGCATGTCGTACGCGTGCACCGCACGGGAGTGCAGCGCACCATCCGATGCGACACCTGCGGCTGGCGCAGGGGCGCCCAGTTCCTGCCGTGGCTGAAGGCCGAGGAGCATCTGGCCGAGGCCCATCAGGCGACGATCGACCCGGCGGCCGCCCGGCAGCCCTCCAGGTAAGAACACCGGCTCTCAACACCGCGCTTGACCTGTGCTCTTACCAACCGGGGACACGCTCCGTCACCTTTCGAGTGGCCGCTTTCCGCCCGCTGACTCAGCCTGGGAAAGGTCCATCGAGCGACAGGAGACACACATGACCTCGGTACTCCGCCATCGCTACGGCCGTGCGCTCGGCGCCGCCGCTCTCTCCGTGGCGCTGATCTCCGGCGGAACCGCCGGAGCCTACGCCGCCTCGCCCAAACCGACACCGACCCCCACGTCCACGACCCACATGACCGTCAAGGCCTCGATCACCCTGACGGTCAACAAGACCTCGGTGAAGGCCGGCCAAGCGGTGAAGCTCACCGGGCGCACCAAGGGCCTGAAGATCGGCAGCCCGCTGGTGCTCCAGCACCTGGTGTCCGGCAAGTGGACGAACCTGAAGGCGACCACGACGGTCAAGAAGGGCAGCTCGTACGCCATGATGGCCAAGCTCCCCAAGGGCACGCACCACCTTCGGGTCGCGTCCGTGAGCAAGAGCGGCAAGGTCGTCTCGCCCACCGTCACGGTGAAGGTGAGCTGAGCCCCCGTACCAGCAGGTCCACTACGGCCGTGAACTCCTCGTCGACGCCGGGAGCGGTCCACTCCCGGGCGTAACAGGGGTCGTGGAAGCGGCCGGTGGCCTGGAAGACGGCCCGGGCCGCAGCGGCCGGGTCGGGCACCGAGAAGGCGCCCGACCCGGCCCCTTGCGCGATGATCCGGGTCAGCTGCCCGGTCAGGTCGGCGACATGCTCGCCGACCGCCGTGCCGTTCTCGTCGGTCAGCACCATGTACGTGGCGAAGAGTTCCGGGTCGTCGCCCGCCTTGTGCCGCTTGGCCGCGAACAGGGCCGCGAGCCAGGCCCGCAGCCGCTGCTCGGGAGTGCCGGCCGCGCCGACGATTCCCGCGAGCTTCTCCGACGTCCGGTCCAGCCAGCGCTTGGTGACCGCCTCGCGCAGCGCCGCCTTGGTACGGAAGTGCCGGTAGACGCTGCCATGGCTGACGCCGAGCGCACGGGCGACGTCCACCACGGTGGCCTTGGCCGGGCCATGGCGGCGCAGCACCTCCTCGGTCGCTTCGAGGATGCGCTCGGCGGTCAGGGTCTCGGTGGGCGGTGCCATGCCTTAGACCGTACCCGGAGTCACGATCAGCGCTCGCTGTCGAGGTGTGCCAGCTGTGCGGACGGGTAGCGGTCGCCGGCCGCCGCGTCCGCCGGTACGGCCTCCTCGATCGCCGCCAGGTCGGCCGCGTCCAGGGTGACGTCCAGCGCGCCCAGCGACTCGCTCAGCCGCTCACGGGTCCGGGCGCCGACCAACGGCACGATGTCCTCACCCTGGGCGAGGACCCAGGCGATGGCGATCTGCGCGACCGACACGCCCTTCTGCTCGGCGATCTTACGCAGGGCCTCGACCAGATTCAGGTTGTGCTGGAGGTTCTCGCCCTGGAAGCGGGGCGAGTGGGCGCGGAAGTCGTTCGCGGCCAGCTGCCGGTCGCGGGAGAAGTGCCCGGAGATCAGCCCACGCGAGAGCACGCCGTACGCCGTGATGCCGATGCCCAGTTCGCGGGTGGTGGGCAGGATGTCCCGCTCGATGCCCCGGCTGATCAGCGAGTACTCGATCTGCAGATCGGCGATCGGGGCGGTGGCGGCGGCCCGCCGGATGGTCTCGGCGCCGACCTCGCTCAGGCCGACGTGCCGGACGTACCCCTTCTCGATCAGTTCGGCGATCGCGCCGACGGTCTCCTCGATGGGGACGTCCGGGTCGAGACGGGCGATCCGGTAGACGTCGATGTGGTCGACGCCGAGGCGCTGCAGGGAGTAGGCGGCGAAGTTCTTCACGGCGGCCGGGCGGCCGTCGTAACCCACCCAGTTGCCCTCCGGGTCGCGCAGGGCGCCGAACTTCACGCTGGTCAGGGCCTGCTCGCGGAGGGCCGCCGGGGCGGTGCGCAGGGCCTCGCCGATCAGCATCTCGTTGTGCCCCATGGCGTAGAAGTCGCCGGTGTCGAGGAGCGTGACGCCCGCTTCGAGGGCGGCGTGGATGGTCGCGATGGACTCCGCGCGGTCGGCGTCGCCGTAGAGCGCGGACATGCCCATGCAGCCGAGGCCGAGGGCGGAGACGGCAGGTCCGGTGGTTCCGAGGTTTCGGGTTCGCATCGTCATGCCTTCACGATGCCATGACACCTGACAGATTTCAATATCTGTCACTCCAACTTTGTCATTCAAGGCCTCGGAAGACCTGCAGAAGCCCTGAAGCCCACAGAATGGTCCAGACCTATTGACGAGAGGTCTGGACCAGAGCACTGTCATGCCTACGACACCTCGCCGTACCCCCCACCGGGAGGCCTCGCATGCTCCGACGCCTGCTCGCCACCGCGCTCACCGCGGCCGCCCTCGTCCCCCTCGCGATCGCCACCGCCCCCACCGCCTCCGCCGCCGACACCTGCGCCGTGAAGTCCCGGCCGGCCGGCAAGGTCCTCCAGGGCTACTGGGAGAACTGGGACGGCTCGGCCAACGGCGTCCACCCGCCCTTCGGCTGGACCCCGATCACCGACTCCCGTATCCCCGCGCACGGTTACAACGTCATCAACGCGGCCTTCCCGGTCATCCGCTCCGACGGCACAGCGCTGTGGGAGGACGGCATGGACACGGGCGTGAAGGTGGCGACGCCCGCCGAGATGTGCGCCGCCAAGGCGTCCGGCCAGACGATCCTGCTCTCGATCGGCGGCGCGACGGCCGGCATCGACCTCAACTCGGCCACCGTGGCCGACAAGTTCGTCTCGACGATCGTCCCCATCCTGAAGAAGTACAACTTCGACGGCGTCGACATAGACATCGAGACGGGCCTGACAGACAGCGGCAGCATCACCCGGCTGTCCCCGTCCCAGGCCAACCTGATCCGCATCATCGACGGCATCCTCGACCGGATGCCGTCCGGCTTCGGCCTGACGATGGCCCCCGAGACCGCGTACGTCACCGGCGGCAGCGTCACCTACGGCTCGATCTGGGGCGCGTATCTGCCGATCATCAAGAAGTACGCGGACAACGGCCGGCTGTGGTGGCTGAACATGCAGTACTACAACGGCAGCATGTACGGCTGCTCCGGCGACTCCTACGAGGCGGGCACGGTCGCGGGCTTCACCGCCCAGACCGACTGCCTGGACAAGGGCCTGGTGGTGCAGGGCACGACCATCAAGGTGCCGTACGACAAACAGGTCCCGGGTCTGCCCGCCCAGCCCGGCGCGGGCGGCGGCTACATGTCACCGTCCCTCGTCTCCCAGGCCTGGCAGCACTACGGCAGCGCGCTCAAGGGCCTGATGACCTGGTCGATCAACTGGGACGGCTCGAAGAACTGGACCTTCGGCGACAACGTCAAGGCGCTTCAGGGCCGCTGAGAACAAGAAAACCTTGCCCTCCCATGGACAACCCGCACCGCAATTCCGGCATCTCATCGTGTGACCGACAAGTGGGGGAACACGATGAACTGGTCCAAACCCCTGGGCGTCGCAGCGGCCGGTCTCGCGCTGTGCGGGTGCGTCCCCTCGGCGGGCAAGGCCGGGGCCGAGCCGAGTGCGGCCGTGCCCGCGCACCACACCGCGAGCACGGCGAGCACTCCGATCGCCCCCGTAGCCACGCCCGGCAAGCCCCTCCTGATCCTGAACGGCCAGCTCGACGCCCGCCCCGGGCAGCTGGTCTCCATCCTGCTCGACGGCGTCGGCCGGGCCGGGGGACACGACGCGGTGACCGCCGAGTCGCGTGCTTTCGGCACGACCGTACGGCTGCGCTGGGACAAGGGTGACCACGCCTACGAGGCGGTGGCACCGCTCGCCATGACGGACCGGCCCGGCTGGTACCCGCTGTCGGTCGCGGTCGCGGGCCGCACCGTGGCCACCGACCGGATCCAAGTCGTCCGCTCCGTACGCCCGTCGTTCACGGTCGGCGTGGACTGGCGCGCGACCCGGCCCGGCGAGCCGGTGGCGCTGCGCTTCGACGACCTGTACCCGGGCGAGCGCGGCACCGACTTCACCGTGCGGTCCCCGGCGCTGCCCCGGCCCGTGCGGCTCGTCCACGACAACGTGATCGACTACTACGACCCCCGGGCCTTCTCGGCCGTTCCGGAGCTCAAGCCCGGCCTGGCGGACGGCAGTTACGCCTTCGAGCTGTACGGCCCGCACGGCCACCGCATCGCCGAGAAGCATCTGAAGGTCCGGGCGGCCCGTCCCGGCGACCGCGACTACCTCGGCAAACCGCACGGCCCCGACTTCTACGACCCGGACAGGGGCTACCCCGGCCAGGGCCATCACGAGATCAGGGTCCGCGCCGGCGGGCGGGTCGGGGTCATCTGGCACGACGCGTACCCGGACCCGGGCGAGGAGACCCGCCTGACCGCCACGTCCCCGGCGTTCGTCCACGCCGTCCGCCTGGGCCGGGACACCAGCAAGGGCGCCGACGGTGACGACCCGCGCTACTTCACCATCGCCACCCTCCGTGCCGATCTGAAGCCGGGCCGCTATCCGGTCACGATCGTCTCCCACCACGGCCGCGTGAAGAGGACGGCCTATGTGATCGTGACGGCGGTCAGGAAATGAGCGTATGACAACGCCCGCCCACCAGCCGAGCGAGTCGGCGGGTGGGCGGGCGGAGAACGGCTGGTGCGCCGCGGGCCTCAGCAGCCCAGGAGACGCTGCGCCAGGTACCCCTCGATCTGGTCGAGGGACACGCGCTCCTGCTTCATCGAGTCACGCTCACGCACCGTAACGGCGTTGTCCTCAAGCGTGTCGAAGTCGACGGTCACGCAGTACGGCGTACCGATCTCGTCCTGGCGACGGTAGCGGCGGCCGATGGCACCGGCGTCGTCGAACTCGATGTTCCAGTTCTGCCGCAGCGCCTGGGCGAGACCCTTGGCCTTCGGGGACAGTTCGGGGTTCCTCGACAGGGGCAGCACCGCGACCTTCACCGGTGCCAGCCGGTGGTCGAGGCGCAGCACCGTACGCTTCTCCATCTTGCCCTTGGCGTTCGGCGCCTCGTCCTCGACGTACGCGTCGAGCAGGAAGGCCAGCATGGTGCGCCCGACACCGGCCGCGGGCTCGATGACGTACGGCGTCCAGCGCTCGCCGGCCTCCTGGTCGAAGTAGGAGAGGTCCTGGCCGGAGGCCTTCGAGTGCGCACCCAGGTCGTAGTCCGTACGGTTCGCGACACCCTCCAGCTCGCCCCACTCCGAGCCGCCGAACTGGAAGCGGTACTCGATGTCGGCGGTGCGCTTGGAGTAGTGGGAGAGCTTCTCCTTCGGGTGGTCGTACCAGCGCATGTTCTCAGTGCGCAGACCCAGGCCGGTGTACCAGTTCCAGCGCTGCTCCATCCAGTACTCGTGCCACTTCTCGTCCTCGCCCGGCTTGACGAAGAACTCCATCTCCATCTGCTCGAACTCACGGGTGCGGAAGATGAAGTTGCCTGGCGTGATCTCGTTGCGGAACGACTTGCCCATCTGGGCGATGCCGAACGGCGGCTTGCGGCGCGAGGTGGTCTGCACCTGGGCGAAGTTGGTGAAGATGCCCTGGGCGGTCTCGGGGCGCAGGTAGGCGACCGAGCCGGAGTCCTGCGTCGGGCCGAGGTGCGTCGACAGCAGACCCGAGAACTGCTTGGGCTCGGTGAACTGGCCCTTGTTGCCGCAGTTCGGGCAGTTGATGTCGGCGAGGCCGTTCGCCGGGGCGTGGCCCTTCTTCTCCTCGTACGCCTCTTCCAGGTGGTCGGCGCGGAACCGCTTGTGACACGCGGTGCACTCGGTCAGCGGGTCCGTGAAGGTGGCGACGTGGCCGGACGCGACCCAGACCTCGGAGGCCAGGATGACGGACGAGTCGATACCGACCACGTCCTCGCGCGACGTCACCATGTAGCGCCACCACTGACGCTTGATGTTCTCCTTGAGCTCGACACCCAGCGGTCCGTAGTCCCAGGCGGCACGCTGTCCGCCGTAGATCTCACTGCACGGGAAAACGAAGCCACGGCGCTTGCTCAGGCTGACGATGGTGTCGATCTTGTCGGCGGCCACGGTGCTCTCTTCATTACGACGACGGGCGTTGAAGCGAGATGCTTCCAGCGAATGATTCAGGTTACCGGCGCAGGCTCCCCCTCGGCCAAATCGGCCCCCTGCTCCAGGGCCCCTCACCAGGCTTGTTGACAACGGTTTCCATATTTGTTGAAAATGACTGTCATGAACGTACGACGACGCCTCATACCCGCCGCCGCGCTCACCGCGGTCACCGCCCTCGGGATCGGCACACTCTCCGCCTGCTCCAGTGACAACGCGGCAGCGGCCGGCACCGGCAAGTTCGACGTCGTCGCGTCCTTCTATCCCATGGCCTTCCTCGCCGAGCGGATCGGCGGGAGCCACGTCCACGTCACCAGCCTCACCTCCCCCGGCCAGGAGCCGCACGACCTGGAGATCAGCCCCCAGCAGATCGCCATGCTCCAGGACTCCGACGCGGTCCTGTACCTGAAGAACCTCCAGCCCTCCGTCGACGACGCGGTGGCCCAGTCCCCGGTCAAGACGAAGATCGACGCGGCCTCCCTGACCACGCTGGAGCAGCACGGCAACGAGGTCGGCGGCCACGCGGCCGCGCACGACACCCACCAGAACGAGGAGTCGGCGGGCAAGGACCCGCACATCTGGCTCGACCCGGTGCGTTACGCCCAGGTCGCCGAGGGTGTCGGCAAGGCCTTCGAGAAGGCCGACCCGAAGCACGCGGCCGACTACGAGAAGAACACCGCGGCCCTGGTCAAGCAGCTGAACGACCTGAACACACAGTTCACGGACGGCCTGGCGCACACGAAGACCAAGGTCTTCATCACCACCCACGCCGCCTTCGGCTACCTCGCCGAGCGCTACGGCCTCACCGAGGAGGCCATCAGCGGCCTCGACCCCGAGTCCGAGCCGAGCGCGGCCCGGGTCAAGGACCTGGAGACCATGGCCAAGGCCGACGGCGTCTCCACCGTCTTCTACGAGACGCTCGTCAGCGACAAGACCGCGAAGACCATCGCGAGCGACGCGGGCCTGAAGACCGACGTCCTCGACCCGATCGAGGGCATCACGGCCAAGTCCCGCGGCAAGGACTACTTCTCCGTCCAGGAGGCCAACCTCAAGGCACTCCAGCAGGCGCTGGGCGCCAAGTGACCGACAGGGAAGGCAGGATCATGGGAGAACCCGTCATAGCCCTGCGCGGCGTCACCGCCGAACTCGGCGCGCGTCCCGTGCTGCGCGGCATCGACCTGACCGTCGGCCGCGGCGAGGTCGTCGCGCTGCTCGGCGCCAACGGCTCCGGCAAGTCCACGGCCATCCGCACGATCATCGGCCAGGTCCCGGCGAGCGGCGGCACGGTCGAGCTGTTCGGCACCCCGCGCCGCGCCTTCCGCGACTGGGCGCGCGTGGGCTACGTACCGCAGCGGACGACGGCCGCGGGCGGAGTCCCCGCGACGGTGACCGAGATCGTGTCGTCCGGCCGGCTCTCCCGCACCCGCTTCGGCGTCTTCCGCAAGGCCGACCGGGAGGCCGTGCAGCGGGCCCTGGAGCTGGTCGGCATGGCCGACCGGGCCAAGGACTCGGTGAACGCCCTCTCCGGCGGCCAGCACCAGCGCGTCCTGATCGCCCGCGCCCTCGTCGCCGAGCCCGAACTGCTGATCATGGACGAGCCGATGGCGGGCGTCGACCTGGCCAGCCAGGAGATCCTCGCGCGGACGCTGCGCGAACAGGTCGAGCGGGGCACGACGGTCCTGCTCGTACTGCACGAACTGGGCCCCCTGGAGCCCCTGATCGACCGGGCGGTCGTCCTGCGCGACGGCTGTGTGCTGCACGACGGGCCGCCGCCGCGCGCCGTTGGCCAGCATGCCCTGCCCGGCCACGACCACGTACACCCGCACGCATCCGCGGGCTCCGAACCTCTGCGGACGGGACTGCTGAGCTGATGGACTTCCTGAACTACGCCTTCATGCAGCGGGCGCTGCTCGCCGCCGTCCTGGTCGGCATCACGGCGCCCGCGGTCGGCATCTATCTGGTCCAGCGCCGCCAGGCCCTGATGGGCGACGGCATCGGGCACGTGGCGATGACGGGCGTCGGCCTCGGCTTCCTCCTCTCCACCTCCCCGGTCTGGATGGCGACCGCCGTGTCGGTGCTCGGCGCGGTCCTGATGGAACTGATCCGCTGGTACGGCAAGACCCGCGGCGACATCGCCCTCGCCATGCTCTTCTACGGCGGTATGGCCGGCGGCGTGATGTTCATCAACCTGGCGCCGACGGGCTCCAACGCGAACCTGACGACGTACCTGTTCGGCTCGCTGTCGACGGTCTCGCAGTCGGACGTCGTCTCGATCTGTCTGCTGGCCGCGTTCGTGGTGCTGGTCACGCTCGGCCTGCGCCGCCAGCTGTTCGCGGTCAGCCAGGACGAGGAGTTCGCGCGGGTCACGGGCCTGCCGGTGCGCGCGCTCAACCTGTTGACGGCCGTGACGGCGGCGGTGACCGTGACCGTCGCCATGCGCGTGGTCGGTCTGCTGCTGGTGTCCGCGCTGATGGTGGTGCCGGTGGCGGCCGCGCAGCAGCTCAGCCGCAGCTTCACGGCGACCTTGGTGATCGCCGTCGCGATCGGGGTGACGGTGACCGTCAGCGGCACGATCACCTCGTACTACCAGGACGTTCCGCCCGGTGCGACGATCGTCCTGCTGACCATCGCCGCGTTCGTCGCGCTGACGGCGCTGGCCACGCCGCTGGCCCGTCGACGCGCCCGTGCGGCGGCCGCCGCACACCCGGCGGGGGACCCGGCCGAGTGCACGATTCCGGCCACGAGAGGGGCCGGGGACAAGATCGGTGTCTGACCGCTGACAGCCCGGGCTGGCACAATGGCCACCCGGGCAGAAGCGAGAGATGAGCCCGCGAGAGAGCCGAAGGGGCGCGCCGGTGTCGAGGGCGCGAGCGCGCGGAGGCCCGAAGGGCTGAGCACGGTCGCGCCCCCGACACCGGCTCAAGTCGCCCCGCAGGCGAACGAGCCATCGAAGGAGGCAACGGTGACGACCGCTGGACCGCCCGTGAAGGGCCGTGCGACCCGACAGCGGGCAGCAGTGGCGGCGGCCCTGGACGAGGTCGACGAGTTCCGCAGTGCGCAGGATCTGCACGACATGCTCAAGCACAAGGGCGACTCGGTCGGTCTGACCACGGTCTACCGCACCCTCCAGTCCCTCGCCGACGCCGGCGAGGTCGACGTCCTGCGCACGTCCGACGGCGAGTCCGTCTACCGCCGCTGCAGCACCGGCGAACACCACCACCACCTGGTCTGCCGCACCTGCGGGAAGGCGGTGGAGGTCGAGGGACCCGCGGTGGAGAAGTGGGCGGAGGCGATCGCGGCGGAGCACGGTTACGTCAACGTGGCCCACACGGTGGAGATCTTCGGCACGTGCGCGGACTGCGCGACGCGGAGCGACTGACGTTTCCGGACGCGGCATGGTGAAGGCGGTGGCGTTCTTGTCCGCGCTGAGGAGGACGAACACGCGCGGTGCCTCCCGATACCGCGGCTGCCCGATACCGCGGCTGCGCGGCGAACGGCAGCCACCGCCAGACCTACCCGAACCGGCTCACCCGCAGTCGCGCCCGCACCGTCGAGGTGGGGTCCGCTCCCGCCCCATGACCATGAGGCGGGATCGTACATAAGCCGATCACGCTACGAGGTGGATTCGCCCTTCATGGCGGCCTCCATGGCCAGCAGCTCCTCGTTCGGGACGGCGCCGCCGAACCGCCGGTCGCGGGAGGCAAATTCGACACAGGCCCGCCACAGGTCACGCCGGTCGAAGTCGGGCCACAGCACGTCCTGGAAGACCATCTCGGCGTACGCGCTCTGCCAGAGCAGGTAGTTGGAGGTGCGCTGCTCACCGCTCGGGCGCAGGAACAGGTCCACGTCCGGCATGTCGGGGTAGTACAGGTACTTCTGGATGGTCTTCTCGCTGACCTTGGCCGGGTCGAGCCGGCCGGCCTTCACGTCCTCGGCCAACGCCTTGGCCGCGTCGGCGAGTTCGGCGCGCCCGCCGTAGTTCATGCAGAAGTACAGGGTGAGCAGGTCGTTCCCCTTGGTCTGCTCCTGGGCGACCTGGAGCTCCTTGGCGACCGACTTCCACAGCCGGGGCATCCGGCCCACCCAGCGCACCCGGATGCCGAGTGCGTCGAGCTGGTCGCGGGTCTTGCGGATGAAGTCGCGGTTGAAGTTCATCAGGAAGCGGACCTCTTCGGGCGAGCGCTTCCAGTTCTCGGTGGAGAAGGCGTAGAGGGAGATGTTGCGGACGCCGATCTCGATGGAGCCCTGCAGCACGTCGAGCACCCGCTCGGCGCCGACCTTGTGCCCTTCGGTGCGGGGCAGACCGCGCTCCTTCGCCCACCGGCCGTTGCCGTCCATGACGATGGCCACGTGGTTCGGGACCAGCTCGCCGGGGAGCTTCGGCGCGCGGGCACCGGACGGGTGCGGCTCCGGCGCCCGGTACTCGCGCCGCTGGCGTCCCAGGATCCCGCGTACGACCATGTGCTTCTCGTCTCCCTCTACGTCTTTTCCACATACCTGAGCGAGCGCAGCCCCCGCTCCAGATGCCAGTGCAGGTAGGCGGACACCAGCCCGCTGCCCTCGCGGACGTACCGCGCCTCGCACGTGTCCGCCGTCTCCCAGTCTCCCGTAAGCAGCGCGCCGAGCAGTACCAGGGTCTGTGGCGAGGGTACGACGCTGCCGGGCACCCGGCAGTCGGCGCAGACGGAGCCGCCGGAGGCGACCGAGAAGAAGCGGTTCGGGCCGGGCATGCCGCACTTCGCGCAGGCGTCGAAGCTGGGCGCGTAGCCATTGACGGCGAGGGAGCGCAGCAGGAAGGCGTCGAGGACGAGGTGAGGGGCGTGCTCTCCCCGCGCCAGCGTCCGCAGGGCTCCGACCAGCAGCAGATACTGCTGCACGGCGGGCTCGCCCTCGTTGTCCGTGAACCGCTCGGCGGTCTCCAGCATCGCCGTACCGGCGGTGTAGCGCGCGTAATCGGTCACGATCCCGCCGCCGTACGGCGCGATGGTCTCACTCTGTGTGCACAGCGGGAGCCCGCGCCCGATCAGCTCGCTCCCGCGCGCGAAGAACTGCACGTCAACATGGGAGAAGGGCTCCAGCCGGGCCCCGAACTTCGACTTGGTGCGCCGCACCCCGCGCGCCACGGCCCGTACCCGGCCGTGACCGCGCGTGAGCAACGTGATGATCCGGTCCGCCTCACCCAGCTTCTGGGTGCGCAGCACGATGCCGTCATCCCGGAACAGACTCATCGCCGACCCCCGCCTTCACCCGGCCGGGGCTCCGGGGGGTGCCCCCCGGGCAAGCACAACATGATCCGGTCCGCCTCACCCAGCTTCTGGGTGCGCAGCACGATGCCGTCGTCGCGGAACAGACTCATGGCACCCATTCTCACCCATGCGGGGGAACGGTCAGAGCGCTTCTCCGCGGCTGCGGGCGTTGGCGTGCGCGGTCGCCGCCTTGAGCCGCTCGGCGGCGGTCGCGGTGCGCAGTGCTCCGGGTTCGGCGTCCCACTCCCGACCTCCGCCGTACGGTCTCAGCTGGACGTAGGGCCCCTCGTACCCCATGACGATGCCGAGCCTGCCGGTACGCGTGTCCACCACATGGCTGCCGACGGCAGGCCGCAATTCCCTCAACATGTCCTCCGGCTGTTCGGCACACAGCGCGCCGCGCGGATTGTGCGTCGCGCCTTGACCTGCTCCCCTTCCTTCCCGAGTTTCACGCTTCGCACATCCAGAGTGACGCTCCGCCTCTACAATCCGCCACCCCGCCCGAATTCCGAATCATGGAAAAGCCAAACCGCTTTACGGAATCACCGGGTCAACAATATGTTGCAGGGATGGCAGCGAACGGCTTCACCCCCTGGCCCGAGGAGACCGCCCTCGCCTATCGCCGCGCCGGCTACTGGCAGGGCCGTACCCTGCCCGAGCTGCTGCACGACTGGGCGGCCGCGTACGGCCCGCGCACCGCGCTCGCGCACGGCGCGACCCGTCTGACGTACTTCCAGCTGGACCGGCGGGTGAACCGGATGGCCGCGGGGCTGCGGCTGCGCGGCGTCGCACCCGGCAAGCGCGTCGTGGTGCAGCTGCCGAACACCCCGGAGTTCATCGTCGCGGTGTTCGCGCTGATGCGCGCCGGGGCGGTCCCCGTGCTCGCGCCGATCACCCATCGGGAGCGGGAGATCACCCATGTGGTCGCCGAGACCGAGGCCGTCGGCTACATCGGCCCGGCGGTGCACGGCGGCTTCGACCACACCGCGATGGCCGCCCGGGTCGCCACCGGGTCGACATCACTGCGGCGGATCTTCACCGTCGCCGTGCCCGGCGAGCAGGCGGGCGGCTTCTCGGTGCTGCCGGGCGGCTGTCTGGCCTTCCCGCTGCACACTGTGGACGAGGCACCCGTACCGGACCGCCGTCTGGACGCCTCCGACGTGGCGTTCTTCCTGCTGTCGGGCGGTACGACGGTGCTGCCCGGCGGTACGACGGCGCCGCCGGGGCTCATCGGCCGTACCCACGACGACTACGCCTACCAGCTGCGCGCCACCGCCGAGTTGCTCGGCCTCGGCCCCGAGGACGTCTATCTGGCGGCGCTGCCCGCGGAGTTCAACCTCACCCTCGGCAGTCCCGGCATCCTCGGCACCCTGGCCGCGGGCGGCACCGTGGTGCTGCTCGACGACCCGGCACCGGACACCGCCTTCGCCGCGATCGCGCGGGAACGGGTGACCGTCACCGCGGTGCTGCCCGGCCTCGCCGCCCGGTGGCTGGACGCCCTCGACGGCGCCGGGGCCGGCCTGGTGCCCCGGCAGGCAACGTTCACCCCGTCGCGACGCCCGGCACGCCCGCTCGCCGCACCGGACGCCGCTCCACTCCTTGACGGGCAGACGTCGCCTGCCGGGGCGCTGGCCTCGCTGCGCGTGCTGCAGATCGGCGGCGGCCGACTCGCCCCCGGCCTCGCCGCACGGATCGAGCCCGGCTTCGGCTGCCGACTGCAGCAGGTGTCCGGCAGGGCCGAGGGGCTGCTCACCATGACCCGCCTCGACGACCCGCGGGACGTCGTGCTCACGACCCAAGGACGCCCGGTCTCCCCGGCCGACGAGATCCGTATCGACGCCCCCGAGGGAGAGGCCGGCGAACTCCTCGTCCGCGGCCCGTACACCCCTCGCGGCTACTACCGGTCCCCCGAACACAACGCCCGGGCCTTCACCCCCGACGGCTTCCACCGCACCGGCGTCCTGGCCCGGCTGACCCCGGACGGCAACCTGGTCGTGGAGGAACGGGACGACCGGACCTGACCCGCCGCGTCCCCTGCGCGATCCCTGTGGACCCGATCGGCCCAACTCGCGCCCGTACCCGAGTATTTCAGGCCGCCATTGGCACGACCTCTGACGGCTAGGCCATTCGTGTGCGCTGTCTTGACCGCCCCCACAGCCCCTCTTATGGTCGCGCTACCGACCGGACGTAGGACGTAGGACGTCGTATCTCCCACCCCCTCCCCTCACCGACTTGCTGGAGGACCCGTGCGCGACGACGTGACCCCCGACGCACCGGCCCCGCGCCGCCGGTCGTTCCTGAAGTTCACCGGTGCGCTGGGCGCGGCCGCCGCGCTGCCGCCCGTGCTGGCCGGCTGCTCGGCCGGGCCCGAGTCCACGAACGACACCGGAGGCGGTGGCAAGGACCGGACGCTGACCGCCGTGATCGGCTACGGCAACGACGGCACCTGGGATCCGACGCAGACGGCGTCGGCGTTCTCGATGGCCGCCAACAACCATGTCTACGAGGGGCTGCTGGACACCGACCCGATCACCCGGGTGCCGTATCCGGCGCTCGGCACCGAGGTCCCCAAGGACCCCAACGCCACCACCTGGCGGTTCACACTGCGCTCCGGCGCGACCTTCCACGACGGCAAGCAGGTCACCGCCGACGACGTCGTGTTCGTCTTCGACCGGATCCTCGACCCGGGCACCCAGACGCTCGCCAAGGGCTTCTTCGTGAGCTGGCTGGACAGCGTGAAGAAGGTCGATACGAGGACCGTCGAGCTGGTACTCAAGTTCCCCTTCCCGGACGGGCTTTCCCGGCTCACCCTCGCCAAGATCATGCCGGAGCACGTCTTCTCCAGGCCCGGCGCCTGGGACGACGCCGTCAAGGGACTCGCCGTGGGCTCGGGACCGTACCGGCAGACCGCGCACCACCCGAAGTCCAACACCGCCTTCGAGGCGTTCGCCGCCTACAACGGCCCCCGCAAGCCCGCCTTCAAGCGCATGAACTGGCTGACCATCGTGGACGCCGCTCCGCGCGTCGCGAAGATCTCCGGGTCCGGCGCCGGGGCACAGATCGCGGACAACATCCCGTACGCCAATATCGCGAGACTGGAGCAGGGTGGCCTGACGGTCGCGGGCGGCGCCGGGATGAACAACCTGTTCCTGATGTTCAACACCCGGCACAAGCCGTTCGACGACGTACGGGTGCGGCAGGCGCTGCACTACGCCATCGACACCGAGAAGATGGTGCAGGTCGCCCTGAGAGGGCACGGGAAGCCCGCCTCCTCGTTCCTCAACGAGGGCAATCCCGGCTACCGGCGGGCCAGGACCGTGTACGACTACGACCCGCAGAAGGCGAAGGCGCTGCTGAAGGCGGCGGGCGTGACGAACCTCAAGGTCAACATCCTTGCCGTGAACGTCAGTTGGATCGTGGACTGTCTGCCGACCATCAAGTCGTCCTGGGACGCGGTCGGCGTGGAGACGACCCTGGCACCGCAGGAGACCACGGCCGTCTTCACCAAGATGGACCAGAAGCGGGACTACCAGGTGGTCGCCGCCGCCTCCAATCCCAATCAGTTCGGGCTCGACGCCGACCTGATCATGCACTACAACTACGGCCCCCAGAACCTGTGGATGGGGTACACCCGGTGGGCCGACGACTCCGTCGCCAAGCAGCTCTTCAAGGACATGGACCGGGCGACCCGGGAGCCGGACGCGGCGAAGAAGAAGGCGATGATCCAGGACTACATCGACATCGTCGCCGAGCAGGCCGTGCTGTACCCGGTGGTGCACAACGAGCTGATGACCGCCTGGGACCCGCGCAAACTCACCGGGATAAGAGCACAGCCGTACCCGGGGATCAACGTGCTCCAGGCCAAGTGGGTCTGACGGCATGACGGCCGTCGTACGGATCCTGCTCCGCCGTGTCGCCCTGCTCGTGCCGCTCATGCTCGGGATCGTGCTGTTCGTGTTCCTGGTGATGCGCTTCTCGGACGTCGACCCGGCGTCCGCGTTCTTCCAGGGCTCGAACCCGACCCCGCAGCAGCTGCACGACTTCCGGGAGCGGGGCGGGCTGCTGGATCCGCTGCCCGTACGGTACGTCCACTTCGTCGGCGGCCTCCTCCACGGCAACCTCGGCACCAGCGCACTGACCCGCGCCCCGGTCGTCGACCAGGTCACCACCGCGCTGCCGCTCACCCTCCAGCTGACCTTCCTCGGCCTCGGTGTCGCGGTGGTGCTGGCGCTGTCCGGCGGGGTCACGGCGGCCGTGTACCGGGACCGGATCCCGGACCAGGCCATCCGGGTCGTCTCGCTGATCGGGGTGGCCGCGCCCGGGTTCTGGCTGGCGCTGCTGATGATCCAGTACCTGGCGGTGGACCGGGGCTGGTTCCCGACCGGCGGCTATATCAACCCGGCCGACTCCGTCACCGGCTGGCTGAAGACCATGGCGCTGCCTGCCTTCGCCCTCTCCCTGCCGGTGGCCGCCCAGCTCACCCGGATCGTACGGACCTCGGTGGTGGAGGAGCTGGACAAGGACTACGTGCGCACCGCGATCGGGAGCGGGCTGCCGCCCCTGGTGGTCGTCGGGCGGAACGTCCTCAGGAACGCCCTGGTCAATCCGCTGACCGTGCTGGGACTGCGGGTCGGTTATCTCCTCGGCGGTGCCGTCGTCATCGAGACCATCTTCTCGCTGCCCGGCATGGGCAAGCTGATGATCGACGCCGTACAGAACGGCGATCCGGCCGTCGTCCAGGGGGTGGTGCTCACCACGGCCACCGGGTTCGTCGTCGTCAACCTCCTCATCGACATCCTGTATCTGCTGGTCAACCCACGTCTGAGGGCGGCCTGATGGTCACGCGCGCGAGTCTCGCCGAGCGGTTCTCCCGGCCCGGCGGAGTCCGGCTGCGGAGCTGGCGCCGGCTGCCGCTGCTGTCGAAGGCCGCCCTCTGCTTCCTGGCCGTGGTGGTGCTGGTCGCCGTGCTCGCCCCGGTGCTCGCCCCGGATGATCCGCTGGACCAGCAGGACCCGGTCGGCGGCAGCGGGCATCCGTCGGCCGCGCACTGGCTCGGGCAGGACAGCCTCGGCCGGGACATCCTGAGCCGGCTGATGTACGGCGCCCGGTGGTCGCTCGCGATCGGGCTGGGCGCGACCGCACTCGCCCTGGTCGTGGGCGCGGTCATCGGGGCGATCGCGGCCACCTCGCGCAAGGGCGTCGACGAGACGCTGATGCGCTGCCTGGACGTGGTGATGGCGTTCCCGGGGATCGCGCTGGCGGCCGTGCTGGTCGCCGTGTTCGGCGGCGGCATCGGGGTGCTGATCTGCGCGATCGCCTTCCTGTTCACGCCGCCGGTGGCGCGGGTCGTACGGGCCAACGTCCTCGACCAGTACGGCGAGGACTACGTCACGGCGGAACGGGTGATCGGCGCCCGCACCCCGCACATCGTGCTGCGGCACGTGGCCGTCAACTGTGCCGCCCCGGTGCTGGTGTTCTGCACGGTGCAGGTCGCCGAGGCGATCGTGTTCGAGGCGTCGCTGTCCTTCATCGGTGCCGGGGTGCGGCCGCCGGACCCGTCCTGGGGCAGTGTCATCGCCGACGGCAAGAACATGGTGCTGACCGGAGGCTGGTGGGCGACGGTCTTCCCCGGGCTGCTGATCTTGCTGACCGTGCTGTCGCTGAACATCCTCTCCGAGGGCGCGTCCGACGCGTGGGCGGCACCGGCGCCGAGGGAAGTGGAGGCGCCGAAGGACCGGCTGGAGGCGCCGGAGTCCGGCAGCGGCGAGGTGCTCCCGTTGCCCGGCCTGGCCGAGGCCGCCCGGCGGCTGCGTTCCCGGGCCCGGCCCCGCCCCGACTCTTCCGGGCAGCCGGTCCTCGCCGTGGAGAGCCTCACCATCGGCTTCCCGGACCGGCACCGGGGCGTGGACATCGTCGCCGGGGTCAGTTTCGAGGTGTACCCCGGTGAAGTGCTCGGGCTGGTCGGCGAGTCGGGCTGCGGGAAGTCGCTGACCGCGCTCACCGTGATGGGGCTCCAGCCGCCCGGCGCGCGCGTCGGCGGCCGGATCCGGTTCCGGCAGCGGGACCTGCTCACCGAGCCGATGCGGGCGCGGCGGAAGCTGCTCGGGCACGAGATGGCGATGGTCTACCAGGACGCCCTGTCCTCGCTGAACCCGGCGATGACCATCCGCGCCCAGCTGAAGCAGCTCGTCCGGCGCGGTGGCCGCCGTACCCCGCAGGAGCTGCTGTCGATGGTCGGGCTCGACCCGGAGCGCACCCTGCGCAGCTATCCGCACGAACTGTCCGGCGGCCAGCGCCAGCGCGTCCTCATCGCCATGGCCCTCTCCCGCGACCCACGGCTGATCATCGCCGACGAGCCGACGACCGCGCTGGACGTCACCGTGCAGGCCCAGGTGATGGAACTGCTGCTGCGGCTGCGTGCGGAGCTGGGCTTCGCGCTGATCCTGGTCTCGCACGATCTGGCGCTGGTCGCCGATGTCACCGACCGGGTGGTGGTGATGTACGGCGGGCAGATCGTGGAGAGCGGGGTGACCGCCGACCTGGTGGCGGCGCCGGCCCACCACTACACGCGCGGTCTGCTCGGCAGTGTGCTGTCGCTGGAGTCGGCCGAGCAACGGATGACGCAGATCAAGGGGGTCGTACCCGCCCCGGCCGACTTCCCGGCGGGCTGCCGCTTCGCCGACCGCTGCCCGCTGGCGACCCGGCTGTGCCACGACAGCGCGCCCGTCCTCACCGGTACGGCCGCCCACACGGCCGCCTGCCATCACCCAGCCGTACCCGTGCAGGAGGCTCTCCAGTGAACGCCGTCATCGAGGTCCGGGACGCGCATGTGGTGCACAAGGCCCGCAGTGGCGGACTGCTGAGGCGCGACCGGGTGTACGCGCTGACCGGCGCCGACCTCACCGTGGCCGCCGGGGAGACGGTGGGCGTGGTCGGTGAGTCGGGGTGCGGGAAGTCGACGCTGGCGCGGGTGCTGGTGGGCATCCAGCGGCCGACCTCCGGAACGGTGGCGTTCCGGGCCCGTGACCTGTGGACGATGCCGCCCGCGGAACGCCGGGCCACGCTCGGCAGGGGCGTCGGGATGGTCTTCCAGGATCCGTCGACCGCGCTCAACCGGCGGCTGACCGTACGCCGGATCCTGCGCGACCCGCTGGATGTCCACGACCGCGGCACCCGGGCCGAACGGGAGGAGAGAGTACGGGAGTTGATGGCCTTGGTGGGCCTGCCCCGGGCGCTGGCCGACGCGCTGCCCGGACAGCTCTCCGGCGGCCAGCGGCAGCGCGTCGCCATCGCCCGCGCGCTCGCCCTGGACCCCGCCCTGGTCGTCGCGGACGAGCCGACCAGCGCCCTGGACGTCTCGGTCCGCGCGCAGATCCTCAACCTGCTGCTGGACCTGCGGGAACGGCTCGGCCTTGCCCTGGTGTTCGTCTCGCACGACATCCAGACGGTACGGCGGATGAGCGACCGGGTGATCACCATGTACCTGGGCCGGATCGTGGAGGAGACCCCGGCCGACCGGGTCACCGACGCGGCCCGGCACCCGTACACCCGCGCCCTGTTCTCCGCCACGCCCGGCCTGCTGGACCCCATCGACCCGATCCCGCTGACCGGGCCGGTTCCCTCGGCGACCCGGCCGCCGAGCGGCTGCCCGTTCCGCACCCGCTGCTGGAAGGCGGATCACCTGTGTGCCGGGGCGATGCCGGACTTCTCGGCCGCGTCACGGCCCGGACACCGCTACCGCTGCCACCATCCTGTAGAGGAGGACCAGTCGACTCGCGACCTAGCACGCCAGGAGCCCTGATGTCGTTGCCCACCCCGCTCACCGGTGTCGTCCCGCCCGTCTGCACCCCCCTGACGCCGGAGCGCGAGGTGGACGTCCGCTCGCTGCTCAGGCTGGTCGACCATCTGGTGGAGGGCGGGGCGCACGGGCTGTTCGTGCTCGGGTCCACGTCCGAGGCGGCGTTCCTGACGGACCGGCAGCGCAGACAGGTCGTCGAGGCGGTGGTCGCTCACATCGGCGGGCAGCTGCCGGTCCTCGCCGGCGCCATCGACATGACCACCCCCCGCGTCCTCGACCACGTCGCGGCGGTGACGGCGGCCGGAGCGGAGGCGGTGGTCGTCACAGCCCCCTTCTACGCCCGCACCCACCGCGCCGAGATCGTCCACCACTACCGCAGGATCGCGGCCGCCGGCGAGGTGCCGGTCATCGCCTACGACATCCCCGTCGCCGTGCACACCAAGCTCCCCGCCGACCTGGTGCTGGGGCTGGCCGCCGACCAGGTGCTGGCCGGGATCAAGGACTCCAGCGGGGACCTGGGTGCCTTCCGCGAGATCGTCACCGGGGCCCGTACGCACCCCGGGTTCAGCGTGCTGACCGGCTCCGAGCTGCTCGTGGACGCCGCGCTGGCGCTGGGCGCCGACGGAGCCGTGCCGGGGCTGGCCAACGTCGACCCGCACGGATATGTGCGGCTGTACCGGATGTGCCGGGCGGGCGACTGGGAGGGCGCGCGGGCCGAACAGGAGCGGCTGTGCGCGCTGTTCGGGATGGTCGCGGTCGGCGATCCGGCGCGGATGGGCGGCAGTTCGTCGGCACTGGGCGCGTTCAAGGCCGCGCTGCATCTGCGCGGCATCATCGACTGCCCGGTGACGGCCGAGCCGCAGGTACCGCTGTCCGGCGAGGAGACCGAGAAGGTCTGCAAGTTCCTGGCGGCGGCGGGGCTGCTCTGAGCGCCGCAGACGGACGACGGCATATCGCGGCCGTTCCAGCGGAGCTCAGCGCGCGACCACGGGGCTGCTCCAGGGCAGGGTCAGGCGGCGGAACTCCAGTGTGTCGTAGGTGTGGGCGCCGGTCTCGTAGAGGATGCCGACCGTGTCGTGGCCGAGCGGGACGAGGTCGGAGTAGGCGGCCGGCCGGTCCGAGAGGGTGCGCAGCCGGGTGAAGGTGTGGCCGAAGTCCTCGCTGGACCAGATCGCCATGGCCCGGCGGGCGGTGGGCACGGAGGGGCCCGAGAACAGCAACGGCGCTCCTGTGCCGGGGAGTTGGAGGACGCTGCTCTGGACCGCGGGGACGTCGGCCAGGGTGGGCTGGGCGGCGTAGGGGCGGTTGAGGGTTGCGCCGCCGTCGGCGGAGTAGCCGTCGAGGCGGTTGCCGGGCGCGCTGCCACCCTGGTCGCGGGCGCTGAAGTAGACGCGGCCGTCCGGGAGTTGGGCGGCGCTCGTCTCGTTGACGTCGGTCACGCCGTCGTAGTGGTCGTTCGCGAAACCGAGGTGCCAGGTGCAGCCGCCGTCGTCGCTGTAGAGGGCGTGACCGCCGTAGTACTTCGCCTCCCGGCCGGTGTCGGAGGAACCGGCGGGCGGCATGCCGGAGTGGTTGGCCGGGACGAGCAGGCGGCCGGCGTGCGAGCCCCGGGTGAGGGCCAACGCGTGCCCGGGGCCGGTGGCGTACCAGCGCCAGCCGGGCCGCTTCACCTGGGCGGTGATGTCCACGGGGCTGCTGAAGTGGCGGCCGTCGTCCTGGCTGCGCTGTACGAACACCCGGCGGCCCCGGTCCGCCGGGACCTCGCCGCGCATGATCTGCCCCTCGGTCGCCGAGCCGCTGTTGCCGCAGGTCACGAGGACGACGGCACCGGTGCGCGGGTCCACGACCGGTGCCGGGTTGCCCCGGGTGTCCCCGTGCCCGGCGGCCACCACGGTCAGCGAGCCCCAGGTGCAGCCGCCGTCGGAGGAGCGGCGCAGCACGACATCGATGTCGCCCGTGTCGCTGATGCCGTCGCGCCGGCCCTCGGCGAAGGCCAGGACGGTGCCGTTCCGGGTCGTCACGACCGCCGGGATGCGGTAGGTGGCGTAGCCGTCCCGGCCGGAGACGTACGGCAGGGAGGAGGCGCA
>NZ_CM002285.1:6596907-6627895 GCF_000497445.1 Streptomyces roseochromogenus subsp. oscitans DS 12.976 | reverse complement strand
TGCCGCGCGGCCGTTCGCGGTGCTCGCGTGGGCAGGGTTCGCCTCTTCGGGACTCGCCTCTTCGGGACTCGCCTGGGCGGGCAGGCGCACGGTGAGCGAGGTGAGGAGTGCGAGGGCGGTGAGCAGGGCGCGGCTGAGCGGGGTCATCCGCTCATGTTCTCCGCAAGCAGCGGCCGCGCCCCGTATCCCACGCCCGTGCCGACGGCGGACGGGCGTGCGGCACCGCCACGAAGGGGGCGCCGGTCAGCGGGCCACCGTGGGGAAACCGAGCCGTCCGTCGTGGACTTCGGCGATCTCGTCGGCGGCCGTCAGATGGGTGCGGTCGTGCGTGACCAGGACGGTGGCGGTGGCCCGCTCATGGGTCAGACGGGTGATCAGATCGACGACGACGGCGCCGCGTTCGTGGTCGAGGGCGCTGGTGGGTTCGTCGACCAGGAGCAGGGTGGGGTCGTTCATCAGGGCACGGGCGATGCCGACCCGCTGACGCTGCCCGCCGGAGAGCTGGTGGGGGCGCCGGCCGGCCTGGGCGGCGAGGCCCACGGCGTCGAGCAGCTCCCTGGCCCGGGCGCGGGCCGCGGCCCGTGGGCGGCCGTCGATCCGGGCCATGACCTCCAGCTGCTCGGCCGCGGTGAGGGCGGGCAGCAGATGGGGCTGCTGGAAGACGATGCCGATCGTGCGGCGGCGCAGCTCGGTCAGGTCCCGGCGGCTCATACCGGTCGTGGTGACGCCGTCGACGGTGACCGTGCCGGCGTCGGGGGTGACGAGGGTGGCGGCGACGGCGAGCAGGCTGGACTTGCCGGAGCCGGAGGGGCCGACCACGGCCGTCAGCGTGCCCTTGGGCACGTCCAGGGTGACCTGGTCGAGGGCGGTCAGCCGGTCCTCGCCGTCGGGGTAGGTGAGGGTGATGCCGGACAGGTGCAGGCTCATCGGGCGCTCCCCAGGGCGGTCAGCGGGTCCACGGAGGTGATACGGCGGACGGACAGGGCGGCCCCGAGCGCGCCGATCAGGATCATCACGGCGGCGGGGACGAGGACGGTGGCGGGGGTGAGGAGAAACGGCACCGCGCGGTCCACGACGAGGGCGCCGAGCGCGGCGGCGGTGCCGGTGCCGAGGAGGGTGCCGGCGACGAGGAGCACGGCGGCCTGGCCGAGGGCGTCCCTGAGCAGGTGCGCGGTGGAGGCGCCGAGCGCCTTGAGGACGGCGATGTCGCCGCTGCGCTGGATGGTCCAGACGGTGAAGAAGGCGCCGACGACGAGGGCGGAGATCGCGAACAGGAAGCCGCGCATCAGCTGCAGGGAGCCGTTCTCGGAGGTGTAGGAGCCGATCGCGGACAGCGAGTCGTCCTTGGCGACGGTCCGGGTGCCGATGGTCCGGTCGGCGGCGGTGAGATCGGCGCCGGCGGTGGTGTCCAGGGCGATCACGGTCGCGGCCGGCCCGGCGCCGGCACTGCTGGGAGGTGCCATCTGCTGCCAGGCGGTGAGGCTGGTCCAGATGACCGGGGTGTGGCTGAAGGAGGCGTCGCCCTCGACGGCGGCCACGGACATCGTCCGGCCGGCGAGGGTGAAGGTGTCGCCGGGCTTGAGGCCGAGGGCGTCGGCGGCCGTGGCGGAGAGCACCGCCGCGTGCCCGTGGATCCTGCCGCCGTCGGGCGCCAGGTGGGAGCCGGGCCGGACACCGAAGGCCGAGACACCGGTGCTCCGGTCGCCCGCGGTGGCCTTCGTGGTGGTGATCCCGAGGGGTTCGGCGCGGGTGACGCCGGGCGTTCCGGCCCACTGTTCCCACTGCCGGGCGGTGACGGTGGAGCTGGTGTACGACAGGCTCTGCCCGTGGCCCGGGGCCTCGAAGGCGATGCGGTCGGCGGGCAGGCCGCTGATCGCGGAGATGTTCTGCCGGCCGAGGCCGGCGGTCAGTCCGGACAGCAGCCCGACCAGCAGTGTGATCAGGGTGATGACGGTCCCCATCAGGGCGAACCGTCCCTTGGCGAACTTCAGGTCTCTCCAGGCGACGAACACGGCTTCGGCTGCCTCTGCGATTCTCGGCGACGGTGGATACGGTGTGCCTCCACCGTCGCTGCCCCGGCCCCGCTCGGGCATCTGGCGGCGGAGGGCACTTCGCGGACCGAAAGACGGCGTGCGGATTGCAACTTTCGGCAGAGGCGCGGTCGCGGATCGCTTCCTTACGCTGGAAGGACTGTGAACACCTCTGCCCCCGCCCTGACCCCGACCACCCGGGCCCTGTCCTGGTGCCTGCACCTGCTGGTCGTCGGCCTGCTCGCGCTGACCGCCGTCCGGGCCGTGACCGGTCCCCTGACGCATGCCGGGCCGGCCGTCGCCCTGGCGGCCGGGTGCGGGCTGGTGTACGCGGCGGGTCCGCTGCTGCCCCGGATCCGCGGGGACCGGCGGGCCGCCGCCTGGTGGCTGGCCGCCGTCGGCGCGGTGTGGCTGGGGCTGCTGGCGCTGTCCGCCGACGGCGTGTGGGTCGCCTTCCCGCTGTACTTCCTCCAGCTCCATCTGCTGCCGCGCCGGACCGGCCTGGCCGCGGTGGCCGCGACCGCGCTCGCCGCGGTGACCGCGTTCGCCGCCCATCAGGGCTCCTTCAGCGCGGCCATGGCGATCGGACCGGCGCTCGGGGCCGCCGTCGCGGTCGCGGTGGTGTGGGGGTACCAGGCGCTGTACCGGGAGAGCGAGCGGCGCCGCCGCCTGATAGAGGAACTCACCGCCACCCGCGCGGACCTGGCCGAGGCCCAGCACACTGCGGGCGTGCTGGCCGAACGGGAACGGCTGGCCCGCGAGATCCACGACACGCTCGCCCAGGGGCTGTCCAGCATCCAGCTGCTGCTGCGCGCCGCCGAACGGAACCTGCCGGGCGCTCCTGAGAACGCCGTACGCCACGTCGGCCAGGCCCGTCAGGCCGCGGTCGACAGCCTCGCCGAGGCCCGCCGCTTCGTCGCCGCGCTGGCCCCGCCCGCGCTGGAGGGCACGACCCTGGCGGACGCGCTGGAACGGCTCTGCGCGACCACCGGTACCCGCCACCGACTGACGGCCCGCTTCCACCTCGCCGCCGATCCGGTTCCCCTGCCGACGGCGCACGAGGTGGCCCTGCTCCGCATCGCCCAGTCCGCACTGGCCAACACCGTCCGGCACGCGCAGGCCAGCACCGTGGACGTCACCCTCGGCACCCTGGGCGACCGCATCACCCTCACCGTCGCGGACGACGGCATCGGCTTCGATCCCGCCCGGCTGCCCGACCCCGACCCCGCAACGGGCGGCTTCGGCCTGACCGCCATGCACACCCGCCTGCACACCCTGGGCGGCACCCTGACCATCGACTCCGCCCCTGGCCACGGCACGACCCTGACGGCCCGCCTGCCCTTCACCCGGCCCACGGGAACCGAGAGGCCGCCCGCCGGCCCCGAGACCAGGCCGACCACCGAGACCAGGCCTGCCCCGCAGGCCGAGACCGAGGCCCGCCCGTGACCGAGCACCCCGTCATGACCGACCGTCCCGTCCGTCTCCTCCTCGCCGATGACCACCCCGTGGTGCGGGCCGGGCTGCGGGCGGTGCTGGAGACCGAGCCGGGTCTCGTCGTGGTGGCCGAGGCCGCGACCGCCGAGGACGCCGTCGCCCGTGCCGCCGCGGGCGACATCGACGTCGTACTGATGGACCTGCGGTTCGGCAAGGGGATGGGCGGCGCCGAGGCCACCGCCGCGATCACGGCCCGGCCGGGTGCCCCCCGGGTCGTGATCGTCACCACCTACGACTCCGACGCCGACACCCTCCCGGCCATCGAGGCCGGCGCCACCGGCTACCTGCTCAAGGACGCCCCTCCGGAGGAGCTGGCCGCCGCCGTGCGGACGGCCGCCACCGGACGCACCGCCCTGGCGCCCGCGGTCGCGGACCGGCTGTTGAACCGGCTGCGCGCGCCCGGCACTTCACTGACCCGGCGCGAGACCGAAGTCCTCGCCCTGGTCGCCGAGGGTCTGTCCAACCAGGCCGTCGGCCGGCGCCTCCACCTCACGGAGGGCACGGTCAAGTCCCACCTCGCCCGTGTCTACACCAAGCTCGGCGTCGACTCGCGCACCGCCGCCGTGGCCACCGCCACCGACCTCGGCCTCATCCGCCGTTAGTTCCGGCTTCGCTCGCCCTCAGGACGGTGTCCGGGCCGCCGCCAGCAGCCGGGTGACATCGTCGGCGCAGATCGTCAGTGCCGCGCCGACCGTGGCGAGGGCGTCGCGTTCGGCGGGGGTGTAGGGGCCGTCGGCGAGGGCGATGCGGGCGGCCTGGAGGAGGAGGGACTCGCGGCCGGCGGGGGCGAGGTGCGGGGCGAGCGGGTCCAGGGCCTCGTGCAGCTCTATCGTCAGGCTCGTGCCGCACTCCCCGCCGAGCACCCGGCCGGTGTCCGCGGCGAGGGCCTCGACCAGCGCGGCCAGCTGTTCCTCGGTACAGCCGTCGAAGCCGGCCGCGCGGACGGCGGCGGCGGCTGACTCCAGGGCCGTACGGGAGGAGGTGCCGCCCGCGGCGAGCACGGCGAGGGCGACGGTGTGCACGGCGTCGCGGAGCATCGCCGAGAAGCGGCGGGTGGTGGGGTGGTCCAGGACGTCGGTGCCGTAGTGGTGGCGGCAGGCGGCGCACTCCACGACCGGTCCGGTGGACCCGCGGGACAGCAGGGGCACGCCGAGCAGGGTGAGCCGACGGCGTCCGGTGAGCCGCTGGTAGTTGCGGTCGCCTCCGCAGCCCGGGCAGTAGAACTCGCCGTCCCCGACGGGAGTCCACGCGGTGCGGATGCGCAGGATGTGCACAGCCGTGGTGGCACGGCCGTCTCGTCCCCGTACTGGCAGCACGTCGCACCTCCGTAACGGCACGGCAACATCGCCGCGCTGGCGTGATGTTAGCCACATCACGGAGGCTGAGTCAGTACCCCGGAAGAGACCTTTCTGTGACCTGCCCGGCACTGTGGCCGATAACAGACGGGGCCCCGACCGCCGTATACAGCGGTCGGGGCCTCGAAACTCCCGGTCAGAGCCGTCAGCGGGCGGCGCGGTTCACCGCGGAGACGACCGCCTTCAGCGACGCACGCGTCGTGTTCGCGTCGATACCGATCCCCCACAGGACCTTGTCGTCGATCGCGCATTCGATGTAGGAGGCGGCCTGTGCGGAGGCGCCCTCGCTCATCGTGTGCTCCTGGTAGTCCAGGAGGCGTACGTCGATGCCGATGGACTGCAGGGCGTCGAAGAAGGCCGAGATCGGACCGTTGCCGGAACCGGTCAGGACCGTGTTCTCGCCGTCGACCGTGGCCTCGACCGTGAGCGTGTCCACGCCGTCCGTGTCGGTCGTCGACTGGCCCGTCCTGACCTGGATACGTCCCCACGGGTTGTCCGGGTTCGGCAGGTACTCGTCCTGGAAGACCGCCCAGATCTCCTTCGGCGTGATCTCGCCGCCCTCGGCGTCCGTCTTCGCCTGGATGATCCTGGAGAACTCGATCTGCATCCGGCGCGGCAGCTCCAGCTTGTGGTCGTTCTTCAGGACGTAGGAGATACCGCCCTTGCCGGACTGCGAGTTGACGCGGATGACGGCCTCGTAGGAGCGGCCGACGTCCTTCGGGTCGATCGGCAGGTACGGCACGGCCCACTCGATGTCGTCGACGGTGACGCCCTTGGCCTTCGCGTCGGCCTCCATGGCGTCGAAGCCCTTCTTGATGGCGTCCTGGTGGGAGCCGGAGAAGGACGTGTAGACCAGGTCGCCCACGTACGGGTGGCGCGGGTGGACCTCCATCTGGTTGCAGTACTCCCACGTACGACGGATCTCGTCGATGTCGGAGAAGTCGATCTGCGGGTCGACGCCCTGGGAGAACAGGTTCATGCCCAGGGTGACCAGGTCGACGTTGCCGGTGCGCTCGCCCTGCCCGAACAGGCAGCCCTCGACGCGGTCGGCGCCGGCCATCAGGGCCAGCTCGGCCGCGGCCACGGCCGTACCGCGGTCGTTGTGCGGGTGGACGGACAGGCAGACGTAATCGCGGCGCGACAGGTTGCGGTGCATCCACTCGAAGCGGTCCGCATGCGTGGACGGCGTCGAACGCTCCACCGTGGCGGGCAGGTTGAGGATGATCTCGCGGCCCGGGCCGGGCTGCCAGACGTCCATCACCGCCTCGCAGACCTCCAGCGCGAAGTCCAGCTCGGTGTCGGTGAAGATCTCCGGCGAGTACTGGTAGCCGAACTCCGTCTCCGGGCCCAGCAGTTTCTCGGCGTACTCCATCACCAGGCGGGTGCCGTCGACGGCGATCTGCTTGATGTCGTCCTTGGAGCCACGGAAGACCACGCGGCGGAAGACCGGGGCCGTGGCGTTGTAGAGGTGCACGGTGGCGCGCTTGGCGCCCTTCAGGGACTCCACGGTCCGCTCGATCAGGTCCTCACGGGCCTGGGTCAGCACGGAGATCGTGACGTCGTCCGGGATCGCGCCCTCTTCCTCGATGATCGAGCGCACGAAGTCGAAGTCGGTCTGGCCGGAGGCCGGGAAGCCGACCTCGATCTCCTTGTAGCCCATCTTGACCAGCTGGTCGAACATCCGGCGCTTGCGCTCGGGCGACATGGGGTCGATCAGGGCCTGGTTGCCGTCGCGCAGGTCGGTGGAGAGCCAGCGGGGGGCGGCGGTGATGCGCTTCTGGGGCCAGGTGCGGTCCGGGATGTCGACCTGCTCGTAGCGGCCGTATTTGTGGATCGGCATGCTGCTGGGCTGCTGGCGGTTGGCCATGGTGGCGTGGGCTCCTCAGGGTGTCCGGATGCCCGGCATCCGGATGTCCGGGTGGACGGCCGACGACGCAACGCCAAGCACCGCGGGGAGGGAGTCGGCCTCGACTACAGGCCCTCGCCGCGGCAGCTAAGGAGAAGCAGCCCGAAACGCATGATGCGCAGCAGCCTAGCCGAGCCGCCCCGGAAGCGGGGTCGCGTCCCAGTATGCGGGACCGGAATCACAAAAAGGACAAAAAGTGCGCCGTACCACATTGTCACGGAGCGTGGCGCTCCCTGTCCCGGTATTTCACCAATCATGGTGGCAGCTAGTGACATCAGCATCACACAGTGCGATGGTGCGGGGCATGACGACCAACGGGGGCTTCGAGCCCGTCTTCTGCACGATCGTGCCGCCACATCTCCTCGACCAGCTGGCCCGGCACGACGACCCCGCCATCGCCGAGTCCGCGCAGCGCACGCTGGAGCGGGACGCCGCCCAGCGCACCCGGCGCCGGATCACCGCCGTCCGCACCACCGCCGCCACGCCGGCCGCCGCGCCCTCCGACAAACCGAACCGCACGATCTACGACGCCGGGCACCAGGAGACCCTGCCGGGCAAGAAGGTGCACTCCGAGGACGACAAGCCCGCCAAGGACGCGACCGTGAACCGCGCGCACGCGGGCCTGGGCGCCACCTTCGAGCTGTATCTGAAGGCCTACGGCCGGCACTCCATCGACGGCGCGGGGCTGCCGCTGAACGCGACCGTGCACTACGGCGAGAACTACGACAACGCCTTCTGGAACGGCGAGCAGATGGTGTTCGGCGACGGCGACGGCACCACGTTCCTCGACTTCACCATCCCCGTCGACGTGATCGGACACGAGCTGACCCACGGCGTCACCCAGTACACCGCGAACCTGGAGTACTACGGCCAGTCCGGCGCCCTCAACGAGTCGGTCTCGGATGTCTTCGGCTCGCTGATCAAGCAGTACGCCCTCGGCCAGACCGCCGACCAGGCCGACTGGCTGATCGGCGCCGGGCTCCTCGCCCCGAGCGTCCACGGCACCGCGCTGCGCTCCATGAAGGCCCCGGGCACGGCGTACGACGACCCGAACCTGGGCAAGGACCCGCAACCGGCGAGCATGGACCACTACGTCCGCACCAGCCAGGACAACGGCGGCGTGCACATCAACTCCGGCATCCCCAACCACGCCTTCTACCTGGTCGCCACGGCGATCGGCGGCAACGCGTGGGAGCGGGCCGGGAAGATCTGGTACGCCACGCTCACCGGTGGTCAGCTGGCGTCCGACGCGCAATTCGCGGACTTCGCCAGGCTCACGGCCGCCACGGCCAGGGCCCTTTACGGCGAGGACGAGGAAGTGAAGGCCGTCCTCGGCGCCTGGTCGCAGGTGGGGGTGCCGACTTCCTGATTCCGCACCATCCGTACTAGACAGGGACTCATGCGTATTCAGGTACGGCGCACGGGCGGTTTCGCGGGGCTGGAGCGCCGGGCCGAGGTGGACACCTCGGGCCGGCCCGACGCCCCCGCATGGCAGGCCCTGGCCGAACGCGTCCTCGCGTCCGGCCAGGGCTCCCCGCCGGCCGGCGTCCCGGACGGCTTCCGGTACGAGATCACCGTGGACGGCCGCACGGTGTACGCGGCCGACCCTCGACTCACCGAGGACCAGCGGGAGTTGGTGTCCCGGGTGCTGAAGGAAGGGGCGTAGGCGGACGGCCGGAAGGGGGCGTGACCACTGGTTGCCGCCGGGGCATTGACTTCTGTTACCGGGGGTAAGGATGATCCCGGCCATGGCGACTGACGCAGGCGATCCGACCCCCGCCCCGCTCCCCCGCTTCCCCGACGGCTTCCTGTGGGGTGTGTCGACCTCGGCCCATCAGATCGAGGGGGCGGCCGAGGAGCGCGAGCCCTCCGTGTGGGACGTGTTCACGGCCGAACCGGGCCGGGTGAAGGACGGGTCGACGGCGGCGGTGGCCTGCGACCACTGCCACCGCTACGACGAGGACGTGGCCCTGCTCGCCGGCCTCGGCGTGGACGCGTACCGCTTCTCGGTCTCCTGGCCCCGCGTGAACTCCCCCGGCGGCCTGGACTTCTACGACCGTCTGGTGGACGAGCTGTGCGCGGCGGGCGTACGGCCCGTGCCCACCCTCTTCCACTGGGATCTGCCCGCCTCGCTGGACTGGCTGCGGCGGGACACGGCGGACCGGTTCGCCGAGTACGTCAGCGTGGTGGCCGGGCGCCTCGGCGACCGCGTGGGCAAGTGGATCACCCTCAACGAGCCCGCGGAACATACGTTGCTGGGCCATGCCCTGGGCGCCCACGCTCCCGGCAAGCGGCTCCTCTTCGACGCGCTCCCGGCCGCCCACCATCAGCTCCTCGCCCACGGTCTCGCGGTACGGGCCCTGCGCGCGGCCGGCGCGAGCGACATCGGCATCGCCAACTCCCACGGCCCCACCTGGCCCGCCTCCGCCGAACCGGCGGACATGGAGGCGGCCGGTTTCTACGACCTCCTGCTCAACCGCCTGTTCGCCGAACCGGTCATCCTCGGCGAATACCCGGAGGGGATGGGCGAGTTGATGCCGGGCGACGTGGCCGCCGACCTCAAGGTCATCGCCGAGCCCCTCGACTGGTACGGCGTCAACTACTACGCGCCGACGAAGGCGGGCGCGCCGGGCGGCACCGACAGCGAGTACGGCGGCCTCGCGCTGCCCGCCGAACTGCCCTTCTCGGTAAGGGAGATCGAGGGCCGTCCGACGACCGACTTCGGCTGGCCGGTCGTCCCGGAGGGCCTCACCGAGCTGCTGACCGGCTTCCGTGACCGCTACGGCGACAGGCTCCCGCCGATCGTCATCACCGAGAACGGCTGCTCCTACGAGGGCATCGACGACCAGGACCGCATCGCCTACCTGGACGCCCACATCCGCGCCTTGCACACCGCCCTGGAATCCGGGGTGGATGTGCGTGGCTACTTCGTGTGGTCCCTGCTGGACAACTTCGAGTGGGCCGAGGGCTACGCACGCCGCTTCGGTCTGGTGCACGTGGACTACGGGACGCTGGAGCGCACCCCGAAGGCCTCCTACCGCTGGTTCCGGGACGTGCTCCGGGCCCAGAGATGACCACGGTCGGCGGTTCGGCCTCCGCTGCCCTCGCCGAGCCGGCCGAACCGGTCGGCCGGGGCTGGACGGCGGCGCTCTCGCTGGCCAACGGGGCGATCTGGGTCGGCTGGTTCGGGCCGCTGCAGATCCTGCTGGCCTCCCAGGCGAAGGACTTCGCGCCCGGCTCCGGGATGTCCAAGGAGACGATACTGGCCTGGGTCACGGGGGCCGGCGCGGTGGTCTCCCTGCTCGCCAACCCCTTCTTCGGCGCCCTGTCCGACCGGACGACGGCTCGCCGGGGCCGGCGTACCCCGTGGATCGTGGCCGGGGCGGCGGGCGGCGCGCTGTGCCTGCTGCTGCTCGCCGAGGCGGGCGGGGTGTGGTCCATGGCGGCGGCCTGGTGCCTGGTGCAGCTCACGCTGAACGCGGCGTTCGCGGCCGTGACGGCGGCCGTGCCGGACCGGGTGCCCCGGCTCCAGCGAGGCGCGGTGGGCGGCTGGCTGGGAGCGGCGCAGATCCTGGGCGTGGTCGGCGGCACCGGCCTCGCGACGGCGGCAGGCGGGATCCGGGCCGGGTATCTGGCGTGCGCGGTGTGCACGGCGGCGGGTGTGCTGCCGTACGTCCTGCGCTACGAGGATCTGCGGCTGGCGAAGGAGGACCGGGCGCCGTGGTCCTGGCGCGGCTTCCTGGCGGGCTTCTGGCTGAGCCCGCGCCACCACCCCGACCTCGGCTGGGCCTGGCTGACCCGGTTCCTGATCAACCTCAGCAACTCCTTGGTCCTCTTGTACCTGCTGTACTACCTGCGGGACCGCCTCCACCGCCACGACGCCGACCAGGGGGTGCTGATCCTGACGGCCGTCAACAGCGTGACGCTGATGGCGACCGTCGTGGTGGGCGGGGTGTGGTCGGACCGGGTGGGCCGGCGCAAGCCGTTCGTGATCTGGTCGGGGCTGCTGATGGCGGTGGCGACGGCGGCGCTGGCCGGCTGGCAGACCTGGCCGGGCGCGATCGTCGCGTCGGCGGTCCTCGGGGTCGGTTTCGGCGTGTTCACCTCGGTCGACTTCGCGCTGATGACGGACGTCCTGCCGAAGGCGCTGGACCGGGGCAAGGACCTCGGTGTGATCAACGTGGCCAACGCCCTGCCACAGGTGACCGCTCCGGCGTTGGCCGCGCCGATCGTGACATACCTCGGCGGCTACCGGGTGCTGTACCTGGTGGCGGCGGTGATCGGGGTGGCGGGGGCGGTGCTGGTGCGCCGGATCAGAGGAGTCGACTAGCCGGCCACTAGAAACCCAGCCTACGAAGCTGCTTGGGATCGCGCTGCCAGTCCTTGGCCACCTTTACGTGCAGGTCCAGGCAGCATCGATACGCGGCTACCGCCGCACGGCCGGCGCACCCAGCAGCGCCTCGAACTGCATGCGGGAGCCAAAACCCTGCGAGAGCACCTCTCAGCCGACCGAGACAGACGGGCGGGCCGGCGGGGAGGAACTAGAAACCCAGCCTACGAAGCTGCTTGGGATCGCGCTGCCAGTCCTTGGCCACCTTTACGTGCAGGTCCAGGAAGACCGGCGTGCCCAGCAGCGCCTCGATCTGCTTGCGGGACTTGATGCCGACCTCCTTCAGGCGCTTGCCCTTGGGGCCGATGATGATGCCCTTCTGGCTGGGGCGCTCGATGTAGACGTTGGCGTGGATGTCCAGCAGGGGACGGTCGGCCGGGCGGTCCTCGCGCGGGAGCATCTCCTCCACGACCACGGCGATGGAGTGCGGCAGCTCGTCGCGGACGCCCTCCAGGGCCGCCTCGCGGATGAGTTCCGCGATCATGACCTGCTCGGGCTCGTCCGTGAGGTCGCCCTCGGGGTAGAGGGCCGGGCCCTCGGGGAGGAGCGGGATCAGGAGGTCGGCCAGCAGATCCACCTGCTTGGCCCCCACCGCCGACACCGGGACGATCTCCGCCCACTCGATGCCCAGCTCCTTGCCCAGCTGGTCGATCGCGATCAGTTGCTCGGCGAGGGCCTTGGAGTCGACGAGGTCGGTCTTGGTGACGATGGCGACCTTCGGGGTCTTCCTGATCCCCGCGAGCTCCTTCGCGATGAAGCGGTCACCGGGGCCGATCTTCTCGTTCGCGGGAAGGCAGAAGCCGATCACGTCGACCTCGGCCCACGTCGTGCGTACGACGTCGTTGAGCCGCTCGCCGAGCAGCGTGCGCGGCTTGTGGAGCCCGGGGGTGTCCACGAGGATCAGCTGGGCGTCGGGCCGGTGCACGATCCCGCGTACCGTGTGCCGCGTCGTCTGCGGCTGGTTCGCGGTGATGGCCACCTTCTGCCCGACCAGAGCGTTCGTGAGGGTGGACTTGCCCGCGTTGGGGCGGCCCACGAAGCAGGCGAAGCCGGCGCGGTGGACGGTCTCGGCCGGCTCTTCGGATGACGGGGTACGAACGCTCATGCCGTTCATTGTCCCTGATCCACGAGGCCCGGCCGTACCGCGCGCCCCCCGGCCCCGGGCCCCGGCCGCCCCGTGAGGTTTCGGTCACCCTGAGCCAGTGAAGCGTCACGGAAACACGATCGCCCTACGTCCGCGCCGCCTGCCCGGACCTTACGGTGCACGCCGAGACGGCATACGATCACGGCGTCCTGGGCCCCGGCGCCCCGGTCTCCCACTCCGTCCTCAGCACAGCCGGCACGCAGAAGGTCGACACCCACGCATGAAGCTCATCACCGCGATCGTCAAGCCGTACCGTCTGGACGCGGTCAAGACCGCCCTGCAGGATCTGGGGGTGCACGGTCTGACCGTGACCGAGGCGAGCGGTTACGGCCGGCAGCGCGGCCACACCGAGGTGTACCGGGGAGCCGAGTACCGGGTCGACCTGGTGCCGAAGGCGCGGATCGAGGTCGTGGTGGAGGACGCGGACGCCGACGCCGTGATCGACGCGATCGTCAGGGCCGCGCAGACGGGGAAGATCGGGGACGGGAAGGTGTGGGCCGTACCCGTGGAGACGGTCGTACGCGTGCGGACCGGCGAACGCGGCCCCGACGCGCTCTGACCAGCAGCACCCCGGCCGCCGCACCAGCGACGCCCACCAGCGCCACGACGAGCCACGGCAGTGCGAGGAAGGTGGCGCTCGCCGACTGCCGGGTGCCCGGCGCGCTCGCGGTCAACGTCACATCGCCCCGGTCGAGTTGGGGCGCTCCGCGCCAGGTCTCGGTGAGCCGGACCCGCTGTCCCGGCAGCAGCTCGGAGGGCACCCGGGTCAGCCGGCGGTCGAGCAGCGTACGGCCGAACAGCCCGCGCACCTTCAGCTCCACCTTGGGGTCGAGGGTGACGTTCCCGGTGTTGTGCAGGGTGTAGGAGACGGTGGCCGTGCTGGCGCCGAACCCCGGGATCAGGGGCTGGTGATGGCTGATCTGCACCTGCCCGACGGAGAGCGCGGGCAACGTGGGCCCGCCGACCCGGAGGTAGACACGGGCGCCGACGGCCCGCTGCACCCCTAGCGCGAGCTTGCCGCCGCCGGGATCGACACTCCCCCACTCTCGGCTTCGCTCGAGCGGGGGGACCCCCACGTCCAGGGCGACGATCGCGCCGGGGTGGTCACCGGGCTCGGCCCCCTCCGGAACACGCAGCGTGAAGGGCACGGTGACGGTCGTATGCCCGGGCACGGTGACCTGGGACTGCGCGAGCCGTGCCCAGGCGCCCACCCCGAGCATGCGCTCCCGCACGGTCCGCACGGCGAAACCGCCGTCGCGGGCGGTGTTGTAGGCGTCGGCCGCGTAGAGCCGGAAGGTGAGCGGCTCGCCGGTCTTGTTCTGGACGGCGACCTTGTCGGTGAGGGTCTGGCCGGGGTCGGCCGAGAGGGAGAAGTAGGGCCGCGCGGCGATCTTCGAGGCGACCGGGTAGACGGACCAGCTGCCGTTGTCGGCGGCGTGGGCGGGTACGGCGGTGAGGAGGGCGAGGAACAGGCCGGTGAGGCCGAGGAGGAGGACGTACGGCTTGCGCATGGGTGCGGACCCCCACGGACGGAGACACGGCGTAGGACGGGGGAACGGGCGGGTGCGGACGCCCCTGCGCTCAGGTGAGCGTCAGCGTGAGCACGCCGGAGTACCCGCCCGGAGGCGTGAACGCCGGTACGTCCAGCGAGAGTCCGGCGTCGACGGTGAACTCACCGCCGGTGAGCGTGCCGTCGGCGGTCTGTGCGAGGGTCGCTCCCGAGGCGCCCAGGGTGCCCGCCGAACCGGCCTTGCAGGTGCTGGGGCTGCCGGGCTTGGTCGCGCAGGCGGGGGTCCAGCTCAGCTTGCCCGCGTCGATCTTGGCACCGGGACCGGTGAAGTCGGTGACCTTGCCGGTGAGCGACCAGCCGGCCGGTCCGCCACGGAAGTCCTTGACGGTGACGGTCTGCAGCGCGCCGGTGGAGGCCCCGCCCTTGCCGAAGTCGACCGCCGACAGCGCGACGGAGTCCCCGGCCTGGGCCATGGACAGCGTGCCCGCCTTGACGGTGGTCGTCAGCTTCTGACTGCCCGGCGGAACGGGCGAGTTGTCGTTGACGACGTAGGCCGCGGGCCCGGCCCCCTTGTCCGCGCTCCAGGAGCCGCCCTCGTAGGCCACGATCCCGGTGGTCGTCTTGTCAGTGACGACGAGGGAGCCGCTGAAGGCCCCCTGCGCGCCGGCCGTGACCGTGGCGGTGTCCGCGGTCTGGTTGGCCCCGGCCCGCCCGGCCAGCGTGACGGTGGCACCGGGCGTGAAGTTCGTACCGCTGACGGTGACACTCGCACCCGGATCACCGGAGGCCGAACTCAGCGTGATGGCCCGGGTGTTGGCCGGAGTTCCATCGGTCGCGGTGACGGTCTGCGACACCGGGGCGGGCGGGGTGGTGACCGTGCAGGGGGTGTCCAGCTCCAGGATGTAGCTGGTGTGGATGTTGTAGTCGCCGGGCGAGAGGGTGATCTGGCCGGGCTTGGTGACCGTGAACGTGCCGGTCATCGAGAAGGACGGGAAGGCGGCCTTCCCCGGCACCGGCGGATTCTTCTTGGGCCCCGCGACGGTCACGTCCCCCGTCTGCGCGCCACCGAGGGTGACCTTCCCGGTCGGGGTCATGATGTCGGCCGGCAGGGCCAGGTCGGTGGGATTGCCGGCGGCGGCGGTGACCACGGTGTAGGTCACGGTGACGGTGTCGCCGACCTTCGGGCTGGTGTTGTCCACCGACACACTGGCGGTCGTGGTGCCGTCGATCGGCGGTATGCCCGCCACGGCGGGCGGGATGCAGTGCGTGGCGAAGTCCACGTTCGTGCCGGCGGCACCGGCCGGGAAGGCCAGCGCGCCGCCCGCGGTGACCGCGAGCGCGGTCGCTCCGAACAGTGCGCTCCAGCGCCACCGTCGGGATCTTCGTGATCTTGGGGGTGTCGAACCCATGGGGCCCCCTCCTGAGGGTTGCGGGCGCAGCGGCTCATCTGCGCCGACAGGGGGCATTGATGTGGAGCGGGAGTGAGAAGTCAATGCGGATGCCGCAGAAATCTGACGGATCATCAGTTTCTGCGGCATCCGGAACAGATCGCTCAGTTCAGTCAGCCGAACAGGCCGGTCAGTCGAAGACGAAGGGGCCGGGCGACTGCGGGCCGTTCGCGGTGCAGTTCACGGTGACCCCGAAGATCACCATCTTCAGCGAGCCGCCGCCCGCGTCGAGACTGTCACCGGAGGCGACGGTACCGGGGAGCGGGCCGACGCTGACCGGGTCGCCGGTCTTCATCGCGGGGTTCTTCGTCCCGCTGAACACGACGGAGCCGCCGCCGGCCTTGGCCATGGTGAGGGTGGAGGAGATGGAGTCCTGGGCGACCGCGACCGGCGCGGTGATCGCGGAGGAGCTGAGGGTGATGGTGGCCGAGGTGCCGCTCTGGGTGGCGGTGAGCGTGGCCGTACCGCCGCCGAAGATGCCGCAGCTCGCGGAGATGGTCGCCGCCTGTGGGGTGACGGCGGCCGCGGTGGGTGCGAAGGCGAGTCCGGTGACCGCGAGGGCCCCGGCGGCCAGTGCCGCACCCGTTGCCGTGCGCTTGCCTCTCATGGAGATCCGCTTCCCTTCCCTGTGGGGGAGTGCCGTGTGGGGGGACGCCGACGGGTGAAGAGGCCTGAGCAGGCGAGTGCGGACGCCGCGTCGGCGGTGCGGATCTGACGGCCCGTCGGAACTTACGGCTTTATTGATGCGCAGGAGCAAGAACTCAACAAGGTTGAATTCCAGCCGACCTGCCGTTCGCCCCGAACGCCTCGCCCTCTCAGCCCGCGGAAACGGTGAACCGCACAACGCCGTCAGGGCCGGCCAGCAGCACCGGCGTCTGCGCACCGCCGAGGTCAGCGACAGCGGCCCGGTCCTCGTCGGCCACGGACTCCGCGTCACTCACCACCGCCGCCGCCTCCAGCGACGTGGCCCCGGACGCCACGGCCATGGCGACCGCCGTCCGCAGCGCGCTCAGCCGCAGCGAGGCCAGCTCCACCGACCCGGCGACATACGTCCGCCCGGTCTCGTCCCGTACGGCCGCCCCCTCCGGCACACCGTTACGGGCCCGCGCGGAACGGGCCAGGGTCACGATCTTGCGGTCCTCGGGATCAAGCGCGTTGCTCTCGGTCATGCCCAGAGCATACGAAGCCCGGCCCCGTTCACCCCGCCACGGGGTACATCGCGCCCCGCCGGCCCTCGGGGGACGCCAGCCATTCCAGCTTTTCCGCGGTGTTCGCCTCGTCCAGCGGAGTGTGCAGCACGATCATCAGATCGGGGCGGACCGGGACCTTCAGTACCGTCGACTCCACGACCAGCAGTCCGGCCAGCGGATGGCTCAGTTCCTTGCGCACCTGCCCCTGGTCCTCGATATCCCGCTCGGCCCACAGCCGAAGGAACTCGGGGCTGCGCTCGGACACCTCGGCGAGGACCTCCTGGAACCCCTCGTCGTCCGGTCGCGCCGCGCACGCGGCCCGGAACTGCGCCACGACCGTTCGCGCGTTCCGCTCCCAGCTGTGGCTGCGCGACCGGTACAGCGGATCGGTGAAGAAGTCGATGAGGCAGTTCTGCGTGATGTCCGGCCGCATGCCGAGCACGATCGCGGCCGCGTCGTTGTACATCACGCAGTTGTAGTACAGGTCCATGATGTGCGCCGGATACGGCATCCAGGTGTCGATCAGCCGCCGCAGCCCGTCGCACATGTGCCGCTTCTCCGGGGCCACTTCGGGCGTCGGCGGGTTCATCCCGGCCAGCAGGTACAGATGCCGGCGCTCGGCGTCGCTCAGCCGCAGCACGCGGGCGACGGAGTCGAGCACCGACGGGGACACGGAGATCTCCCGCCCCTGCTCCAGCCACTGGTACCAGGAGGCGCCCACTCCGGCAAGCACGGCGACCTCCTCCCGGCGCAGTCCGGGCGTACGGCGCCGGCCGCCGCCGACGGGCAGTCCGGCCTCCTCCGGGCTGACCCGGGCCCGCCGGCTCATCAGGAACTCGCGCAGCTCGTTGCGCCGTTCACTCTTCATCGCCCCCGCTGCAGGCACGTACCGGCTCCTCCCCCGTCGTGTCTGGTGGTTCCACCACCACCATAAGTTCCGACTCCCCACCGGTATTCCGCGCGCCCGAAGCTCTAGGCATGGCGATCGACACCGACTCCACCACCCGACCCACCACCCCCGTCACGGGCACACCGCTCGACACCCCCCGGCCGCCCCGGTTGTCGACGCGTGACAAGCTCGTCCTGTTCGTGCTGTGCGCGGCCCAGTTCATGGTCGCGCTGGACTTCTCCGTGCTGAACGTGGCCCTGCCCGAACTCGGCGCCGACCTCGGCATGAGCCGCTCGGCGCTGCAGTGGGCGGTCACGGCGTTCGCGCTCCCGTCCGGCGGTTTCCTCCTCCTCTTCGGCCGCATCGGTGACCTGTACGGCCGCCGGAAGCTGTTCCTGACCGGCCTGGCCCTGTTCGGCGCGGCCTCACTGCTGGCGACCCTGGCCTGGGACCCGGCGTCCTTCCTGGCCGGGCGGGCGCTGCAGGGCCTGGGCGCGGCGGCGATCGTGCCGACAGCCATGTCCCTGCTGACCACCACCTTCCCGGAGGGCCCGGCCCGCGATCGCGCCCTCGGCATCGCCGGCACGGTGATGTCGCTGGGCTACACGGTCGGTATGGTCGCGGGCGGCATGCTGACCGACGCGCTCGGCTGGCGCTCCACGATGGCCCTGCTCACCGTGTCCGCGCTGATCGTGCTGCCCCTCACCCCGGCTCTGCTGCCGGAGTCCCGCACCCCGGACCGCCCGCGCCTGGACCTGCCCGGCGCGATCACCGTCACCGCGGGTCTGCTCTCCCTGATCTACGCCCTGTCCACGGCAGCCGACCACGGCTTCGCCCGCGCGGACGTCGTCATCACCTTGGTCGCCGGCGTGCTCCTGCTGGCCGTGTTCACGGTGGTCGAATCCCGTACGGCCGCTCCCCTGGTCTCGCTGCCCATGCTGCGCCGCCGCACGGTGGCCTGGGGCAATGTGGGCGGTCTGGTCACCTTCTCGATGATGTCGACGGTGATCTTCGTGCTGACCCTGTACCTCCAGGAGATCCTGCGGCTGTCGGCCTTCGAGACAGGTCTGGTCTTCGGCGTCCAGGGCGTGCTGTCGGCGGTCGCCGGCTCGCTCGCCGCGAAGGTGATCGGCCGCTTCGGTGCCCGCCGCACCCTCGTCGGCTCGCTGACCGGCCAGGGCGCGCTGATCGCGGCCCTGCTCCTGCTGAACTCCCACGGCTGGTCGGTCTGGCTCGCCACGGCGGCGGTGTCCCTGGCCAGCATGTTCCACCTGGGCGCGATCATCTCGTACGGCCTGACCGTCACCTCGGGTGTCCCGGACGAGGAACAGGGCCTGGCCACCGGTCTGGTCACCTCCACGCAGCAGGTCGGCATCACGGTCGGCATCCCGCTGCTGGGCGTGCTGGCCACCACGTCCCACGACCTGCTGAGCGGCGTCCACACGGTCGTCGCCCTGGACGCGGCGATCGTCCTGGCCGCCGCCGTCCTGGTCGGACTGGGCCTGCGCCAGGGTCGGAGCAGCGGCCGGCGCACGGGCCGGTCCAGGGTCTGAACGATCTCGCTCCGCGCGGCCGTGTGCACCACACGGCCGCGCGCGCCGTTGACCAGCGAAAGAAAAGGCGCGACATGTCCGCACCCGACGTCGGCGACGACCGGCACCCCGAGAAGCCCGAGCGGCCCGAACGCGTCGAGGACGGCCTGGTGCCGGGTGAGGATGCGGCCGCCGGGGGTGTAGGTCCGGCCGACGAGGACGGCGGCGGCCCGGTCGAAGAAGCCGGCCAGCCGCATGCCGTGCAGGTGGCGGCGGATGGTGCCGTGGTGCCGCCGTGGGCGGTCCATGCACCGGCCGACGACCACGTCGTACCCCTGTTACGGCCGGTCGTCCCCGGGCTCTACGGCCGGTCCAGCCGCAGCCGCTCCGCTCTCGGCAGCCCCGCGACGACGAGGTCGTACGAGTCCTCGATCAGCTCGCGGACCAGCCGCTCGGGCAGTTCGCCGTCGACGGTCACGGTGTTCCAGTGCCGCTTGTTCATGTGATACCCAGGCGCGATCAGCCCCTCGTGCTCGCCGCGCAGCCGGACCGCGTCCTCGGGGTCGCACTTGAGGTTGATCGTCAGGGGCCGCCCGTCCAGCCTGCTCAGGGCGAACATCTTGCCCAGCACCTTGAAGACCGAGGCATCCGGACCGAACGGGAAGTCCTCCACGGCCGCGTTGAAGGACAGGCAGAAGGCGCGCAACTCCTGAGGTGTCACTCGGGTTTCTCCTCCCCGGCGGGTTCCACCAGGACCGTGACGATCTTGTTCCGGCGTCCGGCCGCGGCCTCCGCCGTGAGCTTCAGCCGACGTTCGTCGGGCAGTTCGACCTCGGCGGACGCGCCCGCGATGGGCACGCGGCCGAGGGCCTTGGCGAGCAGTCCGCCGACGGTCTCCACGTCCTCGTCGTCGTACTCCTCCAGGCCGTACAGCTCGCCGAGGTCGGTGATGTCGAGGCGGGCCGTCACCCGGAAGCGGTCGTCACCGAGGTCTTCGACCGGCGGGAGTTCCCGGTCGTACTCGTCGGTGATCTCGCCGACGATCTCCTCCAGGATGTCCTCGATCGTGACGATGCCGGCGGTGCCGCCGTACTCGTCGATGACGACGGCGACGTGATTGCGTTCCTTCTGCATCTCGCGCAGCAGGTCACCGGCGTTCTTGGTGTCCGGCACGAAGACGGCCGGCCGCATGGCGGTGGAGACCAGGTCGCTCTCGGCGTCCCGGCTGATGTGCGTCCTGCGGACCAGGTCCTTCAGATACACGATCCCGACGATGTCGTCCTCGCTCTCGCCGGTGACCGGGATCCGGGAAAAGCCCGAGCGCAGGGCGAGCGTGAGGGCCTGGCGGATGGTCTTGTACCGCTCGATGACCACCAGGTCGGTGCGCGGGACCATGACCTCGCGCACAAGCGTGTCGCCCAGCTCGAAGACGGAGTGCACCATCCGGCGCTCCTCGTCCTCGATCAGCGACTCCTTCTCGGCGAGGTCCACGAACGCGCGCAGCTCGGCCTCGGAGGCGAACGGGCCACGCCTGAAGCCCTTGCCGGGCGTGAGCGCGTTACCGATGAGGATGAGGAACGACGGGATCGGGCCCATCACGCGGGCCAGGGGCAGAAGTACGTACGCCGCCCCCGTCGCCGTGTTCAGCGGGTGCTGGCGGCCGATGGTGCGGGGCGATACGCCGACGGCAACGTACGACACCAGGACCATCACGCCGATGGCGACCAGCAGGGCCTGCCAGGTGGCGCTGAACTCCTGCAGACAGGCGTACGTCACCAGGGCCGCGGCCGCCATCTCACAGGCGACGCGGACCAGCAGGGCCACATTGAGATAGCGGGTGGGGTCGGCGGCGACCTGGGCGAGCTTGGCGCTGCCGCGCCGGCCGGACTTGACGGCCTCCTCGGCGCGGAAGCTGGAGACACGCGCGAGGCCCGCCTCCGCGCAGGCGGCGAGCCAGGCGACGACGACCAGCGCGATCGCGCCGATCACGATCTGCGGAGACATCGGAGGCCGACCGATCCGGTTACGAGACGGTCGGCGCCGGCGACGGGCCGGTCAGGCCGTGGTCGACCCGCCAGCCGTCGACGATGGCGGCCTGGAGCCCGAACATCTCGGCCTTCTCGTCGGGCTCCTCGTGGTCGTAGCCGAGCAGGTGCAGCACTCCATGGACGGTGAGCAGCTGAAGCTCCTCGTCCATGGAGTGCTGTGTCGGGGCTTCCGCCCCCTGCTTGGCGGCGACCTCCGGGCAGAGCACGATGTCGCCGAGCAGCCCCTGCGGCGGCTCGTCGTCGTCCTTCGACGGCGGCCGCAGCTCGTCCATCGGGAACGACATGACATCGGTCGGACCGGGCAGGTCCATCCACTGGATGTGCAGCTGCTCCATGGCGTCGGCGTCCACGACGATCACCGAGAGCTCGGAGAGCGGGTGGATGCGCATCCGCGCGAGCGCGTAGCGGGCGATGTCGAGGATCGCCTGCTCGTCTACCTCGGTGCCGGATTCGTTGTTGACGTCGATCGACATGGCCGTGCTGTTTCTACTTCCCCTTGTGCCCGGACTTGCCCCGGCCCTTCTGCATGCCGTTCTGGGTGCCGTGCGAGTCGTCGTACTTCTCGTACGCGTCGACGATACGGCCCACCAGCTTGTGCCGTACGACATCGTGGGACGACAGCCGGGAGAAGTGCACGTCCTCGACACCCTCCAGGATCTCCTGCACCTGCCGCAGACCCGACTTCGTGCCGTTCGGCAGGTCGACCTGCGTCACATCACCGGTGATCACGATCTTCGAGTCGAAGCCGAGGCGGGTGAGGAACATCTTCATCTGCTCGGGGCTCGTGTTCTGGGCCTCGTCCAGGATGATGAAGGCGTCGTTGAGCGTACGGCCACGCATGTAGGCGAGCGGCGCCACCTCGATCGTCCCCGCTGCCATCAACCGCGGAATGGAGTCCGGGTCGAGCATGTCGTGCAGCGCGTCGTACAGCGGGCGCAGATAGGGGTCGATCTTCTCGTAGAGCGTGCCGGGCAGGAAGCCGAGCCGCTCCCCCGCCTCCACCGCCGGCCGGGTCAGGATGATCCGGTTGACCTGCTTGGACTGCAGGGCCTGCACGGCCTTGGCCATGGCCAGGTAGGTCTTGCCGGTACCGGCGGGGCCGATGCCGAACACGATGGTGTGTTTGTCGATCGCGTCGACGTACCGCTTCTGGTTGAGGGTCTTCGGGCGGATGGTGCGGCCCCGCGAGGACAGGATGTTCTGCGTCAGCACCTGTGCCGGGGTTTCCGTGCCGTCGCTCGTCCCGGCGTCGCTCGCCTTGAGCATGGCGATCGAGCGTTCCACTGCGTCCTCCGTCATCGGCTGTCCGGTGCGGAGCACCAGCATCATCTCGTCGAACACGCGCGCAATGAGGGCGACATCACTGGGGTCGCCGACCGCGCTGATCTCATTGCCCCGGACGTGGATGTCGGCCGCCGGGAAGGCCTTCTCGATCACACGCAGGAGGGAGTCGCCGGAACCCAGCACGGTCACCATGGGGTGCTGGGCGGGGACGGTCAACTGCGCTCTCGCCTGCTCCTGCGCGGGGGTGGTGTGAGCTGTGGGTGTCTGTGTCATGGGCCGGCGCTGAAGGCCTGCGCTTCCTCCTCGTCACGGCCGTCTGGCTGAGGACGGCCTCGCGACTCCAGGGTACGACGGTGCACTGACAAGCCCGTAGGGCTTTTCAGAGGGTGACTCTTCCGCCGCGTACGTCAGCCGGAGTGGCGGAAACCGATCGTCGGTACCGCTCGCCGCAACGGCCACGGCCGGTCCAGTTCCTCCGGCACCAGCCCCTCAAGGAACTCATACCTCCGCAACGCCGCCGGATCCTGCCCCGGAAGGGCCTGCACGCGCCGCCACCACGCCCCGATCTCCGACCACCCCGGCGCCGACAGCGACCCTCCGAACTCCTGCACCGACAGGGCCGCCGTAAGCCCCGCGAAGGCCAGCCGGTCCGCCAGCGGCCACCCCGCCAGGGACCCCGTCACGAACCCGGCGACGAACACATCCCCCGCCCCCGTCGGATCCAGCGCCTCCACGGCGATCGCCGGCACCTCCGCCGCCTCCCCCGTACGCCGGTCCACCGCATACGCCCCCTCCGGCCCCAGCGTCACCACGGCCACCGGCACATACTCGGTCAAGGCATGCGCGGCGATCCGCGGACAGTCCGCCCCGGTGTACCGCTTCGCCTCCTCGGCGTTCGGCAGAAACGCCTCGCAGTGCTCCAGATCGGCCAGCCCGGCGAGATCCCACGCCCCGGTGTCGTCCCAGCCGACGTCGGCGAAGATCCGGGTCCCCTCGCGCGCGGCCGCGGTGATCCACGGCGCGCGCGTCCCCGGCGTCAGCGAGGCCACGGCCGCCCGTGCGCGGGGGACGCGGTCCCGGGCCCGCTCCTGGAGGAACGCGGCCTGAGGCGGCGGCTCGTGCCCGTGCGACACCATCGTCCGCTCGCCCTCGTACGCCATGGACACGGTCACCGGCGAGTGCCAGCCGGGCACGGTCCGTGACGCCGACAGATCGATGCCCTCGCCCTGTTCGAGCGCGTCCCAGCAGTAGTCGCCGTAGTGGTCGTCCCCGAAGGCCGCCGCGAGGGAGGTCTTCAGCCCGAGCCGGGCCAGCGCCGTGGCCATATTGGCGACCCCGCCGGGGCTTGAGCCCATGCCCCGGGCCCAGGACTCGGTGCCGCGTACGGGCGCCGAGTCCAGGCCCGTGAAGATGATGTCGAGGAAGACCGTGCCCGTCAGACAGACGTCCCAGGGCGGGTCGCCGGGCCCGCGCAGCGCCGCGAGCGGATCGACCTGGGCCCGGCAGGGCGCGGCCCGGGTGAGGTGTTCCGGTTCCTCTCCGGTGATCGTGTGCGACGGGGTCACGGTGCGCTCCCTGGCGTGGTGCGGATCTGGCCAGTGTGCACCACTCGGCGCGCCGTGCAGCGGGTTGACAGGTGCTTACCAGCGGGGCATGACCGGTTGCCGCCAGCCCGGTTCGGCCACCCGCATCGCCGCCGCGTCGTCGCGGTCCCGCAGCGAGCCGTCGTCCTCGGCCCACCGCCGGTGCAGCCGGGCCAGTTCGTCCCGGTCCAGCTCGACACCGAGACCGGGGGCGTCCGACACCACGACCCTCCCGTCCGTGAAGCGGAGCCGTTCGGTGAGGACATCCTCGGACTGCCAGGGGTAGTGGGAGTCGCACGCGTGGTGCAGTCCGGGAACGGTGGCCGCGACCTGGGTCATCGCGGCGAGGCTGATCCCGAGGTGGGTGTTGGAGTGCATCGAGATCCCGACCCCGAACGCGGCGCAGATCGCGGCGAGTTCGCGGGTGCGGCGCAGCCCGCCCCAGTAGTGATGGTCGGAGAGCACGACCTGCACGGCGTCGCGGGTGAACGCCTCCTTGATCTCCCCGAAGGTGGTCACGCACATGTTGGTGGCGAGGGGCACGCCGGTCCCGGCGGCCACCTCGGCCATCGCGGGCGTCCCGAGCGTCGGGTCCTCCAGGTACTCCAGGACGTCGCCGAGTTCCTTCGCCACCTTCAGGGACGTCTCCACCGACCAGGCGCCGTTGGGGTCGAGGCGCAGCGGGTGTCCGGGGAAGGCCTCGGCGAGGGCCCGTACGGCGGCGATCTCCTCGTCGGGCGGGAAGACACCGCCCTTGAGCTTGAACGACCCGAATCCATGCCGCCGCCGCAGCTCCCGCGCCTGTGCCACGACCCCGGCCGGATCGAGCGCGGCACCCCAGTGGTCGGGCTCGGCCGGGACGCCCGCCGGGTGCCCGGCCGGCTTGTAGAACAGGTAGGCGCTGTACTCGACGGCGTCCCGCAGCTTGCCGCCGAGCAGCGCGTGCACGGGCAGTCCGAGCGCCTTGCCCTGGGCGTCCAGGCAGGCGACCTCGAAGGCGGACAGCACCGACAGCCGCAGCTTGTCGGCGCTCTGCACCCCGCGCAGCCCGCCGGCGTCCACCTCGCCCTGGACGCAGGACTCGTCCACGCCCAGGTCGATCGCGAACAGTCCGTTCACATCCATGACCGACCGTCCAGGGAGCCGTGCGGCCAGCGGGCGGGCCAGTTCCAGGTACTTGGTGTCGCCGTAGGTCTCGCCGAGCCCGGTGATCCCGTCGGCCGTGACGATCTCCACGATCAGCCGGGGGGTGTACGGCTGGTGCACGCCCTGGGTGTTGAGCAGCGGCGGGTCGGCGACCAGGATCGGCGTCAGGCGCACCTCGGCGATGGTCAGGTCACGGGTCACAGGGAGGCTCCTACGAGGTCGAGTCCGGCAGTGAGCAGGGCCTTGAGGTCGGCGAGGTCGGCGGGCGCGGGGTCGGTGAGCGGGGCGCGCACGGGTCCGACGCGCTGTCCGCGCAGCCGGGCCGCCGCCTTCACCAGGGACACGGCGTATCCGGGCGCGCGGTCGCGGAGTTCGGCGAACGGGACGTAGAACTCCCGCAGCAGTTTGTCGGCCGTACCCTCCTGCCCGTCTTGGAGTGCGGCGAAGAAGGCGCCGGCGATCTCGGGGGCGAAGGCGTGCACGGCGGAGGAGTAGGCGGGGACGCCGACGGCGGCGTAGGCGCGGGCCTGGATCTCGGCGGTGGCGGCGCCGTTGAAGAAGAGGAAGCCGTCGGGGGCGGCGAGGGTGAGGCGCTGGAGCCGGTCGAGGTCACTGTGGCCGTCCTTGACGCCGATGACGTTCGGGATACGGGCGATGCGCCGCAACGCGCCCACCGTATAGGCGACTTGGCCGCGCTGGTAGGCGATCAGCGGCAGCCGGGTGCGTTCGGCGAGCCGCTCCAGCTGGGCGGCGAGGCCGTCCTGCGGGGCGTCGACCAGGTAGTGCGGCAGCACCAGCAGGGCGTCGGCGCCGGCCTCCTCGGCGATCCGCGCGAACCGGGCGGCCTGCGCCCAGCCGTACCCGGTCCCGGCCACGACCGGCACCTTTCCGGCCGCCTCCTCGGCGGTGACCCGGACGACGGTCCGGTACTCCTCCTCGTCCAGCGAGAAGAACTCCCCGGTGCCGCAGGCCGGGAAGACGGCACCGGGCCCGGCGGCGAGCCTGCCCGCGACATGGGCGCGGAAGCCGTCGGGATCGAGGGAGCCGTCGTCATGGAACGCGGTCAGCGGGAAGGACAGCACCCCACGCGCCATCCCCTCCCGCAGGCGCCGCGCGACACCCTCGGGACTCGGATCGCCGCCCACCTGATCATCTCCCTTTATGAATGACGTCCATATATGAGAACGACCGTAGCGCTTTGGGCCTGGACCTACATCCGGCAAACCAAAAAGTGACACAGATCGCACCTCCGGATCTCCTTCGAGAGAGGGAGGGGCGACGACCGTCGATGGACAGGGCCGATGGACAGGAACGCGCGAGCAAGTTGCATCAAGCACGCGGTGGACCCCACGCCCTCGCCCGCACCGGCACCGGTCGCCTGAACCGACGCCGCTCAGAGAAAGTCGTACGCCTCCACCTCGGCGAGGTAGCGGGCCCGGCGCTCCTCGTCGTCCTCCAGGAAGGACGCGAGGAAGGAGTTGCGGGCCAGCTCGCGCAGCCGGTCCTCGGACAGGCCCAGGGTCCGGTGCACGGCCGTGAAGTTGTCGCCCGCGTAGCCGCCGAAGTACGCCGGGTCGTCGGAGTTCACCGTGCACATGAGGCCCGCGTCGAGCATGGCCGGCAGCGGGTGGTCGGCCAGCGTGTCGACCGTGCGCAGGCGGACGTTGGACAGCGGGCACACGGTGAGCGGGATCCGCTCCCGGACCAGCCGCTCGACCAGCGCCGGGTCCTCCATGCAGCGCAGCCCGTGGTCGACGCGCTCGACGCCGAGCACGTCCAGGGCCTCGGTGATGTACTCCGGCGGCCCCTCCTCACCGGCGTGCGCGACCCGGCGCAGCCCGAGCGCGGCCGCCGCCTCGTACACCTCCCGGAACTTCACCGGCGGATGCCCGACCTCGGCGGAGTCCAGGCCGACCCCGGTGATCCGGTCCAGGTAGGGCGTCGCCGCCCGCAGCGTCTCCAGCGCGGACTCGGCGGACTCGTCGCGCAGGAAGCACATGATGAGCTTCGTGGAGATGCCGTGGTTCTCCTCGCTGCTGCCGAGCGCCCGCCACAGCCCCTCCACGACCGTGCCCATGGACACGCCCCGCGCGAGATGGGCCTGCGGGTCGAAGAAGATCTCCGCGTGCCGGACACCCTGCGCGGCGGCGCGGGCCAGATAGGCGTTCGCCAGGTCGGCGAAGTCCTGCTCGGTGCGCAGGACGGCCATCAGCTCGTAGTACAGGTTCAGGAAGGACTGGAGATCCTCGAATTCGTACGCCTTGCGCAGCTCTTCCGTGTCCGCGTACGGGAGGGTCACGCCATTGCGGGCGGCCAGCTCGAACGCCAGCTCCGGCTCCAGGGTGCCTTCGACATGGAGGTGCAGTTCTGCTTTCGGGAGGGGCATCAAAGCATCGTACGGGCGGCTTATCGCCGTTTCGGGACCGGCACCCGCAGCAGATCGTGCGCCACGGTCAGCTCCCCCGCGAAGCCGGCCGCCCGTGCCTGCCGCTCGAACTCCTCGGGCTCGGTGTACCGCTGGCTGAAGTGGGTGAGCACGAGGTGGCGCACGCCCGCGTCCCGGGCGACGGCGGCGGCCTGCCCGGCGGTCAAATGCCCGTGTTCCACGGCCAGTTCGGTGTCCTCGTCCAGGAACGTGGACTCGATGACGAGCAGGTCGCAGCCCTCCGCGAGGGCGTGCACACCGGCGCAGAGCCGGGTGTCCATGACGAACGCGAACCGCTGCCCGCGCCGCACCTCGCTGACGTCCTCCAGCGTGACGTCCCCCAGCCGGCCCTCGCGCTGCAGCCGGCCGACGTCCGGGCCCTTGATCCCGAGCGCGGCGAGCCGCTCGGGCAGCATACGGCGGCCGTCGGGTTCGATCAGTCGGTAGCCGTAGGAGTCGACCGGGTGCGACAGCCTGCGGGCCTCCAGGGTGTACGAGGGGGTCACCGCGAGGATGCCGTCGGCGGCGACCGGCGCCTCGGTGATGCCGACCGTCTCCCGGTAGGCGGTCGCGTAGCGCAGCCGGTCGAAGAAGCGCCGGCCGGAGCGCGGGTAGTGCGCGGTGACCTCGTGCGGTACCTGGTCGAGGTTGATCCGCTGGATGACGCCGGCGAGGCCGAGGGAGTGGTCGCCGTGGAAGTGCGTCACGCAGATGCGGTTCAGGTCGTGGGCGGCGACCCCGGCGCGCACCATCTGGCGCTGCGTGCCCTCGCCGGGGTCGAACAGGATGCCTGTGCCGTCCCACCTCAGCAGATAGCCGTTGTGGTTGCGATGCCGGGTGGGGACCTGGCTGGCGGTGCCAAGGATCACCAATTCACGTACGGACACGGTTCGTTATCCGGGGGGCCACTGCATGCCGCGGCCGCCGAGGAGGTGGGCGTGGGCGTGCCAGACGGTCTGGCCCGCGCCGGAGCCTGTGTTGAAGACGGTTCGGTAGCTGTCCAGCCCCTCGCCTGCGGCGACCTCGGCAGTCTCGCGCAGGACGTCGGCCGCGAGTTCCGGTGCCCCTGCGGCGAGGGCGGCGGCGTTCTCGTAGTGGGCCTTGGGGATCACCAGGATGTGAGTGGGGGCCTGGGGGTTTATGTCCCGGAAGGCTACGGTGGTCTCTGTTTCGCGGACGATCGTCGCCGGGATGTGCCCTTCGACGATCTTGCAGAACAGGCAGTCTTCCTGGGGCTCGCCTGCCATGTCGCGTGCGCTCGCTTTCGCCGGTGATCAGTACGGGGGCCAATCGTAGTCGGTCAGGTGCGGGCCGGTGGGGGTTGATCGATCCCCCAAGTTCTCGGCTTCGCTCGAACCCGGGGGGACCCCCATCGCGGCGGAGCCGCATATCAATACAGCCCCGCGCCCCTTAAGTCGGCATGCCTGGCGGAGTTTTGGCAGGCACCGATTCCAGCGCTTCCAGTGCGAGCCTCACTGCCTCGTCCAACTGGGTGTCGCGGCCTTCTGCCCAGTCCTGTGGCCTCTGTACGACCTCCACGTCCGGATCCACCCCATGGTTCTCGACATCCCACCCCTGCCCCTCCAGCCACATCGCGTACTTCGGCTGGGTGACCAACGTGCCGTCGATCAGGTGGTAGCGGCTGTCGATGCCGATGACACCGCCCCAGGTGCGGGTGCCGACGACCGGGCCGATGCCCAGGGCCTTGATCGCCGCGTTGACGATGTCGCCGTCGGAGCCGGAGAACTCGTTGGCCACGGCGACGACCGGGCCGCGCGGGGCGTCAAGGGGATAGCTGGTGGGGCGCATGCCGCGCGGGACGTCCCAGCCGATGATGCGGCGGGCGAGCTTCTCGACGACGAGTTGGGAGGTGTGACCGCCGCGGTTCTCGCGGACGTCGACGACGAGTCCTTCGCGGGCCACCTCGACGCGCAGGTCACGGTGGATCTGGGCCCAGCCGGGGGCCTGCATGTCGGGTACGTGGAGGTAGCCGAGGCGGCCGTGGGAGGCGGCGTGGACGTGGGCGCGGCGGTCGGCGACCCAGGCGTGGTAGCGCAGGGGTTCCTCGTCGGCGACGGGGACGACGACCGTGTGGCGGGGTTCGCCACCGGCCGCCGGGGAGATGGTCAGCTCGACGGGGTGGCCCGCGGTGCCGGCGAGCAACGGACCCGGGCCCGTCACCGGGTCGACCGAGTGGCCGGCGACGGCGATGATCGCGTCGCCGGGGCGGACGGCGACGCCGGGCGCGGCGAGCGGGGAGCGGGCGTCGGGGTCGGAGATCTCAGCGGGCAGGATGCGGTCGATGCGCCAGCTTCCGTCCGGGTGACGGGAGATGTCGGCGCCGAGCAGTCCGTGCCGGGGGCCGCCGCCGGGGCCTTGGGCGGGGATGACATAGGCGTGCGAGGTGCCGAGTTCGCCGTGCACCTCCCAGAGGAGGTCGACGAGGTCGCTGTGGGTGGCCAGGCGGGCCAGGAGGGGACGGTAGCGGGCGAGGATGCCGGTCCAGTCGGCGCCGCCGAGGTCGGGCCGCCAGAAGTGGTCGCGCATGAGGCGGCCGGTCTCGTCGTACATCTGCCGCCACTCGGCGGCCGGGTCGAGGGTCTGGCGGACGCGGGCGAGGTCGACGGTGACGCTGTTGTCGCCGTCGTCGTCGGAGGTGGTACGGCGGTCGCTGGGGACGACCCTGAGCCGGCTGTCGGCCCACAGCAGGACACGTTTGCCGTCGCCGCTGACCTCGAAGTGGTCGGCGTCGCAGGCCAGGTGCTCCAGGCGTCGTTGGACGAGGTCGTAGCGCTCCAGCTCGGCTTTCGGGTCGGGGTCCTCGGGGTGGGCGCGGGCGGCGCCGAGGACGCCGTGCACGGGGTGGCGCAGCCAGAGCACGCCGTCCTTGGCGGCGCGGAGGGTGGAGTAGCGGCCGGCCTCGACCGGGAAGGGCACGATCCGGTCGGCGAGGCCGTCGAGGTCGATACGGGTGGCCGGGGTGCCCTCGCTGTCGGGGGTCTCGTCCTTGTCGGGGGTCTCGAAGGGGCGGCCGTGGCGCTGCGGGCCGAAGGGCGAGGGCGTGGTGGCGGCCAGGGTGATCAGGTGCGGGCGGGCACCGACCACGAACGCGAGGTCGAAGACATGCTCGTCGTAGACCGGGTCGAAGGCACGGTTGGAGAGAAAGACGAGGTGTTTGCCGTCGAGGGTGAAGACGGGCGCGTAGTCCATGAAGCGCAGCGGGGTCGCCTCGGTGACCGACAGGTCGGTGGTGTGGGCGAGGCGCAGCTGGGAGAGCGGGCGGGGCCGGGGTGGGACCAGACGAGCCAGGCGGAGTCGGGGGAGAAGGCGAGGCCGTTCACCTCGCCGTCGTCGCTGCGGTCGACCTCGCGGACCTCGCCGGTCTCCCGCTCGACCAGGAGCAGTCTGCCGTCGTGGACGGCTACGGCGGCCCGGCTGCCGTCGGGGGCCATGGCCAGCTCCAGGACCCGGCCGAGCTGTCCGGCGGCGAGCCGGCGCGGGGGCGCGCCGGGCACGTTGCCGGTCGCCGGGGCGAACTCCAGGGCGTCCTCGCCCTCCGCGTCCGTCACCCACACCACCCACTCCTCGCCCTCGGCGCGGAAGGCGCGCGGCAG
>NZ_CM002285.1:6536458-6596502 GCF_000497445.1 Streptomyces roseochromogenus subsp. oscitans DS 12.976 | reverse complement strand
GCCGCGTACGCACACGGCGCTGCCGCGCGCGGTGTGGTCGGGGGACGCCTCGCCGAACCAGCGGGCGGCGGTCACCGGACGGGGGCGCAGGTCGACGCGCGGCCCGCCGAGGCGCACGTCCAGCCGGCGCGGCTCGGCGCCCTCCAGGTCGTCCAGCAGCCACAGTTCACCGGCCGCGCTGTAGACGACCCGGGTGCCGTCGCCGGAGCCGTGGCGGGCGTAGAAACCGTCGAGAGGCGTGTGGCGACGCAGGTCGGAGCCGTCGGCGAGGGAGGAGTACAGGGCGCCGGTGCCCTCGTGGTCGGACAGGAAGGCGATCCGGTCCCCGGCCCACACCGGGCACTCGATGTTGCCGTCGACGTCCGGGTGCAGCCGGACGAACTCCCCGCTCCCCTCCCGGTCGATCCACAGCTTGCCCGCCGTACCGCCCCGGTAGCGCTTCCAGTGCGCGGCTTCGCGGCCCATCGGCGCCGACAGCAGCACGGTGGCCGGGCCGAACGCCACATCGCCGACCGGGCCGTACGGCAGGGTCTCGGCGGGGCCGCCGTCCAGCGGGACGGCGTGCGCCCAGGTGTGCCGGAAGCTGGCCCGGCCGTGCGCGCCGAGCGCGAGCACCCGTCCGTCGGCGGTCCAACCGCGCACCTCGGTACGGCGGTTGCCCCAGTAGGTCAGCCGGTCGGCGGGGCCGCCGTCGACGGGGGCGACATGCGCCTCGGGCGCGCCGTCGCGGGTGGAGGTCCAGGCGAGGGACCGTCCGTCCGGGGATATCCGGGGCGTGGTCACCGGCACGTTGTCGGCGCTGACCCGCCAGGCCCGGCCGCCGTCCAGGGGCGCGAGCCAGACGTCGTCCTCGGCGACGAACGTCACCAAGTCGCCGTGTACATGGGGGAATCGGAGATAGGCGGAGGACGTCGTGGTTCGCGTCGAAGCACCCTGGGTCACCCCGTCACTGTACGCAGTGACCGGTGTGCCCCGCGCCCCTTCCGATCACTTGCCCGCGGTCACTTTCCCGCGGCGGGCCAGCAGGTGGGGTCGCCCTTGCACCAGACCGTCTCGGTGACGGTGACCGTCACGGTGGGCCGCCCGCCGCCGGGGTGATAGGCGGGCGGCGTGTACGTCGGTCCGGGCGTGGTGTCGCAGTCACCGAGCCCGTCGGCGTGGAACACCTGCCTGCCGCCGACCTTCGCCGTCAGATCACCGCGCACACAGGCGCCGTCGACGGCCTTGGTCACCTTCCCGCTGACGGTGATCTTCCGCCCGTCCTTGGTCTCGCCCTGGCAGTTGACGGAGACGACGGTGGTCTCCGTGGGCGAGGGCGTCCCGCCCGCCTTGCCGCCGCTGCCGTAGTCGCCGGTGCAGGTGAGCCAACTGACGTCCACGTGCTGCCGTTTCAGCGCGGCCGTCGAGGTCGTCTGGGTGGTGTAGGCGGCGGTCGAGGAACCGAGACCCCCCGGCTGACACGCCACCACGGCCCCCGCACCCACCACGACCAGGCCGGCAACGGCCAGGGCTCGCGCCCCACGCACTCGATGTCGAATCCGCCGCAAAACCCCCATGGAGGGCAGGGTGCCACCGACGCGAACGCCGGGAAAGGCCGCATACGGCCACTCATCCGTCCAGGGAAGTCGACCGGCGCCCCCAAGAGGCATACCGCGGCACCCCGGCGAGCGCCTGTCAGCCCCTCAGCAACAACCACTCCTGGAGCTCGACCAGGTTGCCCTCCGGATCCTTGAGATGGGCCACCCGCATCCTGTCGGTCATCGGCGCAGGCCCGCGCAGCAGCGTCGCACCACGGCCGATGATCTCCGCAACGTAGGCGTCGAGGTCGTCGACCCGCAGGACGACCAAGGAACGATGACCGCAGGCGCTCTCGCCCAGTTCGTCCAGGATCTCGGCCATCATCGCCCGGTCCTGCAGCGCGATCCCGGCGGAGCCCGTGTGCGGGCTGAACTTCTCGTACGGGCCCTCGCTCGCCCCGGACTGCGGCTTGAGGCCGAGGACGTCGGCGTAGAAGCGGTAGCAGGCGGCGAAGTCGGTGACCAGCAGCCGGACTTGGGCGAGTTCCATGATGTCCCCCAGATGTCAGGACCAGCGGCCGGTACGGCCCAGCAGCAGGGCCGCGGCGGCGGTGCCGGCGGTTGATGTACGCAACACGGTAGGACCGAGCACGTACGCCTTGGCGCCCGCCTCCTCGAAGAGCGCCAACTCGTCCCGGGCGACGCCGCCTTCGGGGCCGACGACGAGCACGATCTCGCCCTCCGTGGGCAGTTCGGCACTCGCCAGCGGCCGGCTCTCGTGCTCGAAGTCGGAGTGCAGCACGCCGGCGAAGTCGGCCGTGGCGAGAAGCGCGGCAACCTGCTTGGTGGTTGCCGCGTCCGCGACCTCCGGGAAGCGCAGCCGACGGGACTGCTTGCCGGCCTCGCGCGCGGTGGCCCGCCACTTGGCGAGCGCCTTCAGCCCCCGGTCGCCCTTCCACTGGGTGATGCACCGGGCGGCCTGCCAGGGCACGATCGCGTCGACCCCGGTCTCTGTCATCGTCTCCACGGCCAACTCGCCGCGGTCGCCCTTGGGGAGGGCCTGGACGACGGTGATCCGGGGGCTGGGCTCCGGTTCCACCGGGAACTCGAAGGGCTCGACGACCATGTGGTCCTTGCCCGAGACGCTGACGACGACCCCGGCCGCGCCCCGCCCCTTTCCGTCGGTCAGCACCACGTGCTCGCCGGGCTGCAGCCGCCGTACGGAGACCGCGTGCCGCCCCTCGGGGCCGTCGACGTCGACGACCGAGCCGGGACCCACGCCCTCCAGCGAGTCGACGACGAACACCGGCGCGGTCATCGCGGGCCGCCCTGGGCCGACAACGCTGTCCTGGCCGCGTCGAGTTCCTCGGCCAGCACCGCCACGAGCCGCCCGGCCGGCAGCTCGCGGGCCATCCGGTGACCCTGGCCCGCCCACAGCGACAGACCCTGCGCGTCCTCGGCCTTGGCGGCGGCCTTGCGCAGCGGCGAGGTCAGGTGGTTGATCTCGGGGTAGGCGGCGGGGGCGTACGGGCCGTGCTCGCGCACGAAGCGGTTGACCAGTGCGCGCGCCGGACGGCCGGAGAAGGCGCGGGTCAACTCGGTGCGTGCGAACAGGGGGTTGGTCAGCGCCTGCTTGTGCACGGCCTGCGCGCCGGACTCGGGGGTGGCGAGGAAGGCGGTGCCCAGCTGGGCCGCGCTCGCGCCGGCCGCGAGGACGGCGGCGATCTGGCTGCCGCGCATGATGCCGCCGGCGGCGACGATCGGGATGCGCACGGCCTCGCGGATCTGCGCGACCAGCGACAGCAGCCCGATGCCGGAACCGTCGTTCTCCGGGAGGTCCCGGTGGGTGCCCTGATGGCCGCCGGCCTCCACGCCCTGTGCGATCACCGCGTCCGCGCCGGCCTGCTCGACCGCGCGGGCCTCCTCGGCGGTGGTGGCGGTGACCAGGGTGAAGGTGCCGGCCCGGCGCAGCTTGTCGAACACCTCCCGGCTCGGCACGCCGAAGTGGAAGGAGACCACCGGTACCGGGTTGTCGAGGAGTACGGCGAGCTTGGCGTCGTAGCCGTCGTCCCGGCCGCTGTCCGGGTCGCCCAGCTCGGTCTCGTACCAGGCGGCCTCGCCGGCCAGCTGATGGGCGTAGACCTCTACAGCGCCCGACTCGGCATACTCGGCCTGTGGCATGAACACGTTCACGCCGAAGGGGCGGCTCGTGAGCCCCCGCAGCTGTTTGATCTCCTGGTACATGCCGTCGGCGGTCTTGTACCCGGCGGCGAGAAACCCGAGACCACCGGCCTCGGATACGGCAGCGGCGAGCTGCGGGACGGAGACACCGCCCGCCATGGGGGCCTGCACGATCGGGAGGGGGAAGAGATCGGTCAGCGCGGAGGACATGACCGCATGTTGTCACGTCCTTTGAAAGAGTCCGAATCGGGGCTTCCCACGGCATAGGACAGGGGCATACCGGGTGCGGAGGCACCGCCGTACGCCCCTGTCCGGCAACGGCTCAGCGACCGTTGAAAGCATCCTTCAACCGCGAGAACAGCCCCTGCTGCCCCGGCCGACTGCGCCTGCCTGGAGGCCAACCCCCGGAACCCCGGCCAGGCCGACCGCAGCGCGCGTCAGCGACCGTTGAAAGCATCCTTCAACCGCGAGAACAGACCCTGCTGCCCCGGCTGACTGTGCCTGCCCGGGGGCCAACCCCCGGAACCCCGGCCAGGCCGACCGCAGCACGCGTCAGCGACCGTTGAAAGCATCCTTCAACCGCGAGAACAGACCCTGCTGCCCCGGCTGGAACTGCCCCTGCGGCCGCTCCTCGCCCCGCAGCTTGGCCAGCTCGCGCAGCAGCCGCTCCTGCTCGGGATCCAGCTTGGTCGGCGTCGTGACCTCGACATGCACGATCAGGTCACCCCGGCCGCCGCCGCGCAGATGCGTGACACCCCGGTTGTGCAGCGGGATCGACTGGCCGGACTGGGTGCCGGGCCGGATGTCGACCTCCTCCATGCCGTCCAGCGTCTCCAGCGGCACCTTGGTGCCGAGGGCCGCCGCCGTCATCGGGATCGTCACCGTGCAGTGCAGATCGTCGCCGCGCCGCTGGAAGGTCGGGTGCGGCAGCTCGTGGATCTCGACGTACAGGTCACCGGCCGGACCGCCACCGGGGCCGACCTCGCCCTCACCGGCGAGCTGGATCCGCGTGCCGTTGTCGACACCGGCCGGGATCTTCACGGTGAGCGTGCGGCGGGAGCGGACGCGGCCGTCGCCGGCGCACTCCGGGCACGGCGTCGGCACGACCGTGCCGAAGCCCTGGCACTGGGGGCAGGGCCGCGAGGTCATGACCTGGCCCAGGAAGGACCGGGTGACCTGCGAGACCTCACCGCGGCCGCGGCACATGTCACACGTCTGAGCGGTCGTACCGGGCGCCGCGCCCTCGCCGTTACAGGTGTTGCAGACAACCGCGGTGTCGACCTGGATGTCCTTGGTCGTCCCGAAGGCCGCCTCGTCCAGCTCGACCTCGATGCGGATCATCGCGTCCTGGCCGCGCCGGGTGCGCGAGCGCGGGCCGCGCTGCGACGCCGTACCGAAGAACGCGTCCATGATGTCGGAGAAGTTGCCGAAGCCACCGGCCCCGAAGCCGCCCGCGCCGGCGCCGCCCGCCTGCGAGAGCGGGTCGCCGCCGAGGTCGTAGACCTGCTTCTTCTGCGGGTCCGACAGCACCTCGTAAGCGGCGTTGATCTCCTTGAACCGCTCCTGGGTCTTCGGGTCGGGGTTGACGTCCGGGTGCAGCTCGCGCGCGAGCCGGCGGAACGCCTTCTTGATCTCATCCTGCGACGCGTCGCGGCGCACGCCGAGAACGGCGTAGTAGTCCGTGGCCACTTACGACTCCGCCAGGATCTGTCCGACGTACCGTGCCACTGCGCGTACCGCTCCCATCGTTCCCGGGTAGTCCATGCGGGTCGGTCCGACCACGCCGAGCTTGGCAACCGCCTCGCCGCCCGAACCGTAACCGACCGACACCACGGAGGTGGAGTTGAGTCCCTCATGGGCGTTCTCGTGCCCGATGCGCACCATCACGCCCGGATCCTTCGCCTCGCCAAGGAGCTTGAGAAGCACGACATGCTCCTCCAGGGCCTCCAGGACGGGCCGGATCATGAGGGGAAAATCATGTCCGAAGCGGGTGAGATTGGCGGTGCCGCCGATCATCAGCCGCTCCTCGTTCTCCTCGACGAGTGTCTCCAGAAGGGTGGAGAGCACCGCCGAGACCGTACCGCGGTCCTCCGGCTCGAAGGCGTCCGGCAGGTCCTCGACCAGCCGCGGCACATCCGTGAACCGGCGACCCGCGACCCGGCTGTTCAGCCGCGCGCGCAGATCGGCGAGGGAGGACTCGCCGAACGGCGCCGGGCAGTCGACCATCCGCTGCTCGACCCGGCCGGTGTCCGTGATCAGCACGAGCATCACGCGCGCCGGGGCGAGCGAGAGCAGCTCCACATGCCGCACGGTGGACCGGGTCAGGGACGGATACTGCACGACGGCGACCTGCCGGGTGAGCTGCGCGAGCAGCCGCACGGTCCGCGCCACCACGTCGTCGAGATCGACGGCGCCCTCCAGGAAGTTCTGGATCGCCCGCCGCTCGGGCGCGGTCATCGGCTTGACGCCCGCCAGCTTGTCCACGAACAGCCGGTAGCCCTTGTCGGTGGGGATGCGCCCGGCACTGGTGTGCGGCTGGGCGATGAACCCCTCGTCCTCCAGGGCCGCCATGTCGTTGCGGACGGTGGCCGGGGAGACCCCGAGGTTGTGCCGCTCGGTCAGGGCCTTCGACCCGACCGGCTCCTCGGTGCCGACGTAGTCCTGGACGATGGCGCGCAGCACCTGAAGCCTGCGTTCACTCAGCATTCGCGCGCACCTCCAGCACGTCGTCCCCTCTGTCCCGTCCGTCCCGCCGTCCGTCCGCTTGGCACTCTTCGCATGCGAGTGCCAGCGTTCTGGGGCCCAGTGTACGGCTGTCGGGTACACCCGGGGCAAGGTCGTGCGGTCGCGGCGGCTTGTGCAGCTAGCGTCGCGGTATGACGGTGACTTGGGAAGAGCTGGGGTGGGAACGGCTGGCCGCCGGCGTCGGACGCCGCCGCCTCCCCGGCTGTGACTGCACGGTCGGGCTGGTCCTCGGGGAGGGTACGGCGCTGATGGTGGACGCCGGATCCAGCCTGGCCGAGGGCGCGCGGCTGCGGGCACAGGCCGAGGAACTGGCCGACGGCCGTGTGACCCATCTCGCGCTGACGCATCCCCACTTCGACCATGTCCTCGGGGCGGCGGCGTTCGCGGGGACGGAGATCTACGCGGCCGTGGGCGTCGACGCGGTCTTCGCCTACGAGCGCGCGGAACTGCGCTTGGACGCCGTGCGCAACGGGCTCCCGGTGGCCGACGCCGACGAGGCGGTGGACGCGCTGGTGCCGCCCGGCCATCTGGTCTCCGGCGAGTGGACGCTGGACCTGGGCGCGGGCCGCCAGGCGCTGCTGGCGAACGTGGGTCCGGGACACACGGCCCACGATCTCGCGGTGCTGATCCCCGGCTCCCCGGAGGTGGTCTTCTGCGGCGACCTGGTCGAGCAGTCCGGCGAGCCCCAGGCGGGTCCGGACGCGGTCCCGTCCCGCTGGCCGGACGCCCTGGACCGGCTGCTGTCCCTGGGCGGCGAGGACGCGCTGTACGTACCCGGTCACGGAGCGGTGGTGGACGCGGCGTTCGTACGACGTCAACGCGACGAGCTGGCAACGCGCTTCGGCGTGTCGTGAGCGCCGACGTGAGGCTTCTCCTATCGTCATCCGAATGCGCCAGTACTCCGCCGATCTGACTCCACCGTGGAAGAGGCCGAAGCCCACGCCGGAGGTACCGGCGGAGCCGGGCCTGGTGGTGGAGGAGCCCGGTACCGGCTTCTGTGGCGCGGTGATCCGCTGCGAGGCCGGCACGGTGACACTGGAGGACCGCTTCGGCAAGCACCGGGTGTTCCCGCTGGAGCCGCGGGGCTTCCTGCTGGAGGGCCGGGTGGTGACGCTGGTGAGGCCTGCGGCCGGTCCGGTACGACCCACCCGTACCGCCTCCGGCTCGGTCGCCGTCCCCGGCGCCCGCGCCCGCGTGGCCCGCGCCGGCCGCATCTATGTCGAGGGCCGGCACGACGCCGAGCTGGTCGAGAAGGTCTGGGGCGACGACCTGCGCATCGAGGGCGTGGTGGTCGAGTACCTGGAGGGTGTGGACGACCTGCCGTCGATCGTGTCGTCCTTCGCACCGGGTCCGGACGCACGGCTGGGCGTCCTCGTGGACCACTTGGTGCCGGGCACGAAGGAGTGGCACATCGCCGAGTCGGTGACCAGCGAACACGCACTGGTGGTCGGGCACCCCTACATCGACATCTGGGAGGCGGTGAAGCCCGCCGCGCTGGGGATCGAGGCCTGGCCGAGGGTGCCGCGCGGCCAGGACTGGAAGACAGGGGTGTGCCGGGCGCTGGGCTGGCCTTCGGAGAACACCGGGGCGGTGTGGCAGGCGATTCTGCGGCGGGTCGGGTCCTACAAGGACCTGGAGCCGGAGTTGCTGGGGCGGGTGGAGGAGCTGATCGACTTCGTTACGGGTAGCGGTGGGGCTTGACGTCGGGGAAGGTACCGAACTCGCTGGTTTTCAGCTCGACACCCAGGACATCCAGCATCAGCGGCCGGCCGAACTTTTCGATGTACTGCGCCCGGTAGTTGGCGTCCTCGCCCTTTCCCTCGGGCTTTGTGAACAGAACGCACTGCGCCATGATCGGATCGATGACGAGATAGGCGGGCACGTTGCCTGCGGCATAGATCGAACGCTTGACGGCGTAGTCGCGGTGCACACTGTCCTTGGAAACGACCTCGACGACCATCGTGATCAGTTGGCACGGCAGCAGACGCCCCGAATCGGGCAGGACGTCACGCGCCACGACCACGAGGTCCGGAACCGGCTCACTCGCCTCGTCGACGAGGTCCACGTCCTGGGTCTGAAGCGGATACCAGCGATCCAACGGAATCTGCCGCTCCGTCAGCAGCACGATCAGGTTGTGCACCAGATCAGGGCTGGCCATCATCACGATTTCCCCCCGCAGAAGCTCCGCTTTGAGCCCGTCAGGCGGCTCAAAGCCCTCGAAGAACTCTGCGACTCCACGTTCGTCCACAGCGGTCATCTCCGTGGCCTCTACATTCGCCGCATACTGTCAGCGGCAGCCTACGAACCAGGTTAGGGACCGAACCGGCGTTCCGGAGGGATTCACTCGCCAGAGTGATCAGTCCACCAGATCCCGCACCACCGCATCCGCCAGCAACCGCCCCCGCAGAGTCAATACGGCCCGCCCCTCCCCGTACGGCCCTTCCTGCAGCAGCCCCTCCCCCAACGCCCGCCGGGAAGCCGCCAGCCCCGCCTCCTTCAGCAAGGACAGCGGCACCCCCTCCCGCAGCCGCAGCTCCAGCAGAATCCGTTCGACCCGCCGGTCCTCCTCCGACAGCAGCTCACGCCCGGCCCCCGGCGACCGTCCCGATGCCAGCGCCGCCGCGTACGCCCCCGGATGCTTCACGTTCCACCAACGCACCCCGCCCACGTGCGAGTGCGCCCCGGGACCCGCCCCCCACCAGTCGGCGCCGCGCCAGTACAGCTCGTTGTGCAGGCAGCGGCCCGCCTCCGAGGTGGCCCAGTTGGAGACCTCGTACCAGTCGAAGCCCGCCGCCGACAGGGTTTCCTCGGCGATCAGATAGCGGTCGGCGTGGACGTCGTCGTCCGTCATCGGGACATCGCCCCGGCGGATGCGGCGGGCGAGCTGGGTGCCCTCCTCGACGATCAGCGCGTACGCGCTGATGTGGTCCGGCCCGGCGCCGATCGCCGCGTCCAGCGAGGCCCGCCAGTCGTCGTCGCTCTCGCCGGGGGTGCCGTAGATCAGGTCCAGGTTCACGTGCTCGAAGCCCGCCGCCCGGGCCTCCGCCACGCAGGCCTCGGGGCGGCCCGGCGTATGGGTGCGGTCGAGCACGCGCAGCACATGCTGCCTCGCGCTCTGCATGCCGAAGGAGATCCGGTTGAAGCCGCCTTCCCGGAGCGTGGCGAGGTAGGCCGGGTCCACCGACTCGGGGTTCGCCTCCGTGGTGATCTCCGCGTCCGGTGCCAGGCCGAACTCGTCCCTGATCGCCCCCAGCATCCGTACGAGATCGTCCGCGGCCAGCAGTGTGGGCGTACCGCCGCCGACGAACACCGTACGGACCGCGCGCGGGTCGTCGCCGAGCACCTTCCGGGCGAGCCGGATCTCGTCCGTCAGCGTGTCCGCGTAGTTGTCGCGGGACGCCAGCACACCGCCCGTGCCGCGCAGCTCGGTCGCGGTGTAGGTGTTGAAGTCGCAGTAGCCGCAGCGGGTCGCGCAGTACGGGACGTGCAGGTAGAAGCCGAGCGGGCGCTCTGCGGCCCCGGCGAGCGCGTGCGCGGGCAGCGCGCCGTCGGCGGGGACGGGCTCGCCGTCGGGGAGTGCGGAAGGCATGTCTTCCATTGTCCAGCACAGGCGGGGCTACTCCGCTTGCAGCACCAGCAGTGCGAGATCGTCCTCGGGCAGGCCGCCGCCGAAGTCGTGCACCATGCGGCGGATCCTTTCGGCGATCAGCTCGGCGCTCAGGCCCGCGCAGCCGGACAGGGCCTGCGCCAGCCCGTCGCCGTCGTCGAACTGGCGGGAGCCGGAGCGGCGCTCGGTCACTCCGTCGGTGACGCACAGCAGGCTGTCGCCGGGCCGCAGGTCGATGCTCTCGCTGGTGTAGGTCTCGTCCTCGACCACGCCGAGCAGGGTCTGCGGGCGGGCGGCGGTGCGCACGGTGCCGTCGGGGCTGAGGACGAGCGGCAGCGGGTGCCCGGCGGAGGCGAGGGTGCAACGGACGCCGCCGTCGTACGGGGTCAGCTCGCCGTAGAGGAGGGACAGGAAGCGGGTCTGCGGGCCGTCTCCGGGGGCCACCGGGCGGCCACCGGCGGCGACCAGGGCGCGGGCGGCCGCGTCGGCGGCCTCGGTGGCGTCGTCCAGGAGGAGCTGGTTGAGCCGGTCCAGGACGTCGGCGACCCGGTAGCCCTCGCGGGCGAGGAGGCGGAGCCAGGGGCGGGCGAGCCCGATCACGACCGCCGCCTCCGGGCCCTTGCCCTGGACGTCGCCGACGGCGAAGCACCAGCGGCCGTCGCCCGCCGGGAACAGGTCGTAGAAGTCGCCGCTGGGGCCGCCCTTGTCGCAGGGCTCGTACACGAGCGCGCTGCTCAGGCCGGGGATCTGGGCGACCGCGCCGGGCAGCAGGCCGCGCTGCAGGACGGCGCTGATGGTGGCCTGGCGGGCGTACTGGCGCGCGGCCCCGATGGCGAGCGCCACCCGGCGGCTGAGGTCCTCGACGAGCCCGGTGACCTCATCGGGAAAGCAGGCGAGCCCGCACCGGCCGATGACCAGCGTGCCGAGCGGCCGGCCGCCCGCGATCAGCCGGTACGACAGCGCCGTGCCGTCGGCGCCCTCCGCGCCGAGCACATGGCCGGGCCACGGGTACGGCTCGGGACCGGAGCGCAGCCCGTCGGGCGGGCAGGGCGGCTCCTTCTCCAGGGCGCACCGCAGTTCCTCGATGCGGTTCTCGCTGGCGTGCCAGACCCGGTCGGGGCCCCCGCCGGCGCCGCCGCGCACGCTCGCCTCGTCCTCCAGCCACACCGCGCACCAGTCGGCGAGCCGGGGCACGAGGAGCTGGCCGGTCAGGGCGGTCACCAGGTTCTCGTCCAGCTGTCCGGCGAGCAGGTCGGAGGCCTCGGCGAGGAAGGACAGCGCACCTCGGCCGAGCCAGTCCCGGTCGCCCACGGCGCGGTGCGGCTGCGGGGCCAGATCCTCGGCGACCTCCAGGGCCACGTCCGGTGCGGGCGCGTCCGGGTCCTCGACGCCGCCCGGGGGCAGCCGCGCCCAGACCGTCTTGGCGCCGGTGCGGTAGGTGACGCCCCAGGACTCGGCGAGCGTGGTGACCAGCCGCAGGCCGCGCCCGTACTCGGGGGTGTCGTACGCCCCCTCGCCGCCGAGGGCATCGCGCGGCGCGCGGGAGGGATGCCGGTCGCAGACCTCCACGACGAACGCGCCGTCCTCCTCCAGCCGCCAGTCGACCTCGACGTCCGTACCGACGTGCACGACGGCATTGGTGACCAGCTCGCTGACGACGGCCATGGCGTCGTCAGCGAGCCGGGCCGAGACGTCGGGCGCCTCGGCCAGCGCGGCCCGCACCAGCGCACGGGCCGACCCGGGCGCGACGGGGCTCCCGGGCAGCGTGGTCCGCCCCCGTACCTCCCGGGCCCGGGCCGCCTCGCTCTCCCGCTGCGTGGGTATGGCCGCCATGTCCATGCGGCAAGGGTGACAGGCCGGGGGCATCTATAAGCGCTGAGTCACTGAAGTGACCAGAAGACGGCCACTTTCGAGCGCCGCTGAGCACAAATCCCCAAGGGGCGCGGGGAACTGCGCGCACAACCACGACGAACCCGCAGCCGCCGACAGTCCCCTGCCACCCCTTCGAAACCGCGTCAGGCCTCCCGCGTCCCGGCGTACATCTCATCGATGAGGTGCTTGTACTCCCGCTCAACCACGGGCCGCTTCAGCTTCAGGCTCGGCGTGATCTCGCCGTGCTCCACATCGAGATCCCTGGGCAGCAGCCGGAACTTCTTGATCGTCTGCCATTTCTGGAGCCCGGCGTTGAGCTGCTGGACGTATCCGTCGACCATCTCGACGGTCTGCGGCGCGGCGACGATCTCCGCGTAGGGCTTGCCCTCCAGCCCGTTCTCCTTCGCCCAGTCCTGGAGCGCGATCTCGTCCAGGGCGATGAGCGCGGTGCAGTAGTTCCGGTCGGCGCCGTGCACCAGGATGTTGGAGACGTACGGGCACACCCCCTTGAACTGGCCCTCGACCTCGGCCGGAGCGACGTACTTGCCGCCGGAGGTCTTGATGAGGTCCTTCTTGCGGTCGGTGATGCGCAGATAGCCGTCGGGCGACAGCTCGCCGATGTCGCCGGTGTGGAACCAGCCGTCGGACTCCAGCACCTCGGCGGTCTTCTCGGACAGCCCGTGGTAGCCCTCCATGATGCCGGGGCCGCGCAGCAGGATCTCGCCGTCCTCGGCGATGCGCACCTCCGTGCCGGGCAGCGGCTTGCCGACCGTGCCGGTGCGGTAGGCCTCGCCGGGGTTGACGAAGGAGGCCGCGGAGGACTCGGTGAGGCCGTAGCCCTCCAGGATGTGGATGCCGGCGCCGGCGAAGAAGTAGCCGATCTCGGGCGCGAGCGCGGAGGCGCCCGAGACACAGGCGCGCAGCCGGCCGCCGAAGGCGTGGCGGAGCTTGGCGTAGACGAGGGTGTCGGCGACCTTGTGCTTGGCGGCCAGGCCGAAGGGCACGGCGTGGGTGCCGGTGCGCCGGAAGTTGTCCTGGGAGACCTTGGCGTACTCGCGGGCGACTTCGGCGGCCCACTGGAAGATCTTGTACTTGGCCGGGCCGCCCTCGCGGGCCTTGGCGGCGACGCCGTTGTAGACCTTCTCGAAGATGCGCGGCACGGCGGCCATGTACGTCGGCTGCACCACCGGAAGGTTCTCGATGATCTTGTCGACGCGGCCGTCGACGGCGGTGACGTGCCCGACCTCGATCTGCCCGGAGGTGAGGACCTTGCCGAAGACGTGCGCGAGCGGCAGCCACAGGTACTGCACGTCCTCGGCGGTGATCAGGCCGGTCGCGGCGATCGCCTTCGCCATGTACGCCCAGTTGTCGTGCGGCAGGCGCACGCCCTTGGGGCGGCCGGTGGTGCCGGAGGTGTAGATGAGGGTGGCGAGCTGCTCCCGGGTGATCGCGCCGACCCGCTCCTTGATCAGCTCGGGGTGCTTCTCCAGGTAGGCGGCGCCGCGCTGCTCCAGCTCGGCGAGGGTGGTCACCCAGTCGTTCGTCTCCACGCCGGCCGGGTCGATGGCGACGACCTTGGTCAGCTCGGGCAGCTCGGCGCGCTTCTCGACGGCCTTGGCGACCTGGGCCGCGTCCTCGGCGATCAGCACGTGGCTCTCCGAGTCGGAGAGGATGAAGGCCGACTCGTCCTCGTTGGTCTGCGGGTAGATGGTGGTCGTCGCACCGCCGGCGCACATGATGCCGAGGTCGGCGAGGAGCCACTCGACGCGGGTGGAGGAGGCGAGCGCCACCCGCTGCTCCGGCTGCACGCCCAGTTCGACGAGCCCGGCCGCGATCGCGTACACCCGCCCGGCCGCCTGCGCCCAGCTGAGCGACTTCCAGTCGTCCGGGCCCTGGCCCGAGGCTGGCGGCACTGGATAGCGGTAGGCCTCGGCGTCCGGTGTGGCCGCCACGCGTTCCAGGAAGAGGGCCGCCACGGACGGCGGACGGTTCTCGATCAGGGTCTGTGTGTCGCTCACGACATCCTCCGGGCCCGCGACGGTGCGGCTGTACTCGGTGCGGCTGGGTTCACTCACGGTGGGGGGTTCGCGCTGCTGTCTCACTGTTGTTTAACTCGCGAGTAACTATCGAGCAGGGATCAGAGTAAGCCGCGACCGGCCGCTGCGTAAGGGGCATCGGCCTGTCTGTTTCTTCGCGTGTTCCACGGAGAGCGACGCTACGCACGCGTAGGGGCCTGCCGCGCTTTCACACGACAGGCCCCTGTGTGTCCGGTTTACGGACGCCACCCGTTGTTACCGTTGGTTACTTCTTGCCTTTGGCCGACCCCGCGCTGTCATCGCTGGACAGCACGGCGATGAAGGCTTCCTGCGGAACCTCCACGGAACCCACCATCTTCATCCGCTTCTTGCCTTCCTTCTGCTTCTCCAGCAGCTTCCGCTTACGGGAGATGTCACCGCCGTAGCACTTGGCGAGGACGTCCTTGCGGATGGCGCGGATGGTCTCGCGGGCGATCACCCGGGAGCCGATGGCGGCCTGCACCGGCACCTCGAAGGCCTGCCGCGGGATCAGCTCCTTGAGCTTCGCGACGAGCCGTACGCCGTACGCGTACGCCTGGTCCCTGTGGGTGATCGCGGAGAACGCGTCCACCTTGTCGCCGTGCAGCAGGATGTCGACCTTGACCAGGGAGCTGGTCTGCTCGCCGGTGGGCTCGTAGTCCAGCGAGGCGTAGCCGCGGGTCTTGGACTTCAGCTGGTCGAAGAAGTCGAAGACGATCTCCGCGAGCGGCAGCGTGTAGCGGATCTCGACGCGGTCCTCCGAGAGGTAGTCCATGCCGAGCAGGGTGCCGCGCCGGGTCTGGCACAGCTCCATGATCGAGCCGATGAACTCGGTGGGCGCGAGGATGGTGGCCCGCACGACCGGCTCGAAGACCTCGTTGATCTTGCCCTCGGGGAACTCGCTCGGGTTGGTGACCGTGTGCTCGCTGCCGTCCTCCATGACCACGCGGTAGACCACGTTGGGGGCGGTGGCGATCAGGTCGAGGCCGAACTCGCGCTCCAGCCGCTCCCGGATCACGTCCAGGTGCAGCAGGCCGAGGAAGCCGACGCGGAAGCCGAAGCCGAGGGCGGCGGAGGTCTCCGGCTCGTAGACGAGCGCGGCGTCGTTGAGCTGCAGCTTGTCGAGGGCCTCGCGCAGCTCCGGGTAGTCGGAGCCGTCGAGCGGATACAGGCCGGAGAAGACCATGGGCTTCGGGTCCTTGTACCCGCCCAGCGCCTCCGTGGCCCCCTTGCTCTGGCTGGTGACGGTGTCACCGACCTTGGACTGGCGGACGTCCTTCACACCGGTGATGAGATAGCCCACCTCGCCGACGCCGAGGCCGTCGGCCGGCAGCATCTCGGGCGAGTTGACACCGATCTCCAGCAGCTCGTGCGTGGCGCCGGTGGACATCATCCTGATGCGCTCGCGCTTGTTGAGCTGGCCGTCGATGACACGGACGTACGTCACGACACCGCGGTAGGAGTCGTAGACCGAGTCGAAGATCATCGCGCGGGCGGGCGCGTCGGCGACCCCGACCGGGGCCGGGATCTCCTTGACGACCTTGTTCAGCAGCGCGTCGACGCCGAGACCGGTCTTCGCCGAGACCTTGAGAACGTCCTCCGGGTCGCAGCCGACCAGGTTCGCCAGCTCCTCGGCGAACTTCTCCGGCTGGGCGGCCGGCAGGTCGATCTTGTTCAGTACGGGGATGATCGTGAGGTCGTTCTCCATCGCCAGGTAGAGGTTGGCGAGCGTCTGCGCCTCGATGCCCTGGGCGGCGTCGACGAGGAGGATGGTCCCCTCACAGGCGGCGAGCGACCGCGAGACCTCGTAGGTGAAGTCGACGTGCCCCGGGGTGTCGATCATGTTGAGGATGTGAGTCGTGCCCTGGTCGGGGCCCTCGGTGGGGGCCCAGGGCAGACGCACCGCCTGGGACTTGATCGTGATGCCGCGCTCGCGCTCGATGTCCATCCGGTCGAGGTACTGAGCACGCATCTGCCGCTGCTCGACCACACCGGTCAGCTGGAGCATCCGGTCGGCGAGCGTGGACTTGCCGTGGTCGATGTGCGCGATGATGCAGAAATTGCGGATCAGAGCCGGGGCGGTACGGCTCGGCTCGGGCACATGGTTAGGGGTCGCGGGCACGCAGGGTCCTGATTCTTGAGGTATCCGCAGGTAACGGTCTCGGGTCGGATCGATACGTAGTCTCCATGGTCCCACGCGGAGGGACCGAGGACCGTTTTGGGCCGCTCGCAGGGCCACTGGTACTGTAGATGGCTGTGCCTCATGCCCTCTCAGCGCGAGGCACGTCAGAGAAATTTTGGATCACCGGTACGGGACCTTCGCGGCCCCGGCCAGAACCTGAAAAGGCTCCTTCGTGGCGAACATCAAGTCCCAGATCAAGCGGATCAAGACCAACGAGAAGGCTCGGCTGCGCAACAAGGCCGTCAAGTCCTCCCTGAAGACCGCGATCCGCAAGGCCCGCGAGGCCGTTGCCGCGGGTGACGTCGAGAAGGCCACCGTGGCGGTGCGCGAGGCTTCGCGCAAGCTCGACAAGGCCGTCTCCAAGGGCGTCATCCACAAGAACCAGGCCGCCAACAAGAAGTCGGCGCTTGCTTCCAAGGTCACGTCCCTCAAGGGCTGAACTCTCCCTTTGATCTGACCGCCGGAAGGACCCAGAGCGGGCCCTCTCTCATCCGCTCCCATCCGGCACCCCGGATTCGCACGCGGCCTGCGTTCGCCACGCGGGTGCGAGTCCATCAGCTTGAACCGAAGGCCTCGGCGCTCCCCCTTCCCCAGGGCGGACGCCGGGGCCTTTGGTATGGGGCGGTGTGATGCTGTGCGCCGCTTTTCAAGCGACAGATTCGGGGGTGGATAGGCGAGCGGGGTCCGGGGCTGAGCGCCGGCGGCCTTGTCGGCTGGCTGGAGGCCTTCCCGGCCGACCGAGCCCATGACTCCGTGACGGAAGCTTCCCGGCGGACCGAGGCAGGTGGGTGTGGCCGGAATCCAGGGGCGGGGCCCCTGACGGGGTCTCGGGCGGAGCCCAGGGACACCTATCCGCGCCCCCGGGACCGGGCAGCCCGAGCGATGATCACAACCGCCTTCTCCAGGGCGTACTCAGGATCATCGCCCCCGCCCTTCACCCCGGCATCGGCCTCGGCGACAGCCCTGAGCGCCGCCGCAACCCCGTCCGGCGTCCACCCCCGCATCTGCTGCCGCACGCGGTCGATCTTCCACGGCGGCATCCCCAACTCCCGCGCCAGATCAGCCGGCCGCCCGCCCCGAGCCGACGACAACTTCCCGATGGCCCGCACGCCCTGCGCCAGCGCACTGGTGATCATCACCGGCGCCACCCCGGTCGCCAGCGACCAGCGCAACGCCTCCAGTGCCTCCGCCGTACGCCCCTCCACGGCCCGGTCGGCGACCGTGAAGCTGGAGGCCTCCGCCCGCCCCGTGTAGTACCGCCCGACGACCGCCTCGTCGATCGTCCCCTCCACGTCGGCGACCAGCTGGGAGACCGCCGAGGCCAGCTCCCGCAGATCGCTGCCGATGGCATCGCACAGCGCCTGGCACGCCTCGGGCGCGGCCGACCGCCCGAACGAGCGGAACTCCTCCCGCACAAAGGCCAGCCGGTCCGCGGGCTTGGTCATCTTCGGGCAGGCCACCTCCCGCGCTCCCGCCTTGCGCGCGGCGTCCAGCAGCCCCTTGCCCTTGGCCCCGCCCGCGTGCAGCAGCACGAGCGTGATCTCCTCGGCGGGCGCCCCGACATACGCCTTCACGTCCTTGACCGTGTCGGCGGACAGGTCCTGCGCATTGCGTACGACCACGACTTTCCGCTCGGCGAAGAGCGAAGGACTGGTGAGCTCGGCGAGCGTGCCGGGCTGCACCTGGTCCGGGGTGAGGTCGCGTACGTCCGTGTCGGCGTCGGCGGCCTTGGCGGCGGCCACCACCTCCCGCACGGCACGGTCGAGCAGGAGGTCCTCCTGGCCCACGGCAAGCGTCACCGGAGCGAGAGGGTCGTCATTCGCAGTCTTCCTGGCCATCCCTCAAAGCATCCCACGCACCACTGACAATGGGCTCACGCTGCTGCGAGGGCTCGCGCAGCCGCGGGCTCCGACCTAGCTGCGGGGCCCACTTGGCCGCGGGCAGTCGCGCCTCCCCCGGTGCCCGGACACCGGTCACTGCTCAGCCGGCAGGATCACGGCTCCTCCCGCCACCCGTCCCACTCCCCCACGAACTCATCCAGCTCCGCCGGATCCAGCCGCTCGTCCTCGTCCCGCAGGACCACCAGCCACTGCGCGTCCTCGGCATCGTCCTCGCCGGCCAGCGCGTCGCGGACCAGCCGGGGCTCCTCGTCCAGGCCGAACCGCTCCCCGAGCGCCTCGGCCGCCTCCTCGGCGGCATCCCGGTCGGGCAGCACCAGCACATGTCTCACATCGCTCACGGCCCCATTCTCCGGCACCGCACATGCACCGAACCCCCAGGTCAGCCCTTGAGCACGAGCTGCACCTCACCTGGTACGGCGTACAGCCCTCAGCCAGGCAACACACCCCACATCAAGGGGATCCAGCATATTTGCGGAGACTGAGCCGGATTATGAGTAAAAACTCCGGCTTCGCACAGTCGGCACACAGTCCAGCTCGATCCCGAACCGCTCCCGGTACACCGCCAGCACCTCCTCGTCCGTCCCCAACTCCCGTGTCCCGCGCTTCCCGTCGGCGTCCGTCGTCGTCAGCGACCGCCCGCTGAGCGTGACCCTCCCTCCGTCCTCGGTGGCCCTGGAGCAGACCAGCGACCGGGTGAAGTGCGACACCGGCGAGGTGCTGTGCCACCAGGCCGCGGCCACGAAGTCCCCGAGCACCCGGGGCCGCGCCTCCAGCCGGTACTGCGGCCTGCCGTTCCGTACGACGTCCAGGTCCCCGGCCCCGCCCGAGCCGCCACCGCGCACCCCGGCCGCGTCGGGCCCGGCCTCCACCACCCGGAACACCCCGCCGGGGTCGGCTTGCTCCCCGCGTTCCGCGTAGGCCAGCGGGTAGTGGCTGTGCGCCCCGAACCCGACGTCCGCGAGCCAGGTGTCCCCCTCCACCGTCCGCACCCGCAGGGCGAGATGGTCGTACGGGATACCGAGCCGTCCCTCGTCGCCGTAGACGCGTCCGGCGAGCAGCTCGACCTCATAGCCGAGCGCGGCGAGCAACGCGCCGAACGCGCCGTTCAGTTCGTAGCAGAAACCACCTCGCCGCCGTCCGGTCACCTTGACCAGCAGCCGCTCCTCCTCCAGCACGATCTCCTCACCGAAGTGGATCGACAGATTCTCGAAGGGGACGGTCTGCAGATGGCGCAGATGCAGCTCGCGCAGCGCCGGGCCGGTGGGCCGCTGTGGGCGCTCGGCCCGGATCCTGCGGAGATAGGCATCGGCCTGGCTCGGATTCATGGACCCAGTCTGAGCGAACACCGCGTCCTCAGTCCCTCGTCACCATCACCTTCCCTCCCGCCCCGCCCGTCCCGCCGACCGCGAGCTCTCCGTCCCGGTCGGTGCGCAGCACCAGCGCCCCGCCCGCCCGCAGCGCGGCGACGGTCGCCGGTGCCGGGTGGCCATAGGGGTTGTCGGCGCCGCAGGAGATGAGCGCCACCCGGGGAGCCGCGAGCCGTATCAGCTCCGGATCTTGATAAGCCGAGCCGTGGAATTGCCTTAGTTCTTGGTAGAGCTGTGACCTGCGCAAATATTGAGCGGAAGCAGTCAGGACCCCTCACGTCCGGTGGAGAACCGGGACTGAAGGGCCGGAGACCCGCCCCGCCAGCGTCTTGCGGGACACCGGCGGGGCGGTGCAACTACGGTGCCGGAGACCTGAAGACAGGTCGATTACCTCCCAGGTAATGCGCAGACCGGGACCGAGCGCGCGTGTTAGGCCAGGAAGGCTAGATAAGTGCCGACTGTGAGGCCTGAGAAGGTGAGGAGCTGGCGGGGCTTGAGACAGGTGAACGCGGCGTGCATCCCCGCACCGGCGACTACGGCATAGGGCGTCGTCTGCGGGATGAGCAGCGTAGGGGGCAGCGCGATCTCCATGGCGATGACCGTGGTCGCGATCAGTCGCCACAGGCGGACGTCCCGATCAGCCAGGTTGCCCATGTGACGGCGGACAAAGCCGGGGATCGCGTACTGGCCGCCGTAGGGCAGTTGATCCCTGACCTGAGCGTAGACGTGCATCCACTGGGCGAGGTAGAGGCCGGTGCGGAACTGAGGCGAGCGGATCTTCTGCCAGGCGCTGTTCCAGTAGATGTCCGTGGTGATGAGCACAAGTAGGCACTGCGCCCAGGTGTTCGCCTCGCTCAGGCCATGCTCGACGTGCAGGCCGTGGCCGAGGTCTCCGGCGAGCAGGAGGCAGGTGCCGGTCAGCAGGATGTAGCGGATGGCGTTGGGGCTCTTGAGGTACAGCAGCTCCATCGCGGCTCCGGGAAGGACCACCAACAGCGCGAGGCGGGGGCCAGGGCCTAGCGCCAGAGCGAGGGCGGCGGCCGTACGGACAATCAGGGCGGGCCGGTAGACGGTCACCAGAAGACGAGTTCGGACGGCGCCGAAGCGCTGCTCGGCGAGGTGGGCGCTGAGCGAGGCGGAGGCGAAGCGGTCCCAGCCACCTTGGCCGAAGGCGAGGGCGAACCGCAGGGTGAGCACGGTGCCGAAGATGATCCGGAACCACTGGAGGCGTCCCGGGTCGGTGGTGTGCTGGAATCCGGAGGTGAAGGCGTCAAAGAACCACACGGCCGTCCCTCACCTCCACAGGCTGCTCACCCCGAGCGGACAGGACGCGGCCATGTCCGTCGATCCGGTCGTACCGGCCGCTGCCGGTGAGGTGGTCGAGGATCGTCTGGAGCTGGGGCGGGCCGAGAATAAAGCTCCCCGGGGAGAGGTAGTCGTACACATTCACGGGCTCGGTGCACCCGTCCTTGGTGGTGCCGGTGAGCGAGATGATCGTGAAGGTGGCGCGGCAGAACATCTTCCAGCGCAGCCAGCGGCCGGGCAGGCGGGTGAAGCCAGTGATCATCCACGCCACCAAGCCGAGGGTGACGGCGATCTGGACAGCAGACAGCACAGACATGTGCATGGGCAGGAACCTCCGGGCGGGGAGGGTGAAGGTGAAGAGGAGCGGCCCGCGCAGGCGGGGCGCCAGGGGGTCAGCGCTCGGGCTTGGGGGGCCGCTGCATCAGCGCGGCCGCAGCCTGGGCGAGGGTGACCTTCTCGTGCAGCAGGGTGGAGATCACTTCCGTGATCGGCATCTCGATGTCGTGGGCGTGGGCCAGGGCGAGGATCGCCTCCGCGGACTTGACGCCCTCGGTGGTCTGCCGGGTGGCGGCTGCGGCCTGCTCGACGCTCAGGCCCCGGCCGAGGTGAGTTCCGAAGGTGCGGTTACGGGAGAGCGGGGAGGAGCAGGTGGCCACCAGGTCGCCCATGCCGGACAGGCCGGCGAGGGTGGCCGGGTGGGCGCCCAAGGCCATGGCCAGCCGGGTGGTCTCCGCCAGGCCGCGGGTGATGAGCATGGCCGTGGCGTTGTCTCCCAGGCCCATGCCGGAGGCGATGCCGACCGCGAGGGCGATGACGTTCTTCACCGCGCCGCCCAGCTCGCATCCGGCCACGTCGGTGCTGGTGTAGGGCCGGAAGTAGGGGGTGTGGCACGCCTGCTGGAAGCGGCGGGCGGCGTCCTCGTCGGGGCAGGCGACGGTGGCGGCGGCAGGCCGACCATCCATGATCTCGCGCGCCAGGTTCGGGCCGGACAGCACGGCGACCCGGTCCGCGCTCAGGCCGGTCACCTCGGTGATGATCTGGCTGGCCCGCAGGTGGCTGCTCTGCTCGATGCCCTTCATCAGCGACACGATCACGGTGTCATCTCCGATGTGCGGTGCCCACGCGGCGAGGTTGGTCCGCAGGGTCTGCGCGGGGATGGAGAGCACCAGGAAGTCCGGGCCATCCAGCGCGGTGGCCGGGTCGGTCGTCGCAGTCAGGGCAGCAGGCAGCTCGATGTCCGGGAAGTAGCCGGGGTTGCGGTGATGCGTGTTGATCGCGTCGGCGATCTCGCTGCGGCGGGCGTGCACGATGACGTCGGTGCCGGCGTCGGCCAGGATCTTGGCGACGGCCGTGCCCCAGGACCCGGCCGAGAACACCGCCGCGCGGGCGGGGCGGTTCTGGCTCACTGCGGGGTCCTCTCGGTGGACACGGATCCCCCACCCTGGGGGCGGCTGGGCTGGGTCATCGTACCGGCCGCGTCGGGCACGGACGGTGACGTGCTGGCGCGTCGCAGGGTCAACAGGACGGCGCGGCGGCCGGGAAGGACGGGCAGCATCCGGTGCGCCTCAATCAGCATGTTCTGCGCGGGGAGGTCGCCGAGTTCGCACCGCAGTTCCTCGGCGTGCGCGATCCACAGCCGGTAGAGGCGTTCCCACATGACGGGCTCGGCGGGACGCTCGTCCACGGACTCCAGGATCAGCCCGGCGGCGCGCGCCTGTTTCTCCCACGTTGGTGTCACGCCGGGCCTCAGGCCGCGGGTGGCGAGGAGCCGGCCGCCGGGTGCCAGGAGTCGGCCGAGTTCGCGCAGTGCGGCTGTTCTGTCGGCGGCGCCGCTGAGGGCGTCCACGCACACCGCGCCGTGGGCGCAGCCGTCAGGCAGGCCGCTGGCTTCCAACCGCGCAACGCGGAAGGCCGCGCGCTCTGCAGAGACGAAGCCAGGGCGGCGGGCGGTAGCCTGCGCGACGGCGACAGGAGAGACGTCGAACCCCACCAGACGGGTGGCCAGGGCGCGGGCCAGCCACAGCCCGATGCCGCCGCTGCCGCAGCCAGCGTCCACCAGAAGCTGACCGGGCCGCATCCGCAGTCGCGCGGTCATCAGCCCCAGCAGGGGCCAGTCACAAGAGCTGGAGGCGTTGACCTCCAGGGGGTAGTCCTCGCCCATCGCCTCGGCGTACAGGCGGGCAACCAGGGGCGTGCGTGCCCGCGCGGCGTGCAGCGCGTCGTATTGGGCCGCGAGCTGTTGAGACTGGGGAGCGGCTGGGGTGACGGAGTGGAGCGTCATCGTGGCATCGCCCTTCTGATCCGTGACCGGGTGCCAGGACAGACGACCTGGACCGCGTAGACGGGGGCCCTGGCGTCCGACAGGTCCAGGGTCATCGGCTCGTATCCGGTGATGAGTTCGACCCGCCGCGCAACGTCACGTACCTGGTCGGCGAAGTCGCCCGGGCCCGAGGCGAAGTGGGTTGTTGCCTCCGGCCACACGGCAAGCCCTGTTCGCTGCGCCGGGCTAAGGGGCGGGGTGTCGAACCAAGCGAGATCGCTCGGGAGGTCATCCCGCGTGCCCGCGATGGCCGTCAGCCGCGATTGCGCCGCCTCGGTCAACGCCCGTGTCAACGCAATGACCGGACTGCTGTGGCACCCGCCACCCGCGAAGACGACCGGGAAGTCCTCGGACCACAGGTAGGCCAGGCACACCGGGATCCCGTACGGGCCGTCTACGAGGGACAGTTCCAGCGCCATCCCGGCGGAACTCAACCGGTCGATCACCTCCCGACCGTAGGGGTCATCGACTGTCGCTGGGTCGATCAGCGTCCGCCGCTGGCCACCGCACTGTCCGTCCTGGAACAGAACGTCCCGTTCAACAACCTCGAACAGTGCGTGCAGCAACGCCTCGTCGCGGGTGTTTCCGCACGCCAGGCCGGTGCTGGTGGCGCGCAGCAGATTCGGGCTCCACTCAGGCCGCTGCGCCCGGCGGCGGACCAGGGCGACCGGCAGCAGCACCTTCTCACCGCTCATGAGACCGGTGCCAGGGGTCCACTCCCACACCAGCCGGGTAAGAGTCTCCTCGGGGTACGGAACGATGAGCGGCAGCGCGGAGACGGGATAGTCAGGGGCGACCTCCACAGCCGAGCCGCGCACCGCGATAGGCAGCGGTTGCTCGACGTGCCACAGCTCGATCGCCTCCATCACGGCCGACAACTTCGCCAGCAGATCGGTCGCGCCCTTGCCCTGAGACGTGCTCAGGGTCATGGACGCCGGCCGGATCGCGGTCCAGACCGGCAGCCCGATGCAGTCCAACTCGGTGAGCCGTGCGACGCGGGTGATCCCGTACGACGGCAACAGCCCCGCGAGCGTCTGCCACGTCTCCTCGGGGGGCCGGGCTCGCATCGTGCCCGGCAAGACAACCAGATCGTCACTGGGCAGCACTGGTCGCCTCCATCCGCTCAGACTCGGCCAGATACCCAGGCACCAGCCGCTTCGCCGCCTCCACCGCCCGCGCCCCGCAGACCAGTCCGCGGGCAGAGGCTTCCTCATCGAACAGATGCTCAGAGCACCGCCACACGCGCAGCAACATCCGGCGAGCGAGGTCGTCGCGCACCGCCGCAGTCGAGAATCCGGGCCGGCTGCGGCGAACTGCGGCCAGGGTGTCGGCGTAGCGGGCGACCGCCGCGCGGTCCTCGCATGCCTCGCCAGCCAGCAGCAGAGCCACGGTTGCTTCGTCTCGCAGGTCCACTGTCGGGTGGAACACCTGATGAGCGGGCAGGGTGCCGCCGGTGACCTGGGCCGACCGCGTCTTCAGTGGCAGGCCGGGGCTCCCATCGGCGGGACGCAGGGATCGGTGTTCCAGGTAGGCCGTCCATGTCTCTCGGAAATCGGGGTCGAACACCTGCTGGTAGATGAGGCGGTCTTCCGTGGACAGGTCCAGTCCGTCAACGCGGGTGCGGGCGAAGGCGTTGGACCAGCGACGGAAGTACGGCGATTCCCACGAGTGTGGTGCTGGCCGGGCAGCCCCGGGCGGCGTGAAGCCGTCGAGTGCGGTACGTACGGCGGCGAGGGCATCGGCGCGCTTCAGGTCGCCGAAGTACTGGTCACGCTCGGTCTGCTCGGCCAGCCAGTCAGCGAACGCCGTCTGGCCCTGGCGGCGGCACACGGCCCGAACTGCGGCCCACGTGCGTTGCGGGTAGTGGACCGCACGGAGCGCCTCCAGCAGCCTGGCGGCCCGCTCCCCGTCGAGTATCTCTGCCGACCGCGCCAGGTCCAGGACGTGCCGGAGGTTGACCACCGGCCAGGTCAGAGCATCCCACTCCCCGTCAGGGGCCTGTCCGACCGCGACCTCGTCGTCGCCGTCGATGTCGCCCCGGGCGTATGCGGTGTAGATGCGGCCGACGCCAAGCATTCCGTACGGCGCCAGCTCGACAGCCCGTAGCGCGCCGATGCTCGCCGCCCCGATTACCCGGAGGCCTCGGCCCATCGCGGCCAGGATCTCCTTGTGGCGCAGCGCCGGAGCCTGGTGATACACCCCGTCGATGATCACGACGGTGTCACCGATACCAATCGCGGCGGCGAACAAGTCCCCGTGCCGCACCGGCGGCCGCACCCGCAACCCTGACACGGCGAGCAACGCTTCCGACCGGCGCAGCGTCGGGCCAACGAACACGTGAATCACTGAACACCTCAGCTCTACGAAGAAGAGAGGCGCCCCTCCCCAGGGCCCGGCGTGGCCGACAAGAAGGGAGGGGCGCCAGCTGGGAGTGGGACCTACTCCTCGTCCTCGACGTCAACGGCTACCACCACGGTCCCGGTGATCTCCTCGGCCTGCTCGGCCGACACCGCAGGGGCGACGCCTTCGGACTGGGAAACGGACGTCATGTGATTCCTCCTCGGGATTGCCTTTGTGGTTGAACCCCTCCCGCCGACGACTCGACATGCAGGACGCCGACGGGACGGGTGGCCCGTCTCGCCGGCTCTTGCGGAGGCCGACGAGACGGGGGTTTGGGATGCGACCCTGACCCTGCGGTCGCCATGGGGCCCTTTGTGCCAGGGCGGGCGCGGCGGCTACTGGCGCGGTCGGCGTCGCGGCCGGGAGCGGAGGCACGTCAGACCATCTCCGTGAACTCGCTGTCCTCGCAGAGGGCATCGAGATCGTTGACGGCCGTCACGCCCTCCAGGGTGACCAGGAGGCGGGAGGCGAGCACCCAGCGCAGGCGACGGGCGTCCATGAAGGAGACGCTGACGTCAGGCTCGGGCTCAAGCGTCTTCGGGCTGTACATGACGCCCTGGACCCCCCACACGGGCGTGTACGAGACGAGCGCTGCGGCCCACCCCCGGCGAAGGCGCGGGCAGTTCTCCACGGCGAGGCGAGCACACACCGGGTGCACAGGCGGCGAGGACGTGCGCTCACCCTCGCAGATGGGGTGCCCGCCCGCCGCTCCCATGAGGAAGAGCGTGCGCTCGTCGTCCCGGATGCCGACGGTGGGGCCACCGCACATCTGGCAAAGGAGTCGGCTCATGGCCTGCCGCTGCCGGAGAGCATGGACGGCCCGCAACTCGGGCTGCCCGGTGCGCACCGCTGGCATGCGCACCCACAGGGCGCCGTACTGGCGGTCAACGTGGATTTGCTCGTCAACGAAGCCGAGCCCGGTGCCACCGCGGCGGCAGACCTCGGCCACCGGCTGGGACGGCATGTGTTCCCCGGACCAGGCGGTGATGAAGGGGACCGGCGTCCCGTCCCTGTACAGGACCGGACGGACACCCGTGCTGCTCATCGGACGGCCGCCCTGGTCATCACGCACTGAGTGTGTGCGTAGCCCAGGTGGTCCTGGGACGTCCCTTCCCAGCGCACAGGCACCGTCATCTCGCCCACGTGGATGGGGTGGTGACAGCTGACACACTGCGGGGCCTCCTTGCCCGCGGCGGCGATGGTCACGTCGTGCACGGCGCGGAGGCCATAGCCGACGTGGCAGACACGCGCCTGCTGGCACGCCGTGGTGCAGCTGCTGACGTGGCGGTGCCAGTCGTACCAGGTGATGTACCAGGCGAGCCGAGCGCTGTAGCACCGCCCACAGCCCAGGCGCGGGACACTGGTCTGAAGGCGCGCGCGGTCTTCGCCGAGCGGTCCGCCGCACCACACGCAGGCCTTGCCCGCTGCAGCTGCCGTGGTCATGCCCGAGGGCATCTCCCAGGAGACGAGCCGATGCAGCCGCTCCATCTCCTCGGTGCTCAGTACCGTCATCGGCCCAGCTCCAGGGCCGTCGTGGCGGGCTCTTCCTGCGCGCGCAGCTGGCGGCGGCCGCGCAGGATGAAGTCGAAGACGGCCTCGCGCTGACAGAGGTCGTGGCGGTTACGGGGCGGCCTGACCCAGTACGAGCCGGGCGGCTCGGTGACCTCGACGTCGGGCACGCCGAGGAAGCTGCCGGGGCCGAGCAGGGGCGTCTCAGCGGTCCCGGTCCAGGTGATGGCCGGCCAGTACGGTACGAGCGCCCAGTAGGTGGGGCCTGCCACCAGCACGTCGTAGATGACGGGGCCGCGCAGGTGATGTGCCACGGCGTCCGCGACGGCCTGCGGGTCGTCGCTGCCGACGGCCGCGTGCACGATAGTTCCGGGGATCCGGACCGCGCCCCACCCGGCGCCGAGCGGCAGTATCGCGAGCCCCTGCGTCTGCCATTCGCGGCGGGCCTGCTCGGTCGAGCGGTGAGCGCCTGCGAGCCAGGTCCGGATAGTCTCCGGCGAGTCGGGGCGCCTATCGCTCCGGACGGGCAATGGGAATTGCGGAGGAAGCGGAAGTAGCAGTGTCGCCCCTCTTTCCGGGGCGATACGGTGCGCCATGTCGACTCCTACTAGTCGGCCATCCCCCGGGGCCGTTCGCGCGGTCGCCGGGGTCTCGCGGTGGGTGGCTTTGGCGTTCACACGGCGTTCGCCTTGCTGCGGCATCCGCATGTGACGATCTGCCACACGCGGGTGCTGCCCCGGACGACGACGTGCCCAGCCTCGCGCAGGGTCTTGTTGACCGCTCCGCAGTCGAAGCAGGCCTCACCGTGCAGTCGGACGATGCTCACGCGGCCGTCGATGACCGTGGGCGCGAGCGAGAGTGTGTCAGGCATTCCCCGCTCCCATCTGCTGGTTCCTACGCGTGGAACAGATGGTGGGGGCTGTGGAAAGGCACAAGTACCCCAGCGAGGGGTAGAGGGGTAGTGGCTCAGGTGGCCGCGCACCACTCGGCGAAGTTGGAGAGGGTCTCAGCGTCCGCACGCTTGAGCCGCCGGAGCGTGCCCGCGTCTTCTCGCACCCATGGGTGCTCGCGGGTGTGCTGGGGCGCGATGTGCCGGGCGACCTTCAAGGACTCGAATGCGTCATCCGCGAGTCCAGACCACAGTTGGGCGCGGGCGAGTTCGATGTAGAAGCCGCTGCGACGTTCGGCAGGGAGGTCTCTCGGAGGCTTCCACTCGCCCGCGACGTCGAGCGCTCGGCTGACGTGCTCATCTCCCAGGCTGACGGAGACGGATACCTCGTGAATCCGAACTGAGTCGGGCCCGAAGGCCGTTCCGCAGTACACGTCCTCGGAGACTTGATCAGCCAGTGCTCGGGCTTCGTCCAGGTGCCCGGCGGCGGCCCCGGTGTCACGGGCGCGGCCGGCGATGACCGCTGCCCGCATGTGGAGGGCGCCTCGTGCCGCGATCTCGGGGGCCGTGGCAGGGGCTGGCACTGCGTCCAGAGCATGCTCAAGGGCCCGGAGCCCGGGAGTGTGCGCGCGGGCGGCGAAGAAGGTCTCTGTGCGTACGTATGCGACGGACGCGGCCAAGAGCGGATCATCGGCTGCGGGAGCTGCCCAACGCATGAGGTCGACCAGCCGTGCGGACAGGTCGCGGGCGCCGAACTTGTAGGCCACGGCGTCGGCTGCGCGGTAGGCCCTGACGAGGAGTCCAGCCAGTTCAGCTTGTTCCGCGGCCGGGGCCTGGTGGTAGCCGCGGGCGAGTTCAGCGAGCAGGTCTGGCAGCTCGCGGGCGATTCGCGTGTACCGCGCCGCGAGGCGCCAGCTGACAGCCGCATCGACCACCTCGCGAAGCTCGTGGAGGGGACGCACCGGTCCGTCATCGGGAACGTCGTATGCGGCGATTGCGGCGGACAGTACTGGTAGCGCGTCGTGGACCCGCGTTTGCACGGACTCTCGATCCGAGCAGAGCCGTGCGGGATCGATGCCCAGAGCGTCGGCGATGGCTTCGAGCGTGCTGTCGCTTACGCCGCGCTCGCCGCGCTCGATCTTCCGGATCGTGCCAAGGGCTACGCAGGAAGCCTCGGCGAGCTGCTGCTGTGTCAACTTCGGGCGCATGACGCTGCGGTAGTAGGCGATTCGGGCGCCTACCCCACCACGAGGGCGTGCGGGCATCTCGGCTCCAGTTCGGTGCAACCACTCCGAACAGTACCCACGTCGAGACTCGGTGTGCACACAAACGGCCCCACCAACTGCTCGGCTGGCAGGGCAAGTTACTGCTCAGCCATCGACGATGGCGACGAGCTGGGTGAGACTGTCGATTCGCCAGTCGGCAGCAGCTACGACATCAGCGTCCTGTGCCCACAGATGCCCCCACGGGCCACGACGGATATGTGCGGCGCGCATCCCAGCCGCTTTCGCCGGGACCACGTCGTTGGCGGGATGGTCACCGACGTACAGAGTCGCGCTCGGCGTAGAGTGCGCCACCTCCATTACCCGCTGAAAGAACTCCGGCTGAGGCTTCGCGAAACCCCACTCTCCGGAGGTGGCGATGAGGTCTGCCGGAAGATCGAGGCCGCGCAGCAGTTCACCTGCACGGGCCGTCTGGTTCCCCGCAATGATCACGCGCACGCCGTGATCCTTAAGGGCCGATAGCGCAGGCCGGACGTCGGGATACAGGTCGCTCTCGTCCAGTCCTTCACCGCGGCCGGCCGCCTCTCGGGCCTGATACTCGGCAAGGACGTCGATCCCCGGCCGCACGAGCCGGAGCGCTTCGGCATTGTCCCGGCCCTGCGCGACAACAGCTCCGACGAGGGCGGACAGCGTGTGTCTCGGGACATTGAGCCAGTCCGCCCACGAAGCCCAGTAGCGGTCGTCGCGAGTGATCGTCTCGCCGACGTCGAACACGATGGTCTCAATCACGCGGTGAGCCTACGGCTCGCACGCCAAGATGCGCAGAAAATCGAACACATGATTGAATCTGGGGCATGAGCCCGATCCCCGACGACCTCGCACGCGCCCAAGAGGAATGGCACGCCACCTACCGGCAGCTCGCCGTACGACCGCGCACCGCGCTCCGGCAGCAGCTCATCCACCTGTCGTCGGAGGTGCTGTTCCACCCGTACTGGCAGGGTCGGCGGTCAGCGGCCTGGGCGGCGCTGCACGGTGCCCCCTATGTCCGAGCTGCCTCCTAGCCCGCCGCTGCCGCCTGACGCCCACCGGCTCCGGGTGATCCTCGCGCACCTCGACGAGCGGCTCACCGAGAACGAGACCGTCCGCATCTACCTCCATCTCCAGCGGAAAGCAGTGCAGGCGGCACTCACCCAAGCCGAGGCCCCTCCCGCGAGACGCCCAAGTCGGCCGGTCAAGGGAGCCAAGGGGCTCCCTGCCCTGGCTCAGGCGCCGAACCGAATCGGGTTCGTGGTTCAACAGAAGCGCACCCCCATGGGGCCCGAACCAGCCCTGATCCACGTCAGCGACTGCACGAAGATCCAGGGCACGCCGCACCGGATCAGGGCCGACGAAGCGCGCGCCGCACTCACTGACCCGAACATCGAACCCTGCGGCTTCTGTCGGCCGGACACCGAGCTGGGCATCGACGTGGCGTGAGCACCGGGCCCGGATGGCGGGCGTGGAGCGGGCCGGGCAGGGGGACGACGATTGAGCCCCTACGGCTCGGCGAGCCGCAGGGGCTGGTGTCACCTCTTCCACCGGGGGGATGGCGAAGGGGGACAGCCCACCGCCCCCAGGAGAGCCGGATCTGGACGACTCCGGTGAGGCGGCGGGGCGACCACAATGCGCCACCATGACCGAAAGACGCAAGACTCCGAACATGCGAAAAATCCCCCTGCACGGCCCAACGGCCGTGCAGGGGGCGATGCGTTGCACAGATCAGCGCTGAAAGAGGGCGACGAGCCCGGCGATGGCTCCGCCGACTCCCGCCAGGGCGCCGATCGCGGGCAGCGGCCATCTATTGCGTTTCAGGGCCTCCACGTCGGCCCGTAGGTGCTGCACGTCTTCCTCGGTCAGGGCGGTTGCCTCCGCAGCACGCAGCCGGGTCTCGTGGTCGGCGATACCGGCCGTGGCAGCATCGAGCTTGGTCTCCAGCCGGGTGAGCACTACCAGGAGATCGACGGTTGTCGGCGGCTGCGGCGTGGTCATCCCGTCACCTTGGGCGCGTCAACGGGGGCGACCGCCGGCGGCTCGGGGGCAGGCGCCGCCCGCGACGTATGCGGAGCGAGCCAGCCAGCCAGGAACGTTGCGAGCGGCGGCACGTCCAGGGTGATCAGCGACTGGAGCCACGCGGGCACGGACCCCATCAGCTCGCTGTGCCCGGCCAGGGAGTTCGCGAGCGTCACCAGGACGCCGACGACCAGGCCGACCACAGTGGACGCCTGGACCTTCTTCTCTACGGGCGCGTTCATCATCAGGCGACCTTCCTTCCGGTGACGTAGGCGAGGAGCGGCACGGCGGAGCGGACGCGGACCTTGTCGACGCTGCCGTCCGTCGGGAGCGCGAGAACGAGCTTTCCGCCGGCCACGGTCGCGGTGTGGTCGGTGGGCTTGGCCCACTTGCCGCCCTGGTGGTAGGTCACGCTGACCTTGCCGTCGGCGCCCTGCGGGGCCAGGCCGATCCAGACGCCAGCGTTGCGTGCGCCGCCCTGCGGGGCCTGGGCGGTGCCGGCGGGCTCGACGGGGATGTCCATGTCGACGCTGGGCGGAATGGCGAAGGGGGTCATGTCGTCGTCCTCCGTGACGAGGTAGCTGGGCGCCGAGGGTGCAGGCTTCGGGTCGAGAACGGCGAGGATCGGGAAGGCGCCCGGGTCGCCGTGGTCGTTCTCGGGAACGTGCTGGTGGCCGCAGTGCCCGCGCCACGCTGACCAGGCGGCGGTGTCCATGCGGACACCGTTCGCCCCGTAGGACTGCGGGTACGGCAGCCACCGAAGACCGGAGGTGAGCGGGACGGCGTGGACGTCGTGCGCCCACCGGGCGAACGCGTGCAGGTCACGGAGCGCCCAGTCCGGCAGGTCGGGCATGTAGAGGTGGGCGATGCCCGACTTCGTCCAGGCGGCGTGCGTGGCCGGGTCGCACGTGCCCACGACCTCAACCTGCGCGCACTTCAACGTGTTGGTACCGATCTGCGTCTTGTCGTGGACCAGGGCGCGGGCGGAGGTGTCGAACGGGAAGTGCTGCCACCAGTCGAGCCGTTGGGCCGCCCAGTTCGGCACTGCCGTGAGCGTCGGCGCGATCGACCCGCCGGAGTAGTCCGGCAGCGCGAGCGTCTCCGTGCTGTGCCAGACGATCGTGTTGACCTGCATCTGTACGCCCGCGTTCGAGCCGGCGTTGTACCAGTGGCTCGTGTTCGCCCCAGGGTACGTCTCGGTGCTCGCGGGCTTCGGGTCCACGCCGGGCCAGTAGTCGGCCACCACGCTCCGGTCGTATCCGTTGGTGTCGCCCTGGTACTGCTTGGCAATCGCACCGGCCGGGACGGTCGGGTCGTTGTCGTACTGGGCGACCCAGTAGTTCGGCTCGGTCACCCCGGCCGACTTGAACGCTGCCCGGACGGCCGGCCATGTGCTCGTGTCGCAGTACACGGTCAGTTCGTGGTTCGAGGTGGCGGCCATCGTCTGCGTGCACCAGGCCACGGCCTGCGCCGGGGTGGCGTCACCGTTCTCGACGTCCATCACCTGCGCGCGAGTCGTCCACCGAACCGCGATGCTGACGACCGTGGCGTGCGGGAACCGGGCCTTCATGTCGGGGATGTTGGCGTACAGGCCATCCGCGTACCCGGCCACCATCGTCGCGCCCGCCGGGATGTTCCCCGGCGAGACGGAGTCGTACATGAACCGCGTCATCGTCGCCCCCTCAGCGCCAGATCCGGAACGCCAGGTGGAAGAGCAGCCAGAAGAGGAAGACGAGCAGCACGTAGTGCTGGACGCTCCATTGCGAGATCGACTGGCCGCGCATCACGCCGAACCAGCTCCACACCGTTTCGGACAGGGTGGCCCGCGGGTTGCGCAGCAGGCCGTAGGTTTCCGGCACGGCGAACCCGATCAGAAGCCAGGCCAGCCAGTACCAACGCCAGAAGCTCATGTCGACTGGCCCTCGCTCTCTTTCTGCTCGATCAGGTGGTGCAGGTGGCGCTGCTGCTCGTGCAGCGCGCGCAGGTGGCGGCAGGTCAGCCAGTGGTGGACGCCGACGACGGGCACCCACAGCACGTTCGCGGCCAGGTTCGGCCACACCTGGAGCCACGCGCCCCACAGCCAGGCGCCCATCAGGAGATGAGCCCCGGGACGTATAGCTGTGCCGTCCAGTCGGCGTGGGAGGCGGTGTGGGCGCCGCCGCGGCCCCTGTGGTGGAAGGCGCACAGCCAGCGGAACTCGCCGGGCGAGGATTCGAGCCAGTGCGCGATCTCCTCGGCGGTGGCGTCTTCGGCGATCTCCGGAAAGTCTCGGTGCAGGGCAGCCGGGTCGGCGGCGTTGGCCGTCGCGAACTCCAGGACGGCGTGATGCAGCTCCAGGCCGCCGGCGCAGGAGTCGTGTCCGGCGCGCTCGCCGACGTAGCAGACCGCGGTGTCTTTCGTGTGACGGCGGTACGCCTCGAAAGCCCGGTAGTGCGGGTCGTGCTCGCGCGGAGCGTGCTCCGGGAAGTGGACGGTGTACCGGTGTGTCTCGGCCTGGTCGTGGGCCGCCACCATGTGCGGCGTGTCTGCGGTCATCGTGTCCTCGGATTGGGCGTGGGCATGAAGAAGCCCCCGACGCTGCGGGGGCGGCAGGGAGCAGGCGGCCAGGTCAGCTGAAGACGGGCTGGGCCTGCGTCAGGTCGGTGGAGTACGAATGGATCTCCGTGGTGGCCTTGTACGCGGTGACCTGCGCGGTGACGCCCGCCGGCCACGTCACCTCGCGGAGGGTCTCAGGCCAGGCTGAGGACGAAGGCGTCGGTGATGGCGCTGGAGTAGAAGCTGAGGCTGCCGCCGTCGTCGCCTGCGGACACACTAATCGTGAACTACGTCTGGCTGCTGCTCTGCTGCGTCGAGCACTCGAACGGGGGCGGTGAGGCGAGGAGCGCGTACCCAAAATGCGAAATCTGTTGCGTGGGCTTACTCTTAGACAAGAGTGCACGCTCCGATAGGCCATTGATGTCAATCAGAGCCCGGGTTGGAGTGGACATGTTTCTGGCGACAGCCTGGCAAGACTTCCTTAAATGGAGCACCCTCGTTGCGGGGATCCTCGGCCTTATTGGTGCCTCTGCATTCATCGTGATTGTCTATTTAAATGCTGTTGAGGACAGGGACATCGCGCGACTTCGCGCGAGTTTCGAGAAGTTGGTTCCGGCGCACGATGGAAAGATGGCGACAACGCGTCGGAGCCCGGCAAAGGTTGCGGGATACGTCGTTTTTGGTGCTGTGCTCGCAGCCGTGCTACAAGTCCCCAATGGGAGTGACGTGGCCATCCCCCAGGCCTTGGTTGTAGGGGCTGGCTGGCCGTCGATAGTGGCTCAGTTGAGGGGTCAGGGTTCGCAGGTTGCAAGCCTGGCTGATCATTTGCAGAATCCTGGCTCCTCCACACCTGGATCGTGAAGGCGAGGTGTGGCAATGGTTTCTTACAAGGAAGTGGCAGACCTTCCAGTAAAAGATCTGATTTCCGCTGAGGATACGCCTGTCGAGGTCACGCCTGAAACTTCAGTTGTCGAAGCGGCTAAGAGCATCGGGGCAAGTCACCAGACCATGGCCATCGTAGAGATGCATGGAGAGAGGCACAGTATTGCCCTCCATGCGTTGGAGACAGCTATCGAGCAGATGGGAGGCACCGCTCAAGACGCTAACGTTGAGGACGTGCTCGGGAAAGCGGACCCGGTGAGAACGGTTCCCGCAGACACGCCGCTTAAAGAATTGACCGCGCAAGGTGTCCCCTCCGAAACACTCCTTGTCGTCGACCCGCAAACCGACCAACCGCAAGCGATGATCAGTCGCACTGAGTTGGCCGAGCGCGTTCGGGGCCTTTCCCGCTAGACGTGAGAGAAGCGGACATAGAGGCCGCTGGACAGGTCGGTACCGGCGATGGTGGTGAGCTGGACCCCGCTGTTCTGGAGGGCCTGCACCTCGACGTAGTCGCCTGCGTTGAGGAAGACGTCGCGGGTCGGGGTGGGGATCGCCGGTGAAACGCTGGTGGTTGTGGGCGCCTGGAGCATGGTGCACATGCCCTGAACCTGGGTGCCGTTCTTGGCGATGCGCACACCGCGCTCGCCGGTCGTGCTGGTGGTGCTGAACGTGGCGCAGCCGTTGATCGTGTACCAGCCGGCGACCTGAGCGACGTACCGGCTGGGGTTGGTCGTGAGGGAGTGGCCGCCGTAGGTGTCCTGGTAGATACCGGCGGAGTCCTTGAAGGTCAGCGACGTCCACGAGATGCCACTGGTCAGCGTGTCCGTCGTGCTGGCCTGCACCGCGTTAAAGATGGGCTTGTTGAAGGCGAACGTGAGCGGGTTGTAGACCTGGCTCGTCAGGTACGACTGGCTGATCGGGAAGCCAGTGACTGGGGCCGCCAGGCTGGGAACGGGCAGGTTGGACATGGGCCTCCTCGGGTCAGAAGCCGATCAGGGGCATCGTGCCGCCGGTCAGGGATGCGGCGTCGAAACAGGTGGGGTAGCTGCCCGCCGGAGGAAGGGCCACGTTCCCGGGCTTGGGGTCGCACAGGTAGTCGTTTGCGTTGTGGGCGTTGGCCGTGGGCGCGGTGAACGTGATCTGCACCGTGCTGTATCCGGGCGAGACGGCCTGGACCGACTGGACGGTGACGGTCTCCGCCGCGGCGGTGCCGTAGCCGAGCGTCATCTGGTAGCTGGCGCCGCCCGGGATGACGTACTGGGCGGCGATCAGATTGCTTCCGGAGATTGGACCGACCGTGATGGTGGAGACGCCGGCCGCGTAGGACGACTGCAGCTGAGCCCAGGCCGCCCCGATGATCCCGTACTGGTACTGGGAGGCCGGGGACATCTGCATGCGCAGCGTCAGCGCGCCCTGGTCGGTTCCGCTCCACTCCATCTGTTCGATGAAGCAGTCCAGGGTCTTCATCGGCGCCTCGGCCGGCCGCTTGTTGACCCTCACCCGGTCGGCGAAGGAGAGCAGCACCACCTGCGGTAGCAGGGACGGGTTGGACGCCAGGTCGACCGTGATCTCCTGAATGCGGGTGTGCGGGTCCTTGTACTGCGACAAGAGGTAGTTGGCGATGTTCAGGCCGCCCTGGACCGTCTGCGGGTTGAGGGTCCGGGCCAGGGTCTGCGGGAAGTAGGCCGTCTGAGAGGTGGCGTCCTGGGCCTCCTGCAGTGCATTGGTGTTGGTCAGGTCCTGGGCGCCGTCGACCGTGATCTGCACGTCGTTGTACAGCCTGGAAGGGTCCTGTTCGAAGACGACGTCGCCGAGGTAGGGGATCTCTCCAGACCCGGCGTTCTCGCCGAAGGTGACCCGGGGCTGGGTCTGGATCCACCGCCACAGCTGCCCGTAGAGGGTGGGCACGCCGTTGCGGTCGACGGTGAACTGCCCGACCTCGGTGTCGGCGCACTCCTGCATGACGTCCAGCGGTGAGCGGCCGTTGATGGAGGCGCCGCCCACGTACACGTCGGAGCCGACGATGCGGTAGCCGCTGTAGGCGCCGGGCTGGAAGTTCGCCAGGGTCATGATCCGTCCCAGGCGCGTGCCGTTGGCGTCGCCGCTCCAGCCGTTGGCGAACCCGTTCGTCAGGTCGAGCTGGGTGGAGACCGACAGTTCGGTGTTCCACTGGGCGACCCACGCCAGATCCCCGGCGAAGGGCTGGGTGTTGACCCCGCCGTCGGCGAGGAGCGTGCCGATGGCGTCCTGGGTGTAGGTGCTCGACCCGACGCTGCTCGCCGCGGTGCCGAAGAACCAGGTCCCGTCGACGGTCAGATGCAGGGTGAGGCCGTCCGCCGACAGCGACAGGATCGCGCAGTGCCAGTTGTTGTCGCACACGTACACGGAGCTGTTGACGCGGGCGAGGCTGGTGCCAGCGCTGTTCTGGATGTTGCAGCCGACGTATCCGGAGCTGTTGATGTAAAGGTAGGCGCCGGACTGGTCCCCGGTGCCAGAGGCGAAGCCGGCGGCCGTGGCCGCCCACAGCGACGCCAGGGTGTACGTGCTGCCCGAGCCCGGGAGGTGCCCGTTTCGGAAGCAGATCATGCGGGTCCAGCCAGCGGAGGGCAGCGCCACCGTCTTCCCGCTGGACTTGGCCCACTGCAGATAGCTGGCGCCGGAGGCGTTGCCCAGGCTGGCCGCCTGGTTGTTGGACAGGGTGATGACCGGGCCGGGAGTGTTCCACAGCGTGCCGAGCGGGCTGGTGCTGGAGATGCTGACCCCGGTGGTGATCGCACCGCCGACCAGGTCCAGGCCGACCCCGCTGCCGCCCAGGTCGAGGAAGGCGCTGCCGGTGGGGCTGTCCGGCTGGGATCCGGTCGCGGCCAGGTCGAACCGGTACTGCGGGTTCTGCTGGGCCACGAAGGAGGCCATCGCGCTCGCGATGGTGGACTGCGACAGCGGCGCCAGGCCGTCGACCGCGGTCACGTTCACCAGGCCGTACTTGCCGTTCTGGGTGTAGGTCTGCGGCCAGCGCTCGACGAAGCCCTGCCAGATCTCAGCCCACGTGCCCGGGCTGACCCAGGAGGTGGGCGCGGCGGCCTGCTCCAGCTGCCAGCCGGTGGTCTGCACGGTGGTGGCCGCCGTGGTGCTGGCGCTCGTCGAGATGGACACCAGCGCCCACGCCGCGTTGCTCGGGGCCGTGGCCGACACCGTCAGCCGCGTCCACGAAGTGGTGACGGACTGGACGGTGCCCAGCGTGCGCGTGATCAGCGTCCCGGACAGGCTGTAGAAGGCCAGGCGCGCCTTCAGCTGCAGGCTGGTCATGCCGCCGGCCGCCAGGGACACGTCGATCCCGAAGGAGTAGGTCAGGCCGGGTGTGACCGTGGTGCCGTCGCAGTCGGTGGTGGACCAGTTCGCGCCCGCGTCCCCGTTGAGTCCGAACGCAACGCCGGAGCTGGAGCCGTTGGGGATGGCCCAGGTCTGGGCCGTGGTCAGGCCGGACCCGGACGCGGGCAGCCCGGTGGCGGTCCCGGTCGTGCCGACCGTCGCGTTCATGCTCAGGGTGCTCGTGCCCGCGGCGACCCACGGGTACAGCAGGTTCCGGGTGGGGTTGACCTGGAGGACCAGGCGGCACCGCCGGTAGGGCACCACGTAGGGGTAGAAGAACGAGCTGGTGTTGTCGGGGTCGAACGCGCCGTCCAGGTTGTCCAGGCTGAAGTCGACCTTCCCGGACTGGACGGCGTCCAGCTCGTACTGGCGGCCCGCCAGCTGCGCCTTCCAGTTGCCGCGCAGGCGGCCGCCGAGGTTGTACCACCAGTTCGGCGAGGTGCTGTTCCCGCCGGCGTTCCAGGCCACTTCGAGCAGGACGCGCGGCCAGGAAGCGATGAGGGGGCCGTCGGGCGCGTATCCGGGCGGTGTCGTCACGACGTCCCCCTTCTCTCAGCCGCGGGCCAGCGACATGCCGTTGGTCAGGTTGCGGCGGTTGTACTGCAGCGTGGAACGCTGCTGGACCTTGAACAGGACGTCCTTGTCGACCTGTGCGATGACGGTGATCTCAGCGACTGGCGCCTGCCCGGAGCCGCCCCCGGCGGCGTAGCCGGCCGCCGAGAACCCGCCGGCGGTGCCGATGCTCACGGTCTGAGCGGACAGGGACCCGGCGAGCGCGCCGACCGCCCGGTGGGCAAGGTGGGCATGGTCGGTGACGCCCTTGGCGATGCCCTCGGGGATCGCCATACCGACGTGATCGGCGAACACCCGGCTCGGCGAGTTGATGCCGAGGAAGCTCTTCGCCGAGGACAGAGCATCGCTAGCCAGGTTCTTCAGGCTGTCGAACAGGGCGCCGCCCATGTTCTCGACGCCGTTGATGATGCCCTCGACGATCGACTTGCCGATCCCCAGGAACCAGGACCCGACGTTCTTCACGGCGTTCCAGGCGCCGTGCAGGCCGCTGCTGATGGCGCTGGCGATGTGGCCGACGGTGCTGGTGATCGAGTGCCACGCCGAGGTCAGCGGGTTGATCATCGCGGTCTTGATGGCGCTCCAGATCGCCGAGGCCGCCGACTCGATGCCGTGCCACGCCGAGGACAGCCAGCCAGAGACGGTGTGCCACAGCGATTTCAGCCAGCCCCACAGCGTCTCCATCGGCCGGACGATGACGACCTGGATGCCCTTCCAGGCATCCTCGGCAACCGTCTTGATGCCGTCCCAGACGACCTTGAGGAACGACTTGATCGCGTTCCACACGGTGTGGACCACGCTCATGATCTGCTTGTGGAAGTGGTTCCAGATCGCCATGATCAGCGCCACGAACGGCAGGAAGATCACCAGAAGCAGCGGCCACCACTTCTTGAAGAACCCGGTGATCGCGTTCCACACGGTCGTGGTGATGTTCGACAGCCAGTGCCAGGCGGACACGATCGGGTCGACCACCGCGTGCCAGGCCGAGGTGAAGAACCCGGCGATCGAGTGCCAGGCGGACACGACGTTCGAGCTGATCGAGTTCCAGATGTCCGTAACCGAACTGGCCAGCCAGTGCCAGAAGTCGACCAGGGCGTGGCCGACTGCCAGGCCGACCGCCTTGATGACGCCCCACACCTGCTTCCAGTGCATGACGAGCAGCAGGATCACCACGATGATCACGGTGATCGCGGCGACCCATGGGATCGCCTCCATCACGGCCGCCGAGGTGATCCACTCGTACATGGCCACCGTCGCCGCGACGATCGCAGCGACCAGCGCGGTGCCGATCAGGATCGCCAGGGCCTCCGCGACCTTCTTGTGCCTGGTCAGCCACGACACAACCTGGGCGATGATGCCCATCATGCGGGTGACCACCGGCAGCAGCGCTTGGCCGACCTGGATCGTCATCGCCTGCATCGACGCCTTGGCCTCGGCCACGCGCTGATTGAACGTCTTCTGGACGTCGGACCAGCCCTCGATGTTCTTCCCGCCGGCCTTGACGTGCTCGCTGATCGTCTCGGTGTTCTTCTGGAAGTCGGCCATGTGCGGGCCGGTCAACTGGAGCGCGGCCTGCATACTTTTCGTGCCGCCAACCATGGTGGCCAGCGCACCGATGTAGGTCTGCTGGGCCGGGGGCAGGTTCGCCAGCGCCTTCTGGAAGGTGTTGGACTGCTTCGCGGCCTTCTGGAGGTGCTCGATCAACACCGTCCCGGCCGGGCCCATCTTCGACTCGATCGCCGAGGTCAGCATGTTCAGCGTCGACGCCAGGCCATGCGTGCCCAGGTTCTGCGACACCTTGATGGCGCTCAGGCCGAGGCTCTGCATCTCCTGGGCGGCCTTGCCGCTGGGGTTGCTCAGCTGGCCGATGGTCTGTCGCAGATACGTTGCTGCGACGGCGGCCGGCGTGCCCTGAGCGGTCATCGTCGCCATCGCACCGAGCACCTCGTTCAGCCCGACGTGCGCGGCCGCCGACACCGGCAGGATGGACGACATCGAGCCCGCGAGGGCCTCCAAGTTCGTCTTACCGGCGCCCTCGGTGGCGATCAGCGCGTTCATCGCCTGCGTGGACTGGCTGGCGCTCATCTTGTACGCGTTCATCGCGGTGGTGACCGCGTCCGCCGTCGTACCGAGGTCCGCCGCGCCGACCTTGGCGCCCTGGGCCGCGGTCTTCAACACGGTCAGAGCGTTCGCACCGTGGAAGCCGGCCGACTCCACCAAGTACAGGCCGGAGGTGAGCTGCTGGGTGGACTGGCCGACCTGCCCGGCCATCGCCAGGACCCCGTCGCCGACCATCTTCATGTTCCCGGCGGTCTCACCGGCGCCGGTCCGGACCCGGGTCATCTGGGTCTGGAAATCCGCGGCCATCTTCACCGCGCCGACCGCGGCGCCAGCAGCCGCGATGCCGATACCGGCGAGCGCCGCGCCGCCCACGCGGCCAAACTTGGAGAACGAGGTCTCGCCCTCGGCCGCCGTGGCGCCCAACTCGGCTTTGATGTCCCGCATCGCGGTCTTGACGCCGGTGGATTTCCCGAGAAATTCGACGAACACCGGGGGCAGCGAAGCCACGGCCGCTCACCCCCTGCCCTGGTGTGGTGAAAACGGCTGGTCAGATCAGTGGTGAACGGCCTTGTCCCAGGCCTTCTCCCAGATCTCCGGCATCTTCGTCTCGGCCCGTTTGATGCCGGGCGCGACGTAGGGAAAGAGGCCCTCGGTGCGCTTCTTGTAGAGGTTCCGGACGCCGCCGCCGACGCCGACGCCACCCTGGTAGCCCTCAGGCGTCTTCTTCGGCTTCCGCACGCCGCCGACGCCCTTGTAGAGCTTTCCGGTCAGCCGGCCGGGGCCGCCGCCCTTGGTGACGTGGTGCGGGTTCAAGCCCAGGCTGACGGCCTCGCCGGTCCGCGCGGAGGCCCCGCGGTGGTCCCACCGGGGCCGTCCGCGCATCCCGGACCGGATGGTCTTCTTGGCCAGGTTCTGGCTCGCCTTGAGAGCTGCCACGGTCGCCACGTCGATCTCCTTCGACATAGCGTCCAGGGCGGCCTGGACCTCTCGCCAGCCCTCGATTCGGATCTGCACGTCAGCCATTGGCCGCCTCCCGCTCCTTGTTGGCGCGGGCCTCGGCCACGGCGGTGTCGACGGCGAGCGCCCAGTCGAGTTCGTCGGCCGGCAGGTCCATCCACGTGTTCGGTGGCCCGACGACCTGGCACAGCCGCCAGAACCGGTACTGCTCCATCGGCAGTTGGTCGGCGCGGTAGTCGAATCGGCCCTCTAGCGCTACGCGGAGGCGGTAGAGGGCACGGTAGGGCTGTCCTCGTCCTGGGACGGCCCGAAGTCGGTGCCCTGAAGGGCGCCCTCGGCGCACAGTTGCTTGAGCCGGTCGTAGGCCGGTCCGGGCAGGTCGAGCAGGGCGGCCATGCTCACCGGTGCGTCATAGGACCAGCCGACGACCCGGGCCATGATGGCGCGGTCGTTCAGCTCGTCCAGCAGGCCGGCGGACTCGTCGCCCATCTGCGCGACCATCTGCGCGGCCTCGGACTCGGCCATGCCCTTGACGGCGGCGGCACCCTTCTTCGAGGCCTCGGCGACGACGCTGCCGAACGCGGGGTCCTTGGCCAGCTTGATCTGGATGGCGCGGATCGGGCGGCGGAGCCGCTCGGGCACCTCCGCCTGGTCACGCAGGTCGGCCCAGCCGCCGTCGGGCAGGTTCTCGCGGTAGATGCTCACTTGTACGTCCCACTCGGCATCGCGTTGGTCAGGGTCACCTTGATGGGGCTGTAGCCGCCGCTCGCCCCGATGTCGGTGGTGTTGCCGTAGGTCCTGAAGGACACCGGAAGCTCGATGTAGTCCTTGCCGTAGCTCTGCGTGCCCTCGGACCACACCGCGGTCGTGCAGTGCAGCTGCACGCCCGTCTGGGTCGCCCCCGAGCCTGCGAGGAACGACACGTCGAGGCTCTGAGCGGTCGAGTTCTGGAAGATCGTCTTTTGCGACGCGTCTTCCATGACCAGCGTCAGCTTCCCCTCCACGCTGACGTCGCCCGACCAGATCGCATACGGGTTCTGCGAGCCGTTGGCGCCGCGGATCGCGGTCACCGCCCGCTTGATGGTCAGCTCGCCGTCGATGACGAACATGGTCGTTCCGGCGATCTTCGTCAGGATCGTCCAGTTCGCGACCGGCTTCACGGCCGTGTTGGACACGGTCGGCGTCGTCCCGGGGACGTAGGTCCAGCCGGTGGCCTTCGAGCTGTACTCGAACAGCCCGTCGGCGTTCCACTTGAAGCCCAGCTCGGACAGCTGCTCGCCGGGGTACTGCCACGTTCCGAGCGGATCGAAGATGGTGTAGGTCTGGCCCGGAGGCTGGGTGTCGCCCGAGTTGAGCGTCGAGAACGTGGTGACGTACGGCGCAGCTGCACCGGTGACCGTGACGTCCGGCAGCAGCGACACCAGGGGGAACCCGATCGAGTCGGCGAACACGTCGCCGCCGAAGTCGAGCGTCGAGCCCTTCTGGCCCTGGACGATGCCGAACGACTCGACGGCAGCGCCACGCTGGCCCTTGTCGTCAATCAGCATCACGTCGTCCTTCGGCGTGAGCGTCCGCCAGGGGATCCACATCGTGGGCGCGGCGGCCGTGCCCCTGGTGGACTCCCTGGCGACGCCGAGCGCCGCGAGATGGGACGGCTTAGGCATCGCTGCCCTCCTTCTCCGGCGCGGCCGGGGTCGTCGTGGTCCTCTTGCTGGTCTTCGTGGGCGCCGGGCTGGCGGCCACGGGCGGCGCGGCCTCGGCGGCCGGCGGTTCCGGCTCCGGGTCGGGCGGCGTCCATCGGCCGTCGCCCGGGTTCTTCTCCAGCTCGTAGGCGGCGCCGGGCTCGGGGGTGAGGCCGAGCCGTGGGTAGTACCGGCCCTCGTCGCCGGTGTAGGTGTAGCTGGGCACGGGGCCGCTCCTTACAGGGACTTGAGGCAGGCAATGCCGATGGTGATCGCGGTCCGGCGGCCGGTATCAACCCAGTCGGTCTCGTGGGTGACCACGCTGGGGCGGGCTCGGTCAACGACCTGGCCGAGCGAGGGATCCGAACGGACCAGGGCCACCACCAGGTCGGCGAGGGTTCGGGCGCGGTTGAAGGTGACCGTCGAGTCGTCCGTGTTACGGGTGACCTGGATGTCGACGGTCACTGTGTAGTCCTCGTACAGCCAGTGCGAGCCGCCGGAGCCGACGTTCGCTTCGGGGTTGTAGTTCTGGTGGACGTCGCCGACCGACACGATGTCCTCGGGGATGTCGGTGCTCGGGCCGTCCATGCACACCAGCAGCGAGGCGTTGGCGTCGTTCGGGTCCGCCGTCACGAGCGTCTGCAACTGGGCGAGGAGATAGGCACGGGTCGCAGGGATCGAAGACGCGGGGATCTGGTTGATGGGCGTGGTCATCAGGCGATCCCCGGGGGTCGGCGATACGGAGACCACAGCTCGACCACGCGATCCGGCAGGGCGAAGCCCATCGGGACACCCATTGCTTCGCCATCCATGCCAGCGCCCTTCCAGGACCGGCCGGCCGCCTGCTGGGTCTGCTGCCACAGGTGCCGGATCAGCTCCAGCGCGCCGAGCCGCACCGTGTACGGCACGGCACCGGCCCGCCCGGCGGTGTACACGATCTTGACGTTTTTGGCGCCGATCGCGAACATCGCTGCCTGGCCGCCGAACGTCCTCCTGGTGACCTGCCCGGTGCTGTAGTCGACCGTGTAGGCGAAGGCGTTCATCTGGCTGCCGAGCTGCTGCTCGGTCAACGGGAACGCAGACAGCCCGTAGTACTCAGTAGCCGACTGGATGCTGGCGAGCGGCAACCAGTCCGGCGAGATGGTGCTGACCCCGCCGTTGAAGAACTGAGTGTGCTGCTCGGGCAGGAACGGCCCGCAGACGTCCCGGGCCTGGTCGGCGGCCGCAAGGATGAAGCCCTGCAACTCGTCGTCCTGCCGGGCGTCGGTCACGGTCATGTTCAGGTGTTTCTTCACCGAGGCCAGGTCCACCAGCTGCTCGACGCCCATTGCCCTGACCATGAACTGGCCCTCAGACGCCCAGCCGACGCCCGTGCCGGCCGCTGTCCACCGGTACAGCCAGATGCCGGCCGTGGCCACCGACGGCACGACCGCGGCGTACCCGCCGGAGCCGGTGGACGCCGTCGAGGGCGTCGTCACGGTGCCGTTCGGGTCGGTGACGGTCAGGGTGACCGTGAGCGTGCCGGTGGCGGGGTTGCCGTTGTCGTCGAGGACCGTCGCGGTGACGCCGACGTCCTGGCCGACGTAGTAGATCGTCTGGTTCTGCGCCACGGCCCACCCCCTTGCTGCTCAGCGGTAGCGGCGGTGGTGCCGGTGGTGGGCGCCGCGCCGGTGATGGTGGTGGCTGGCCCGGTGGTGATGGAGGTGGGCGAGCCGGTGATGGTGCGCGGTGTGCCGGTGTAGGTGGTGATGGCGGCGGTGGTGCAGGTGCGCGTGCGCGTGATGCCGGTGGTGGTGCAGGTGATGGTGGCGGTGGGCGCGCAGCGTGTGCCGGTGGTGAGCTTTGCGCCGGTGACGGGCCAGCCGACGGGCGTGGTGCAGGTGGTGCCGCGAGTGGTGGTGCCGCAGCGTGTGGAAGCCGCCGCCCAGGTGGTGCTTGCGGGTACGGAACCCGTGCGCCTGGTGGCGGCGGTGCACGATCCGGCGGGACAGCCGCTTCGCGTGCCGAAGGTGCTTGAGGTGCTTGCCCTTCGGGTGGTGCGCGATGTGCTTGAGGTGGTGCCCCCGCACGTGATGGTGGCGGTGGTGGTGGGCCCGCTTGTGATGGTGGTTGTGCGCAGCGTGGCGCCGCAGGTGGTGGGCGTGGTGGGCGCCGTGGCGGTGCGGCCGGTGCGCGCCGTGCTGCGAACGCACCCGCCGCAGATGCCGCCGCAGGTGGTCGTGGTGGGAATCCGCCACGTCTCTCCCCCTCGACTCAGGCTGCGGAGACGGAGAAGGTGAAGCTCGGGCCGGTGCCCGTGATCGTCCAGACGATCTGCATGTACGGGCCCTTCACCGACACCTGCCTGAGCACGTTGCCGGCGGCGGTGATGGCGGCGAACTGGTCCGGTGTGCCGTCGACCGGGGCGAAGTTCACCCCGTCAACCGACCACTGGACGGCCACCGTCATCGATGGCGACGTGCCGGATACCGCCGTGGTCTCGATCTCGATGTTCAGCGGGCTGTAGCCCACGACCAGCGGCCCCGAGTTGCCGCTGGCCGTTCGAGCCGCAGCCACGACCAGAGTGGCGGCCATCGGGCTACTTCACCGCGGTCTCGGGCGCGGCCGCTGCCTTCGTGGTCCGCTTCGCGCCGCCGTTGAGCACCTTGTCCAGGCGCTCGCCGACCTCATGGATGTCGGTGACGGCCTTCGTGGGCACCGTCGACCCGTCCGCGAGCCGGATGCTCTTCGGATCGACCAGGCCGCGCAGCTCGCCAATGGCTTCCCGGGCGTCGGGGGCGATCGCCTCCAGCTCGGCACGGACCTGAGCGGCCAGCTCCGTCGCACCGTTCCTGGTCGCGGTCTCCAGCTCGTCGAGCAGGCCCTTGGCGTAGTTGATGGGGTTCATGGGTTGGGCTCCTGTCTGGGGAGCGCCGTGCCCAGCCGTGGAGTCGTCAGCTGGGCACGGCTGGGGGTCAGAAGGTCGGCGTGACGGCGCCGGTGCCGGTGATGGTGGCGATCGCCTGCGTGTACCGACCGGCCTGGAAGCTGGCGTAGTTGTACAGGCGGCACAGGACCGACATGTTGCCGGCGTAGGTCTGCTCGAAGGTCTCCGCCCTCGGCGAGCCCTCCCACGCGTAGATGTCGGACATGCGGGCGACGATCACGACGTCCTGGTTGGTGCCCGCGCCAAGGTTGACCGGGATCTGCGCGTCCACGAAGACGGGCAGGCCCAGCATGCGACCGACCATGCCCTGGGACACCTGGTCGTCCAGGTTCGCCGCCACGTTGAACGGGCCGCCCGACTCAGGGACGACCAGGGGGCGGCCGTTGGAGTCGGACTGGGACTCGGCCCACGCCCACCGCCGGGGGTGCATGACGATGTGCGTCGGCGGCAGGAAGCGCGCGGTGTGGATCGACTGGATCGCGCTCGCGACCTTGGCGTAGAGGCCGCCAGCGCCGCCCAGAGCCGGGGTGGCCTGGGTCCACGTCACTGCGGTGGTGCCAGCCAGCGTGAGCATGCCGGTCACCTGGCCACTGGAGCCGCTGCCAGAGAGAACCTGGAGGTCCCACTTCGCCGCATAGTCGGCGGCCAGGTCCGCGAGGACCAGGTCGTCGATGTTCAGCGGCGACTGCTCGATCAACTGGAGGCTGACCGTCTGGCCGCCGGCGATGGTGACCACCGAGCTGGAGATCGAGCCTGTCGTGAGGTCGGTCTGCTGGATACCAGTGTTCTGGCCGTTCATCGGCGCGACGGCGGTACCGGTCAGCATCTTCGGGATGTTGATCGAGTCGGTGCCCGGCGGGACGTCGCCCTGGACGCACAGGTTCGCGGTGATGCGGCCCGGACGGACGTACTTGACCCACTCCTCCTCAAGCCAGAGGGGCGGCACGAACTCGCCGCCGGCGCCGTTCGTGGTAGAGATGGCGCGCTTCTCGGCCACCATCTTGTCGTTGCGGCGCAGCCGCTCGACGGCTTCCCGGTCGCCCTTCTGCCGGGCCAGCCACAGGTCCTTGAAGTAGGACCGTCCGCCCATGCCGGAGCGGTAGACCTCGGGCTCGGTCACCTCGGTACCGAGCGCGGCGCGGCGCTGCTCCGGCACTGCCGGGGCGTATCGCTTGGCGACCTCGGCCGCCTTGTCGTCGGCGACGATCTGCGCGTCCAGCTCGGCGATCCGCTCGTCGATCGCGCGGATCTCGGCCTCACCGGTGTCGAACTTGGTCTTCTCGTCCTCGGTCAGCGCGCTGCGCTTCTCGGTGTGGACGGTCTCCAGGATGCCGTCGAGGTTCTTCCTCAGCTCGGCACGCTGCTCCTGGAGGCCCTGGATGATTGCCCGCTTGTTCACGGGGGCCTCTTCTCTGTTCGTTGGGGTGGCGTGCCTGCCGTCGTGACGGGTGGTGGCCCGGGTGGTGCCCCTCGATGCGTGGGGTCCGGCGCGGGCTCCGGCGCGTGGCCGGGCAGGCGAAAGACCCGGGCGCCGCTGTGCGGCTCCGGGTGGTCTGTGGAGGCGGCGGCGCGGGCAGGGTGCGCACCCCTGCGCCGTCCGGACGCTGCATCGGCGCTTCCGCGCCGCCGCCGGTCTGGTGTGCGGCCCTACAGAGCCAGCAGGCGGCGCCGGAAGTCGTACAGCTCGGCGTTCGCGCTCTCTTGCTCCTGCTCCGCGGCCTCCGAGGTCTCTCCGGCCTGGTCGAGGACCTCGTCCGGATTCGGGACGCCGAGGACCTCGGCCAGGAGCGGCTGAGCGACGTCGACCGCGCCGTCCGCTGCGGAGACCAGCTGGAGGACCTGGGCGAGGGTCTTGGCGACCTCGGGCGAGGTGCCATCGGCGCGCAGCTGGCGCGCGCGTTCCATCGCCAGGGCCGGGAAGCCGCTGCGCGCGAGGTTCGCGGCCTGGCGCGCCCGCAGGTCGACCGTCCCGCCGGTGTGCGGGTTCGCCCCGTAGTTGACGATCGACACGTCCCCGTGATCGATGGCGACTTCGAGGATGTCCCGCTGCTCGTAGTCCGGGCTCCACTGCTGGCGCGTCACCCAGAAAGCGAACGACATCTCGTCGAGCTCGCCGCCCTCGATGCCGGAACGAACGATCTGCACGTCCGGCCGGGCCGGATCGAGGTCCGCCTCGCTGTACAGCCCCGTGTCGTCCTCCGATAGCCGCAGCGTGCCCGGCTTCGTACGGGCCATCGTCGGGCCGCCATGGTTCAGGAGGAAGGCCACGTCGGGCGATTCGCTGAGCGTCTTCTTGAAGGCGCCGGCGCGGACGACTTCCTGGAACGGGCCGAGCCAGTCCTGCATCTCGTAGGCCTGCTCCGTCACGCTGGCGTACCCGCTGAACAGCAGCCGGGTCCCGCCGGTACCGTCCGGCTTCTCGCGGATCTCCACGCCCTGGAACGGCATGTCGAGGGCGTGGACCTTGACGGCGTCCAGGTACAGCGCGCGGGCCGCCTGGTCGACGCCGTCGAGGAACCGCTGTTCGTGCTGGCTGAGGATGCCCTTCATCTACGGCTCCTGTCCTGACTCGGCGTCGCTCTTGGCGGAATGGGCGCCCGGGTCCTCGGTCGGGGTGTCGGTGTGCGCCGAGTTGAGCGGCGCGTACGGGTCGGCGCCCTTGCCGTCCGGCAGCGGACCGAGGTTCTCCAGCGCGCGGATCTCGTCGATCGTCATCAGCGCGGCGTTGCGGGCCTGCGTGTAGACCGCGTACCGGCCCGCGGTGTCGGTCCTCAACAAGGCGTCGACGTTGAAGCGTGCGACCTGAGGCCGCGGCAACATCGCACTCCAGGCGTCCTCGAAGCACCCGGTCCAGTCGGACACTGTGTACCGCAGGAACCCGAGGGACTGCTGCTCGATCCCGGTTCCCCAGCTGGTGGTTCGGTCGACCTGGCCGAGCATGTGCGGCGGCACTCCGAACAGCATCGCCACATCCAAGTTTTGGGCCTGCCTCGTCCCGAGGAACTGTGCGTCCTCCGGGGAGACCGAGATCGGCCGCCACTCGGCGCCACCGGACAGGATGCCCACGGTGTGGCTGTTCTGTAGGCCGCCGTGGCTCGCCGTGAAGCTCTCTTTGAGCTGGCGGGCCCTCTCCTTGTCGAGGTCGCCAGGCACCTGCACGATACCGGTCATGTGCGCGCCCTGGCCGAAGAAGCGGCTGCCGAACTCCTCGGCCGCCAAACCCAGCGCGATTGCGTTCCGGGCGTAGGTCAGGACGCTCATCCCTGTCGCCGACTCCGGGTAGCTCATGCCCATCAGGTGCACGATGTCCTCGGCGTCGACCCGTTGCCGGTTGATCTGGTACACCCGCTGGCCGGAGCCCTCGGGGTCCCACGTGCACCGCACGCGGTCCGGGTGAAGCACCATCAGCCGTGTCGGCCGCCCCAGGTAGTCCCGAGAGAGGATCAGGCCGTAGCCGTTGCCGCGGAGCAGCAGCGACACCATCAGCTGGTTGAAGCCGACCCGCTTCGTGGGGTACGCGGAGTTGTTCGCGCCCCCGAACGGGTCCGCAACGATCGTCGGCGGCGGCTCCAGCGTCTTACGCAGAGCCCCCTGCATCCGCACCGCGTCGAACGGCAGGTTCGCCACGACGTTGGACAAGATCCGCACGCACGCGGCGACCGCGAGCAGCTGCATCGCAGAGTCCTCGGTCACCGGCACACCGGCCGGCGTGTAGGCAGCCAACGAGCCGTTCGACGGGATCGCCCACGGGTCACCAGCGCCAGACGGGGCGTAGAACCGCTTCTCAGGGCGGCGGGCGACCGCGCGGCGGGTCAGGCTCATTCGCCCATCACCCACCCGATCAGCAGCAGCACCAGGCCGAGCACGACCAGGCCGACGATCGGCTGCCACCACCACGCCGCGCCGTCCAGGCAGCCCAGGCCGGCCACGTCGACGATGTCCGACGCCGCGCTACGGGGAATCCGCGGGATCCGGGGCTTCGGCAGCTTCGGCAGGCGCATCCGGCACCTCCTCACAGGTCGGCCCAGCTCCAGAACTGCGGCTCAGGCGGGCGCTCGGGGTCTTGAAGCGCGCGTTCCAGCGCCATCACGGCGGCCACCGCCAGGTCGATGCGCCGTGGGCTGCCCTTCGAGTCCTTTGACAGCCGGGAGCCGCGCGAGTCGGTCTTGATCACACAGTTCGCGAGGTGGCGGGCCAGCCGCGGGTCACCGGAGTGGGTCAGCTGCTGGTTCACCGTGGCCTCGTAGAAGCGCGTGGTGGCTGGGATCATCCGCGCGGGCGACTGGGGGAACTCGACGATCGGCAGGCCCTCGTCTTCGAGGACCTGGTACGTGCGAGCCCACCGGTAGGGGTCGCACACGATCTCCCGGACCTGCCAGCGGCGGCAGGCGGCCCGTACGGCGTTCTCGACGTCGACGATGGGCACCGTCCAGCCCTGATCGGCCTCCGGCGGCCGCTCCCAGGCCTCGACGACGTCCACGTGCGGCAGCTCGCCGTCGCCCTGCGGGCAGGACACGACCACCAGGGCCGTCGAGTCGCCGTTGAAGCTGCCGTCGAAGCCGAGACAGACTTCCGCGCCGGGCCCGATGGTCACCGCCTGGTCCTGGCAGGCCTCCCACGCGCCGGCCGGAAGCCACGCGGCGGCCGTGTTGACCCACTGGTTCAGCCGCTTCGTGCGGTACTCCGCTTCGGGAGTGCGCCGGACGGCGGCCTCGAAGTCCTCCGGGTCGATCAGATCGCCGTAGGCCGGGTTCGCCGCGGCCCATACTTTCGGGTCACGGTGGTTGGCGTCGTCCGGAGCGCCCCACCAGGCCATGAAGAAGCTGGGGTCGGTCTCCTCGCCGGAGGCGAGGCGCTGCCCGTACTGGAACAGGCGGTAACAGACGCTGTCCCGGCCCGTCGAGTCGGTCTTCACCCCGGCGGTCGTGATGGCGAACAGCATCGGGTCGATCCGCGCGCCGGCCGCGAGTGCCATGACGTTGAACAGCTCGTCGTTCGGCTGGACGTGAAGCTCGTCGAAGACGACCCGGGTCGGCGACAGGCCTTCCTTGGTGAAGGCCTCGGCGCTCAGGCAGCGGTACACCGAGCCCGTACCGATCACCTCGATGGCGTCCCGGTAGACCTTGCAGGCCTCGGCCAGGTCCGGGCTGTTCTCCACCATCCGGCGGGCGTCGCCGAAGACGATCCGGGCCTGTTCGCGGTCGCCGGCGCAGCTGTAGACCTCGGCGCCCGCGCACTCGAACAGGCCGTCCAGAGCCACCCCGGCGGCGAGCCCGGACTTGCCGTTCTTCCTGGGCTCGCCGACCAGCGCGACGCGGTGCCGGCGGCGGCCATCCTTGCGCCGGGCGAAGACGTGGCCCAGGAGCGTGCGCTGCCAGTCCCGCAGGACCAGCGGCGACCCGGACGGCCCGGCGAAGGTGTCCCGGGTGACCGTGCACAGCGTCTCGATGAACTCGGCGACCTGCTCGCCGTCGCCGCGGCGGACGTCGGCGGCCGGGACCGGCGTCAGGAACCGCGGCGGCCAGGACGACGACCTACGCGGAGCCATCGTCGACCGCGCGGCGGTACAGCGTGAGGCCTTTCGGCACGATGATGAGCGGAGCGTCCGGGCCAACCGCTTCGCGCCACCGCTCGGCCAACTCGTGGGCGACCGCGCGCGTCAGCGGCTCGTCGACCTCCAGGACGAAGATGTCCCCCGGCTCAACTCGGACGCGCTTCAGGTCCTCGATCTCGATCATCCCGCCCCCCTCTGCTGCCGTCGGGCGATCAGCTCGTCGAGCTTCGAGGCCCGCTTGACCTCCGCATAGCCCAGTCGGGCCCGGTCGGTCGGCGTGAAACCGCATAGCGACTCGTACTTCGTGATCTGCGCCTCGATCGCCCGGATCTCCGACAGCAACGGGTGCGCGCGCATCTGCCCCATCGAGCCCGCCACCATGTAGCCGTCCTGGGCCACCTGGTCCCGCATCGCCTCGCGCTCGTCGTGCGCCTCGCACAGCCGGGTCAGCACGTCCAGGTCCGTCGTCGGCGACAGCCACACCTGCCCGGCCGTCCAGACCCGCTCCCACACCGACCGGCCCGTCTCGCCGAGCGTCGCCGGCGCCGCCGGAATGCTCGCGACCGCCGCGAGTTGCACGACCGGCTCCGGCAGGGGGCGCTTCCCCGGATTTCCCGTGCGGCGCTTACGTTCCGTGGGCGTCGGCGGCCGTCCAGCGGGCATCGCGACCACCCCCAAAATCCCTGGTGATCAAAAACCGGCTCAATTTCGCGTCGGCGTGTGGGGGATTGGGGGCCGGGTCCGAAGACGATCACGCGCGCGAGATTTACCCACCCCCCGGTATGCGACGTGTACCGCTGGCGCGGTGACTCGCTGTAGCGATGGGGGCGTAGGGGTCACGCGGTGCGCGCGCGGGATTTTCCTGTTCACGCTGTGCGGTTGTGCTTCCTGCTGTTGCAGGAGCGGCACAGGATCTGAATGTTGGTGGGGTCGTCGGTGCCGCCGTGTGCTTTGGGCACGCGGTGGTCGGCGGTGAGGTCGGTGGCTGCGTGGGCTGGCACCTGCCAGCCGGGGCACCAGTTACCGTACTGGGCGCGGTGCTGGGTTACGGCTGCGGCTGCCGTCTTGCGCCAGGCTGTGTCGTAGCCGCGTTGGTGTGCGCTTCCTCGGATCTGGTCCTGGCGTTTCTGCCACTCGGCCTGGTGGACGTCGCAGCGCGAGGCGTTGCGTGTGAGCGTGCCGCATACCAGGCAGGGACGTTGGCGTCGGCGTGCCATGGTCGTCCTCCGTGATAGTGCTGCGAAGTCCAGGTCACCGGGTCATTCGGCGGGGTGGATGCGCCGGCCGCCGACGGCGGAGCGTTCGGGCTGTGGGCAGATGTTCAGTGACACGGGGGGCCGGGCTCTGTGTGCCAGCACTGGACTGGCGGGTCGTCTACGTCAGTTTTGGCGAGTTTCGCCCTTACTGCGCCCCTCGGCTCCTTAGTCACTATTTGAGCGTGCGCGTCACCTGGAGCGTGGCTCGTGCGTCAGCGCGGAGCGACTGGATGTGCACAGCTCACTGAAGGTACGACAGCAACGGGGGAGGACCCGTGTCCCATCGCATCACCACCTTGTTCATCCTGCCCATCGCCGCGCTCTTGGCCGTCACGGCAGGGGCATCGACGGCCGCAGCTGCGGGAGTCGCCCACGGCGACTTCATCTACATGAGCGGTAAAGACGTGCCCATCGGCCTGCGCAACGTACCGACAGACAAGTGCATCCCCCTGGTGATCTGGGGCGCCAAGAGCGGCACCAACGGGACGGACAAGACGGCGCACATCTATGCAACCAGCGACTGCCACCAGCAGTTGGTTGTCGCCGCTGCGGGAAAGCCCGGGCGGGGCACCGGGTGGAACACGCCAGACTACGAGCCCACCGCGCATTCGGTGTGGTTCGAATGCGATAAGCCCGACGTGTGCTGAGCCGAGACGAGAAAGCCCTGCTCTGCGTAGCGCACTGTCACGTAACTGGTACCTGCTCACGGCGGGAATCACCGCCCCGACCGCCAACTACCGCTCCGCCTGCACCCGCGCCCTCGGACGCCTCGTCTCATGGACCCCCCAGGTCATAAGAGGCGGCGGTGCTTGGGCGGCCGGGGCGAACCTTCGACGCTGCGATGACGGTGGGCAGGTGGAACAAGGGGCCTGCCTCGCTGTCGGGTAGCACCGGTTCGATCTTCTTGCGGGTCATCCAGACGCGGATCGTGTTGGGCTTCACTCCGGCGGCGCGGGCCGCTTCCCAGAGGTCGCCGAGCTGGTCGCCGTCGGCGAGCTGGGCGCCGTAGACGTCGATGCCGTCCGGGTTCGGGAAGGCGACCATGGCACCTCCCCGCAGGTACGCGAAGACCCTCACCGGTGCGGTCACGGTGAGGGTCTTCAGGGTTCTTGGGTCACGTGTTCCAGTGAACGATTTGGAGATTACAGAATCGGTGGATCACTCGGCAACCTGTTCCCGGATTGTCAAGGGGTGTGGCTTGCTGCTTCACGCGGCTGTGGTGAGTCCGGCCGTCGGCAGGAGTGCTTCGCGCTGGGCGCGGTGGAGCGCCTTCCACTCCTCGTTTCCGTCCCAGGTGGTCTGGCAGTTTGGGCAGCGCACGGTGAAGCTGCTGGTGGAGGCGGTGAGCTGTGCGGCGCAGCGCAGCTCGTTCTCGTCGTCCAGGACGACGGGGCACACGCCGATCTTGACGCGGCCGGGGCGCTGGTTCGGGTTGAGGGCGTTGCTGCACTCCGCGTGGATGCGGCGGATCTCCTCGATGTCCTGGTCGATCGATTCGTACGTCTCGCAGGCCCGCTGCAAGTTGATGATCAAGAACTCGATCTGACCGGCGACGGCGCGGCCCGGCGTGGTGCGCCAGGGGGCGAAGATGCGTACGCCATCGCTGGCAGGCTCGATGCGGCGGCCGAACGCCTTTCGCCAGGCGTCCTCGATCGCCTGGAGGCGGGTGGCGACTCCCCCGGCGCTCGCCAGGTTGAGGACGTCGATTCGAGGCGGGATGGCCGGCGTCGGGGAGCCGGACGTGCCCGCGCCGGCCGGGCGGGCTCCGCGCATGAGCTGCGCGGTGGTGTGGAGGCGGGCGAACAGGCCAGGGAGTTCGGTGAGCCGCTGGTGGGTGCGGTTCTCGCAGGGGCGGCAGGCGTATCGGCCTGTCTCGTCCTCCCAGAGGTCCTGATGGCAGGCGAGACAGGCGGGCCATTCGTAGTCGGCGAGGTCGGGGCTCTCGGACACACGGGCCTCCGGTGGTGCATGTGGGGTTGATGCATCCAGTGTGCCCGCTCGCACCGACCCGCTGCTCAGCTCCCTTTCGCGATCTTCTCGGCGTCCTTGTCGGCCTTCGCGAGTGCCGCAAGGCAGTCGGACGCGTCCTTGCGCGTGGCTGCATCGGGGGCGTCGGGGCTGAGTCCGTCCGAACCGAATTGAGTGATCGCCGCGTTGCCGTCTCCGTTGTCAGCCCGCCAGGCTTCCAGTAGATCCGTCGGTTCGTTGTCCGCGGTGAAGTAGGCGTCGGCCTTCTTGAACGCGTTCTGCTGCATGTCCAGGCCGACGACAGCCTTGTTGTACCAGGATGTGTACTGCGGCGTGCCGACCACGTCCTCGCCCTTGGCGAGGAAGTCGCGGAAGTCCTGGTCTTCCTTCTCCAGGATCGCCGCGGCCTTCTTGCGGGCGTCCGCGCTGGCCTGCTTTGGCGTGGGCGAGATGGTGGCGCTGGCCTGTACGGGCGCGGCGGTCTTGGCGGCCGGGGTGGGCTTCGCCGGTGCCGTGGTCTTGGCGGCCTGGGTGGGCGCGGCGCTGGTCTTCGTCGGGCTGGGGCTCGTCGAGGCGCCGGCGTTGCTGGACTTGTTGCCGCCGCCCATCGCCGCTCCGATGGCGGCGAGCAGGAAGAAGATGGCGACGGGCACGAGGCAGCCGAAGCCGACGAACTTGCCGACCTTGCGCTTCCGTGGCGGCTGGACGACTACCGTGTCGTCGCCGGGTCGCTGCGGGGCGGCCCAACTGGGCTGGTGGGGTTGTGGGTTCCGCGATCTCATAATCCCCCCGAGTTCAGTGGAGTACATGTGAAGGACTTGCGCAGGAGTCCCACGGTTGCACGGTTCGCGGGTAAAAGATGGGCGATCAGGCAACCTGAACAGCCGTTCCCGCGTCCGCTTCCACTGCCCTGGTGGGTCAGCTGTCAGCCTTCCGGTAGCCACGGCGCGTGGCGAGCGCCTGCGTGGCGGTGGCGCCGAACCAGCGGTTGGCGCCACCCTCGGTGTCGTCGGGTTTGGGCCAGCGGCCCCGAGTCAGGTCGGCGCGGATCGTTCCGGCCTTGATGCCGATCCCGGCGTCCTCCAGCTGCTGGGCGGTGTAGAGGCGACGGGGCTCCAGGGTGACGGCCTGGCGCTCGACGTGGTCGCGGACGAAGTCGGCGATGTCCCGGGCCGCGTACTCCTTGTAGCGGCCGCGCTTGTCGACGTGGTCGGGCCAGGCGGGATGCTGCGCCCAGGTCTTGGTGACGGTGTGGATACTTACGCCGTACTGTTCGGCGATTTCGGGAGCGATCAGGCGGGGTCGGTCTACCATGGTGGGGAATCTCCTTTGCGGAGTTTTCAACTGGTGGGGCCGGCGCTCTCTCACCCCCAGCGTGCTGGGGATACGGCGTCGGCCCCCGTTGTGTTCTTGGGGGCGAAGCTCCGGGAGGAGAGGGGCGCCCGCCCCGGCTGGCGGCCGGGGCGGGCGGGCGCATTACGACTCGTCGTCGTCCTGCTCGTCGTTCTCGATCACTTCGGCCCAGGTAACGAGCCGGTTGAGTGCGAACTCGACCACGTCGAGCCGCCAGGGCGCGGGACCAGCGACCCGCACGAGGGTGATGATCTCGTAGGCGGCGAACCAATCGAGCAACATGTGCTCGAAGGCCCTCCGGTGGTACTCCGAGATCGGCTCATCCTCTACGACCGCCCGCACCCGGTTGAGTGCAAGGAGGACGTCCGCCAGGTCCCCGCCTTCCTCGGCCACCTGGACGATGTCCGGGATGATGACGGGGATCGGGAGGTCCTCCAGGAGCGACGCGATGTACGCATACGCCCCGATGACGGCCTCGCCGAGCGCAAGGAACCGCTCCCTGCTGTCGTGATCTGCCACGACTTCTCCTCTCTGGAATTTTCAACTGGATCAGGTCCGGGGCTCTCACCCCCCGTCCTGACATCTCTAACTTTACAGCACTTGCTTCTATAATTGCAACACCCAGGGGTGTGGAACGAGGAAAGCCCCCCGGCTGGCGGCCGGGGGGCGGCGTGGATCAGTCGGCCTCGTTGATCACGAGCCAGAGGGCGAGGCTCTTCAGAGCCTCGTCGGCATAGACGAGGTTCGCGCCCGCCCCTTCAGCCCGGGTCTCCTCGAACCTCGTCACACACAGTGCGTAGAGGTCGATGGCGGCCAGGAGGTGGATGCAGCCGGTGAACAGCTGCGCTTCCTGGGTCTCGCCCATCGGCTGGTCCTTGGCGAGTGCGGCCACCCGCTGGATTGCGGGGACCGCGTCGGTTGCGGGGATGTGGCGGTCGGTCGGGAGACCGATCGGCACGGGGAGTGCCGCGCAAACGTCCACCAGGATCGAGTAGACCACCGAGATCGAGTGGGCCAGAGCCCGCATGATCTCGGTCTCTTCGCGGTCAGCCATGGTGACTGTCCTTCCTCTGTTGAGTTTTCAACTGGGTGTCAGTTCGGGCTCTCACCCCCTCCCTGACACTTCTAAGAATACAGCAGCAACTTCTAAGAATGCAACACCTTCGGGATCGGAAAAGGGGACGACGCAAGCCGTCCCCCACCTGATCAAGCGCGCTCGAACCGCACCAGTTCCCCCTCATCCCCAACAACGGCCACCAGCTCGGCACCCACAAGTTCGTCACGCTGGACGCCGGTCTCCCGGACCAGCCGCGCGACCGGCACGCGCTCCGGATCCATGTGGTCGCGATACGGGGTCGTGATCTCGGCCTGGTCGCCGAACAGCAGCAACACTCGGACGTTGACTCGTTCAGTGGTCATGGGGTCATCCTTCCTTGCTTGGTGGGTTTCGGTCCCGTCGCGCGGTACCACTTCATCCGGCTGGTGCCAGACGCGGTCGTCGCCGGGGCACCTGTAGACGCGTCGCTCAGTCGCATGGCGCTTCTGCCGCAACTCCTTGTTGATCAAGATGTTGACCAAGGCCTTCTGCGCCCAGGCTTCACTGGGAAACCGGCCCTTCTTCCCACACCGGCACTTCGAATCGGGACGGTGGCGCTTGGCCTTAGCCGGGAGTTGGCCGTGCTCGATGAAGTGTCCGACGGCCGTCGGGCTGGTGGCCAGCCAGTGGGGCGATCGCTTCGCCGAGGGGCGCAGCACGTACGCCCTCACCGGGCGGCCGATTGTGACGGTCACCATGACGGCGGCCCCGTTCGGGCCGAGCCCCTCGGCGCCCGCCCGTTCCTCGGTCGCCACGCTGCGGAACTTCCAGCCTGCGAGGTCGATGAGCAACTGGTACGGCTGCAACCGCTCCGTCAGCGGCCGGCCTGCTCGCGGCGGCACAGTGGCGGGCGGCGCCAGGTGCGCCCACACCGCGCGGACAGCGTCGCGCGCGGCGCGTTCCTCCGGGTTCAGGACAGCGTCCCGGGCCAAGGCCCGCCACAGGCCCGGGGGCGTCGGTATAGCGGGCATGCTCACCGGTCCCGCGCGTACTGCTGGGCTTCGAGGACGGTGTCCGCCAGGGCGCGGATCGCGGCGCGCGCGGCGGCCTCGTTCTGCTTCGGGGTGTCGGGGGCGCCGACCTTGGCGCGCAGTACGGCGAGGGCCTGGCGCAGCGGCTCGTCGATGATCAGAACGAGGCGGTTGCCTGTCGCATCACCGGCAGCGGCGTCCGGCGCATCCGGCGCGGTCTCCGGCTCATCGGCGGTCGGTTTCAGCGCGGTCTGGCTCTGGGCCTGGCGGATCGCGTCGAGGTCGCGGAGGACGGTGTCCTTGCTGACCCCGACCTGAGCTGCGATGTTCCTGGCGCTCAGTGTCGGATCGTCCGTGATGAGCTGGTGCACGCGCGTGCGCCGTACGGCGACGGTCATGGCGGGCGGCTGGCTCACTGGTCCGCTCGCACGCTGTCGCTTGTGGCGCGCGCCGTCGCATCGGCGTCCTTACGGAGCTGTGACGGGTACGGGTTGCCGCCCTTGTCGGGGTCGAGGTAGTCGGCTACCGCGCGCCACTGGTGGGCGTCCGGTGCGTCCGGAGCGGCGACCTCCAGGCGCACGTCCTTCACAGCCTCGGCGACGGCCCGGGCGCCGATGGTCTGCTGGTACCGCAGGTACACGTCCTCGGCGATGATGCGGCGCAGGTGCTGGTCGACCTCGGCCGGGGTCGCGTCGAACCGGGACGGCAGGGCGACGGCCGGGGCCGGCTCGCGGGTCTGCGCGGCCCGCGCCACCCAGGAGGCGACGACAGCGAACGTCGACCAGTCCCACATAGCCAGCCAGTCCACGATCGTGGTGTCGTACGCGCCCAACTCGACACCGGCCGCGTTGAGGACGTCCCGCAGGATGGCGATCTGCTCCTCGCGTGGGTGGAAGTCGACGGGGCCGGTCTGCACGGGGCCGGCGGGGATGCCGGCGGTGTCGATGCTCATGCTCCTTGTTCCTTCTGCGCGCGGTATGCGTCGCGCGCGTCGCAGGGCTGGGTGAGACGGGCCAGCAGCAAAGGCAGGGCCTCCAGGTCGCCGATCTGCCGGGCGTACGCGATGGCCTCGTTGATCTGCTGCTGGTCTTCGTCGGTGACCCAGTGGGCGATGACGTGGTGACAGGTGGTGTCGCTCATGGCGGGCTCCCGGGGCCTGGCGGCGGGAAGCGAGCCGATGCGCAGGCGCAGGTCGCGTCTCCTGCCGCTGGGCGGTCTGTGGGTCAGGTGACGGGGCGAAGCAGGTACGGCTCCGCCAGCCAGGTGCCGTAGACCTGGTTGTTCTTCGCCGGAGCGGTGCGGAGTCGGAACACGTTGCCCGTGCACACAGCGGCGGGGGCCCAATAGAAGGCGTGATTGCCAGGGTGGTAGGCGACGAACGCCTCGATTTGGCCGTCGTACCGGGTCTTACGGCCGGAGATCGGGTGGACGCTCACCGTGTTGAACTCGATGGTTCCGGCGTTGCGGCCGTCTCGCGCCGTCTTCACCTGGACGCGGTGCAACTGGCGGCCGTCGTCCACGATCATGTCGTAGCGACGGTTGTCGCCGAACGGCATCGAGACCGAGTAGCCGTACTCGATCAGCTTGGCGAGGACTATGGCCTCGGTCAGCTCGCCTCGCGCCTTGGGACTGAGTTTCTTCTCCACGTAGTGCTGACAGGACTCGAACCTGCGACACGACCCTTATAAGTGAGCCTGCTCTGCCAACTGAGCTACAGCACCTTGTGTGTTGAGTTGTGCGGGC
>NZ_CM002285.1:6533756-6536433 GCF_000497445.1 Streptomyces roseochromogenus subsp. oscitans DS 12.976 | reverse complement strand
ATGTTCTGCGTGATGTTGTCGCCGTAATTCCCCGCCCTGGTGTCGGCGGTTCCCCAGGGGGACGCCGGTCGTGGATGGGGATGCCGGTCACGGTCTCGGGTTGAAGATCTTTCCCCGTGTCGGGTGGTTTGTTCGACCGATAGATCCTTCTTGCGAATTGGTGGAGATCCCCTGGGGCATGCCGGTGCCGGGTTGAGGGTCCGGGCCGTCTCGGAGTCGCTGGTGTCCCTTGACCAGCGAGCCGGGAGGTCGACGGACGATCCGGATGGCAAGGAGAACATTCACCGTGACGGACATCGTGGAGATCTACGTCCACTGGTACGCGGGCCGCTCGAAGACGCAGCTGGCGGCGTCGCTGGGGCTGGACCGCAAGACGATCAGGAAGTACCTGGCGCCGGCCGAGGCGGCCGGGATCACGCCGGGCGGCCCGCCGATGAGCGAGCCCGACTGGGCGAAACTGATCAAGAGCTGGTTCCCCGAGCAGGCCAACAGGCGCTTGAATCAACTGACTTGGCCGGAGATCGAGAAGCACCGCGACTACGTGGTGGAACTGCTGAACACCTGCACGGTGACCACGATCCACCAGCGGCTGCGCGACGAGCGCAAGCTGCAGGCGGGGCTGACCTCGTTTCGCCGGTGGGTACACGAGAACCTGCCCGACGAGGCCGCCCGCGCCAAGGTCACCGTGCTGAGGGAGAACGTCGAGCCGGGCTCGGAGGCCCAGATCGACTACGGCTTCCTGGGGCAGTGGATCAACGCCAACACCGGTCGGCGGCACCGGATTTGGGCGTTCGTGATGGTGCTGCCTGCCTCCCGGCACATGTTCGTCCGCCCGGTGGCCCACATGGACCAGCACGCCTGGACACAAGCCCACGTGGAGGCGTTTCGCTACTTCGGCGGCGTCCCGCGCCGGCTGGTGCCGGACAACCTCAAGACCGGGGTCGACAAGCCGGACCTCTACGACCCGAAGATCAACAAGTCGTATGCCGAACTCGCCTCCTACTATGGGGCGTTGGTGGATCCGGCCCGGGCTTTGAAGCCGAAGGACAAGCCCAGAGTGGAGCGGCCCATGCCCTACGTCCGCGACTCCTACTGGCGCGGGCGGACGTTCACCTCGCTGGAGCACATGCAGGCCGAGGCCCTGCTCTGGTCCCGTAATGTCGCAGGTCAGCGGCAGTGCCGTCCGCTGGGCGGGGCGGCTCCCTTGGCGGTGTTCGAGTCCATCGAGGCGCCGGTGCTGCTGCCGTTGCCCGAGGCGCCGTTCGTGCTGGCGCGGTGGTCGAAGGCGACGGTCGGCCCGGACATCCACATCAAGGTCGGCCGGACCCTCTACTCGGTGCCCTGGAAGCTGATCGGCCGCCGCGTCGATGTCCGCTCCACCGCCACCATGGTGCAGGTCTTCCACGAGGGTGAACTGGTCAAGACGCACGCGGCACTTGAGCAGGGCAAACGCACCGACAAGACGGACTACCCGCCGGAGAAGATCGCCTTTCAGATGCGCACGCCGATCTGGTGTCGCGGTCAGGCATCCCAGGTCGGGGATGCCTGCCGGGAGGTGATCGACCAGCTCCTGGAGGTCAATGCCCTCTACCGGCTCCGGGCGGCCCAGGGGGTGCTCGGGCTGCGCAAGAAGTACGGCGACATCAGGCTCGAAGCCGCCTGCCGCAAGGCGATCACGGTCGGCGACCCGTCCTATCGCACCGTCAAGGGCATCCTTGTCGCCGGCACCGAGACCGACCCGGAACCCGAGACCGGAGACGGTGGCGCCTCGGCCTTCCTACACGGCCCCGAGGGCCTGTTCGCCACCGACATCCCCCTGCAGATTCCCGATGACGTCCGCGACGACCAGGGGAACGACGACGTCGAGGAGGTCGCCCGGTGAGCGTGATGACCACCGCTCTGCGTGACTCGCTCAAGATCCTGCGGCTGTCCGGGATGCTCGAGACACTCGACGCCCGCCTCACCCAGGCCCAGGGCGGCGAGCTCGGGCACCTCGATTTCCTGCAGGTTCTCTGCCAGGACGAGATCACCCGCCGTGAATCCGTTGCGCTCGAACGGCGCCTGCGGCGGGCGAAGTTCGAGCAGCAGGCCACCTTGGAGGGCTTCGACTTCAACGCCTCCCCGAAGCTACCCGCGGCCCAGATCCGCGACCTGGCGGCCCTGCGATGGCTCCACTCCGGTGAGTCCGTCATTTTGTTCGGGCCCGTCGGGGTCGGAAAGACACACGTCGCCCAGGCCCTCGGTCACCAGGCCGTCCGACAGGGCGCCAACGTCCGTTTCTCCAAGACCAGCCGGGTCCTGGCCGAGCTCGCCGGCGGCCACGCGGATCGCACCTGGGACAAGCGCATGCGCGACCTCATCCGCCCCGACCTGCTCATCCTCGATGACTTCGCCATGCGGCAGATGAACGCCTCGCAGGCCGACGATCTCTACGAGTTGGTCTCCGAGCGGCAGGGACGTTCTCTGATCATCACGAGCAACAGGGCGCCCAGCGACTGGTATCCGCTCTTCCCGAACCCCGTCGTCGCCGAGTCACTCCTCGACCGGCTGATCAACGCCAGCCACCAAGTCATCATGAACGGCCCAAGCTACCGTCCCAACAAGCGACCGAAGGGCCCCAACGGCACCCCCAAGCCCCCGACCAGCTGACTCACCGACACCCCAGGGGTGTCCCATT
>NZ_CM002285.1:6516330-6533731 GCF_000497445.1 Streptomyces roseochromogenus subsp. oscitans DS 12.976 | reverse complement strand
CGGGCCGCGCCCCGCGGGGTGGGGTGGGTGTACGGGGCGCGGCCCTGGTGGCGGCCGGTAGGGGGAAGTACGGCCGCCGGTCTGGTGTTCCGTCAGCCGCAAGCGAAGGAGCGGGTGACGGACTGGCGGCGGACGTGGAACGGGCCAGGCTGCTCGCCCCACGGGTCGGCGAGCGCGAACCGCACCTCCGCCAGGCCGAGCTGGTCGATCGCGCGGCAGATGCCGCACGGGCAAGGGGTGGCCAGCCACAGGCCGTGCAGGTCCGTGATCGACCCGTGGTAGACGACCAGGTCGCCGGGCTCGATCAGGTCGAGCGAGCGGATCAGCGTGTCCGACATGACTCCCCCTCGGGTGATTGAGTGGTCAGCTGACCGCTAGCCGGTCAACTTGGCCTCACAACAACCATATTACGAGTATTCACGAGTCACCACAAGTGAATTCTCGTGATTTCTTTTACACGAGGGCTCGGCGTGCACGCGCCGATCACGAAGCGGTGCTCACACGCGTGGCTGCCAACCAGGCGTCCACCACGGCCTTCGGCACCCGGCCGAGGGGCGGGCAGGGAATGCTGTTCTCGCGGGCCCAGGCGCGAACGGTCGCGGCCTCGTAGCTGGGCGAAGCGCGGCGCTTCTTCGGCTTCACCGGCATCAGCTCTTCCTTACGGGCGAGCAACTCCGCGAGGCGCTGCTTCAGTTGCTCGGCCTCCGTGGTGATGGCCGTCAGCTCCTGGTCGGTGTCGTACCGCTTGCGCAGGCTGGCCAGTGCTACGCGGGCACGGGCGGCCTGGTCACGCACGTCGCGGTCGGGCTGCTCGTCGGCCCACTTGAGGAGCCGGCCGACGGGCAGGGGCTCGGTCGTTGCGGTCATGTGCTCGGGGCTTTCGTCGGAGAGGTGCAGGCGGTTCTCACGGGCTGCTTCGGGGCCGCCCTGCTGGTCGATCTCATCGAGAAGGCGGCGCAGGGCGGCGATAGTCACGGCTGAATCAGCTCCAACCGCCGGCGGCCGCCCCGTGTGATGACGATGGCCGTCTGCTGGTAGCGCTCGGTGCGGTGCTGGCAGTCGCATGGCGTCCCGGGGCTGGGTTGCGCGTCGCAGTGCTCGTCGCGGCCGAGCTGCTGGTCTGCTGCGTGGGCGCAGCGGGCGCAGATCACGCGCTCAGACCTCCATCTCATGCGGGAGGCGGCAGTGCGTCTCCAGTTCCACGAGTTGCGCCGAGCCGCCCGCTTGCCGCTCGTCGAGGACGTCGCGCAGCTCGGCGCCAGCGGCTCGCACGAGGAACATGGCCGAGCCGTGCGCGGCCTCCCAGCGGTCCGCCAACTGGTAGGCGCGGCCGGCAGCCGCCCGTGCGCCGCTCTCGGTGTCCTCGGCCCACACGACGCGGGTGGCGCCAGCGTGACCGTGCACGGACAACATCACCTCCAAGCTGTCACAGACAGCCGTGGAGGGCCGCGCGCGCCAGCGGAGGACGACGGAGCCGTCCGCCCACTGGACGCCGTCGGCAACGTCGCCGGGGCCGGAGACGCCGGTGATGTCCCGGTCGCGGCGGAGGACGAAAAGGCGGGGTATCGGTGCGGTCATCGGTTCCTTTTCGGGTGGTTGGTGGTGCCGAGTGCGTCGATGGCCCGGCAGGCGGCGAGGTCGCGGCGGCGCGCACGGCGGGCCTCGTGTAGGTCACGAGGCGTCCAATGGCCAGACGGAGGCCGCAGAGCAGCCCCGAGGGTGCACATTCCGGCGACGCCGGACAGGCCGCCGATCACGGCGACAATGAAGACCTGGCCGGAGGTCATTGCCGCCTCCGCTCTCGGCGGGCGGTGTAGATGGCGTGGACCGAGGCGCCGGCGAACATGGCGCCGGAAGCGAAGAACGCGAAAGCCCAGAGGGTGAGTTCGCGGTAGGCGGCGTCGGCGCCGCCGATGAGGCAGGCCAGGGCGAGCAGGGCGCAGAACCAGCGGTCGGGCAGGCCGAAGCCGAGCCCGATGACGGCGAGTACGCCGACCGCGATAGCGAGGATGCTGAGCGTGGACACAGGGGCCTTTCAGGGAGTAGGAGTGGTCGGGTCGGCAGCCGGGCCGAAGATCGCGTCGAACGCGGCGTCGGCTCGCCGGTCCGCCTCACGGATCCGCCGGTCCTCAAGGTGGGCGCCCGCCACGCACCCCGGCATGCTGCAACCCGCCTGTACCCGGCCGTCGGGCGTACGCCCGTGGTGAAGGGCGAACGCGACCCTGCCAGCCGTGATCCGTTCTTGGCGGTAACAGACGTACGGACTGCCCGAACTCGTGTAGCCGGTCCAGCGCAGGTGACCGCCCTCGACCAGTTCGGTGTTCGCATGGAACGCCTCTTCCAGCGAGGCGTGGGTGTCGGGACGGCCGGACCGCGCTGGCGGCAGGTCAAGGTCCGCGCGGACTCGCTGGACTGTGGCCGGTGCGACTCCCAGCTGGCGAGCGATCTGGACATGAGGGGTGTCCTCGCGCAGCAGCTTCTCAATGGTCCTGCGCTGATCCTCCCGAGTGGTGGCGGTCCTCGCCTTCATGGCGGCCGGATTCCGCCTCCATTCGCGCTTGCAGGCCTCGCAGTACGCGGTGCCATTGAGGTCGAACCGGCCGTGCTCGGTCTGATCGTGGCCATGGACGCACGTGGCTGGGGCGTCGCCGAGTCCCTGACGGGCGCGACGTTCACGCCGGGTCTGCTGGCGTCCGGGTTCGTCGTCAACGTGCTCGGGGGCAACGCAGTGTCGTACACCGCACTCGGGCTGGACCCGGCCCTGCGGCTGCCTCCCGTGCTGGAGGGTGAACGCGATCCCGGCCGGGCTGAACGAGCGGTCCTTGTAGCGCATGACGGGCGTGCCGGCCGCTCCCACGCGCTCGCCGAGCCACTCCAGGTGGCCGTCTTCCAGCGGTCGGGTCAGGCTGCGCCACTTCTGTTCCCGGGTGAGCGGCTGCTGGACGACATTCGGCAGCTCCAGCTCGCGCCGGATGTCGGCGACGCGGTGGCGATCGCAGCCAAGCGCGCGGGCGATGGCCGTGTTGGACAACCCCTCGCCGAGCATGGCCACGATGTCCGCGCGCGGCACACCGGGGCTCATGACGCCGCCTTGAGTGGCGGGTTGGCAGCGTGCCAGACGCGGCTCGCCCGGTCTCGCATGACCTTGCCGCTCCAGCACTTGGCGTCGATCGGCTCGTCCAGCCACAGGTGCCGCAGCAGAGCCAAGTGGGTACCGCAGCGCTCGGTGCCGTCGAAGACCAGCAGCGGGGCGTCGTCCGCGCGGTGGGCGGCGTCGGCGTCGAGGCGGTGACGCTCGGCGTAGGTGAGGCCGGCCACGACGCCGTCGCGCTGGTCGCGGTGCAGGCCGCTCTCCAGCGTCTTCACCCGAGCCAGGCACGTCGAGCGCACGGGGCAGCGCGCGATGCAGATCGTGCGCGCCTCGTGCTCCCGGTCTTCGTCCGAGAACAGGTCGGGGTCCTCGTTACGGCAGGCCATGCGCTCCATCCAGTCGAGGCGGCGGCCCGCAGTGTCGGGAACGGATCCGGTGTAGCTCATGGCTCACTCCGCAGGCTTCCGGCTGCCCTTGGGGGCCTTGCGGATGGTGACGGTGCGGTCGCGGCGGCGGACGGCGTCGGCGAGGTGATCGGAGACTCGCAGCCGGACGACCTGGTGCGCGGGCGCGGTGAACATCTCACCGGTCTGCGGGTTGCGGCGCTTGGTCCGCTGGACGCGGTGCGAGACGAACGTGACGAAGTTGGTGATTGCCACGTCGTGGCCGGAGGCGTTGGCGCGGGCGATCACGTCGAAGGTGGTCATCACCGTCTCGCGTACGGCGGCGGGGGTGGTGCCGAGTTCGGCAGCCACGACCTGGATCAACCGGGTAGTGCTCAGGCGGTCGTTGATGACGTGCTTCTTCAAGGGAGGCTCCAGAGAGTGAAGGCGGTGACCGGGGTCAGCCGCAGATGCAGTGGACTCGCTTGCAGCGATGGCAGACGGGGACGTCGTTCATGGGATGGATCTCCTTGCCGGGGTGGTGCCGCCCGCCGCCGGGCCGGTGTCACCGGCAGCGGGCGGAGTCTCAAGGTCAGGCGCCGGCCTGCTCCTTCGTGAGCGAGACCCGGGGCTGGCTGCCCACCGGCTGCGTGGGCTCGAAGCGCGCGCCGCCGGTGTGCTCACGCAGCGCGCGGTAGGCGCCTTCGTTCGCGGCCTGGAGGCCAGCGAGGCGCTGCTCCAGACGCCGACTGCGGTCCCTCTCCGCGGCGAGCTGGGCGCGGAGCCGGTTGGTCTGGGCGTCGCTGAGGCGGGTGCGCCAGCGGCGGATGAAGGCCGGGGCAGTCATTCCGAGCCCCCGGAAGCCTTCGGGCCGGACTGGTCGAGGCGACGCGAGAAGGTGTCGAAGGACTCGGTCAGGCCGCCCTCGATGGACGCACGGAAGTCTCGGGCGGTGCACTCTGCGCGGCGAGCGGCGAGGCGCTTCTTGATCCGCGTGTAAGCCACGTCGACGAGCACGGCAATGGCGACGGCCACCGCCAGGCCGACGAGCGTCCACGCGATGACGGCGACGGTTCCGTGGACCGGCGTCGCGGCGAGCGCCCCGGCGAGCGTGCCGAGCGATCCACCGATGAAGAAGCAGCTGGTCATCGCAGCGACCAGCAGATGGGGGTACCTCATGGCTCGTTACCTCGCAGGCACTCGGGGAGCCGCACGATGTGCTCGTGCAGGGTCCCGGTCTCGACGTCGTAGTCCTGGGCGGTGGCCCAGTTGGCGCGCGGGAACGCGTCCCTCAGCAGCAGAGCGATCGTGTGGTGCTGGTGGCCCTCGGTCAGGGGCACTTCGTGGTGACCGAAGGGCGGCTGACGGTCGACGGTGAGCACCATCGCGCACCAGCGATAGCCGTCCTCCCACCGCACGCGGGTGATCCTGACCTCGGCGACGGCGCGGCCGGTGATGCGCCGCAGCGAGTCCCGCAGGGCGAGCCGCGCGGTCTCTTGGGCGGTGTGCTCGGGCGCCGTCTCAGTGTTCATGCGGCGCCGTCCGCGTGGAAGCAGGAGCGGACGTCGAACTGGAGCTGCTCGTAGTTGGCGACGGTTCGCGGCGACCAGCGGTGCTCGGGACCGTGAACGTCGCGGAACCATGCGTCACACGTGGCGAGCAGCAGTTGCTCGCGGTCCCGGTCGCGGGCGGCCGGGCCGCCGTCGGCCGGAGTGACCTCGGTCGGGTGGTCGGCGGCCAGCCGCTGGAGAGCGCGCTCAAGTGCCGGAGACTCCAGGGCGTACCGGTCAGGGTCGTCCAGGGGAAGGCTGTCGTGCAGCCGCTGGAACGTGGCCGCCTGGACGCGGTGGGAGTGCTTGAGGGTGAAGCCGGCCCACCAAGTACGCAGGCCGGTCAGCGGGCGGGTCTGTGCTGCGCCATTGGCTGGTGCGGCGATGTGCGTCGTCGCGGTCATCGCCGTCTCCTCTCGGATCAAATGGTGCTGTCGGTTTGGGTGTTGAGGGCCGCGCGAACAGCGGCAGCGCCTCGGTGTGCTGTCTCGGGCCCGGGAGAGTGCCGGCGCTGCCGCCAGGCCTCGGGCCGCGCGGCGAGCAGGTCGGGCGGCTCAGCGTCGGGATCCGCGATCAGCTGGGCGACGGCAACGACCAGGCGGCCGAAGCTCATGTCGTCGTGGAAGCGGACTTGGGCGAGGACGTCGCGGAGCCGGTCGACGGACCAGTCCGGTCGGGAGGCCTCCGCGAGCGCGAGCAGCTGCGCGGTGGCCGGGCGTGGCACGTCGCTCATCGCAGGCTCCTCAGCAGGTCGGCGGGCGGTCGGCAGGGGCGGCACAGGCGGTCGGGCAGTGGCTGGCGGGACGGGGCGCCGCAGGACTGGCACTCGGGCCAGCGGCCGGGCGGCCGGGGGTACGTGGGCCGTCTCGGGCCGGGCGGCCCGGAGGGCGGTCTGTGCCCGTCGGCCGCGCGCAGGTCGGCGCAGACCTCGCAGGCGGCGCCGGTGCGCCAGATCCGCCCGGACTCGCAGTCGACGAGCCCGCAGCCGTGCCGGACGACGGCCGCGCCAAGCAGCCACCGGCCCGGGTCGCGGATGTCCTGCGTCGACAGGACCCGGAACTCCAGGCGTGCGCGGAGCCGTTCGGGCTCCTGGCCCTCGTCGAGCTGGCGGCCGATCTCCCGGGCCAGCCGCCGCACGACGTACGGCGACAGGCCGGACACGAGCGCCTTCACCGGTTCGAGGACTCGCCAGATCCGCGGAGCGAGAGCCAGCTGCGGCCCCGCGTACGGGCGCCGGAACGCGGGCGGCAGCGACGGGTTTTCCACAGCCCCTCGCGCTACTACCTGCTCTCGCCTACGGCGGATAGCAGAAGCATCGGGGGGCGGATCATCGGGTGAGTCAGTCAGGTGGTGTTCCTTAGACGCGAGGGAACCATCACCAAGATCCGCACCCGATCCGTCATCAAGATCCGCAGTCAAAGCCGCCTGCACCGGTTCGTCGTGCACGGTGTAGAGGTGGCGGCCGCGGTACCCGGCGCGCCGGTCCACGCTGATCCAGCCCAGGGCTTCCAGGGCCCGAAGGATGCGGCGGATGGAACGCGGGTCGAGGGGTTCGCCGGCCTTCTTCCCGGACCGGTGCCGCAGGACCCTGCCGAGGTCGGCGAGGGTGATGTGGTGGCCGGTGGCAGTGGCGTAGGAGAGAGCGGCGTACGCGCGCAGCTGCCGGGGGCTCAGGGCCTCGGCGGCCCGGGTCGGCACCCATGCGCCGTGCTCGGCTCGGCCGACGACGCGCACGCGCCGTACGGCCGTCGTGCCGGTGCCGCCGGGCAGGGTGCGCCGGTAGCTGGTGACCTCGGCTATGTCGTCGTCCGGGGCCGGGCGCATCAGCTGGGTCAGGGCGCGCTCGACGGTGGACTGGGAGATGCCCAGCAGCGCCGCGAGGTAGGTGACCCCGGCCTCGCAGCCGGTCTCGCGCCGCTCCAGGGCGGCGATCTTCGTGTACACGGACACGGCGGCGTCGCTGTAGAAGCCGACGACGACGCGCAGCGGCACACGGACGCGCTGAGGCACGGGGGTCACCTCCCTTCGAGGTGCGGCGGAGCGGGGTCAGCCAGGGATCAGGCGTCGCTGTCGTGGTCGCGGGCGGTGTTGAGGACGGCGGTGAGGCCGTCGGCGAGGGCCTGCATCTCGTGCCGCACCTCGGTGACCGTGAGGTCGGGGCCATGCAGGATCCGCCGGGCGTACTCGCGCCAGTGCTCCAGGCCGGCGCGCAGACGGGCGGTCTCGATGAAGGCGAGCATTCCTCCGGTGAGCCGCAGGGTGCTGTCGGACAGCTCCAGTTGGCCGTCGTCGTCGAACGTGCCGTGTGCGGTGCGCTGGAGGTGGAGGAAGCGCAGTGCCTCCCTGACTGCGTCCTCCTGCTCCTTGGTCGGCAGCTCCAGGTGCGTGATGCGCACCTTGACGGAGGCCTCTTTCTCCGTGCCCGGGGCGGGCTCGGTCCGCTCGATGTGAGCAAACTCGCCGAGGAACAGCCGCCGGGCACCGGGCTGGTCGTACACCGGCCGCACGTGCGGCTCCAGCGCCTCCTGGGCCGACGCGCTGACCTTGGCGTCGAACTTCATCTGTGTCACGAGGGGTTGCCCTTCGGGACGGGCCAGGTGGCCTTGATGAGCCGGTCGCGCTGGGCGGCGGGCAGGGAGAACTCAGGGCGGCCGAGCCAGTCCAGGCCCGCCATGCGAAGCCACCAGGCGTCGCACTCGTTGTCGTCGCCGAACTCCAGGCCCGCGCGTTTCAGAGCCGCGATCGCCATGGCCGTCTTGTCGGCGTTGCCCTTGCCGGTCGCGTAGGCCTTGAGGGTCGCCGGGGATACGGCGGCGTACGGCACCCGCAGGTCCAACAGCAGCGTGCGCACGGTGCCGTGGACGAAGCCGACGGCCTTCGCGGCGTTGGCCTGGAGCCGCGCGGGCATGTCCTCGATCACGGCCAACTCGGAGCCGTCCACCATGTACGCCAGGGCATCGCGGAGGCCGATCAGGCGTTGGTCGCCAGTTCCCTTGAGCTTCACCGTGACCGTCGTGCCGTCCCACAGGGCCACGCCGGTCGCGGTCATGGACAGGTCGAGACCGACCACCCGGTGCCCGCTCACAGCTGCACGCCGCCGTTCGCACGCCGGTCCAGGTCGTCAGCGGCCGTCTGGAACACCCCGGCCAGCGTGGTGCCGTGCAGCCCGTGCAGTTCGGCAAGGACTCCACCGACCCCGCCGGCGGCCAGCAGCACGGTGGCGATGTCGTCGAGAGACACGTCGACGACGGCGGCGATCTCCTCGGCCACGTGATGTGCCGCGTGCTCGATCCACTGGGTCTTCGAGTCGTGCCGGTGGCGGCGCCGGTTCTCCCGGACCGCGTCGAGCATGCCCTGTCGGCTGTACTGCTCGCGGGTGACGGTGCGGATGCCGCGCCGGGTGAAGTCGCGGACGACGGCCTCTCGGCGTTCGTCGGGGGTCATGCCTGCTCACCGGCCTCGCTGTTGTCCTGGGCGGCGGAGCCGGGCTGGGCCGTCTTCGGCCAGGCCGCCGACGGCTGCTCGCTGGTGTCGGGCTGTTCGTCGCGCGCGATCACGGTGCCCCGGATCACGGGCGGCGCAGACTGCGTGTCGTCCAGGTCGTCGTCGGTCTGGATCAGCTCGGTCAGTTCGGTGGACGTCGGCACGACCTTGACGAGCCGACGCACGCAGGACTTGGCCCACATGGCGTCGAAGTCGGTGTGCCAGGCGGAGTCGCGGGTGTTCTTCCGCTCGGCGTTCTTGAAGGCCTTCGAGTACTTGTCCCGGATCTGGGTCGCCTGCTGCCGGTTGAGGATGATCACCTGGGAGCGGCGGCCGTCGATCCACGCGAACGCCCAAGCCAAGATGACCGGGCCTCGCTCTTCGTCGGTGAGGTCGATGCGCGGCTTGTGGAAGAAGTCGCGGGGGCTCGGCTCGGTGGGCGTGTAGTCCCACTGGTCCTTCTCCCGGATCCAGCCGAAGTGCACCGAGTCGATGCGCGGATGCCGGTACATCAGCTCGATGTAGCCCTCGTACATCGGCTGGAAGGTCGCGGTGTCCCCGTACGGGGTGATCGCGGCCTGCCGCCCGTCGGGCTCCAGCCCGAACCGGGCGCACGCGAGCAGCGACGTGTGAATGCTCGCCGGGGTGCACTTCGTCAGGTTCGGCATCACGGCCTGGGCGACGGCCATGAAGTGCGCCTGGTCAATGTGCCGGGGCAGCGCGTCGGTGAAGTACGTCGTCCGGCGCTGGAGCCACTGCCGCGCGGTGTCGCCGACGGCGAGATCGGTGACCGGCTGCTGCTCCGGCTGCTGGTCGTCCGCGCCGCTGGTGGCCTGCTTCACACGGTCCTTGAGGTCGGCCATGGTCATCCTTCCGAGGGCACGCGCAGCACGCGGGCCCGGTACTTGCGATACGTCTCGGGGTGCTCCTGGGCGAGCCGCTCGGTGTCGACGGCCAGGACCAGGCGGGTGTATTCGGCGGCGAGCTGCGGCTCGGCGTCGCGGAACCGGGCGGAGGCGAACTGGCCGTTCTGCCGCCACGTGTAGGCCGGGCGGCCGCCGATCGTGGCGACCTCGGCGTCACCGGCGATCTGCCGCATCCGGTTCTCGATCTCGGTCAGCTCGTCGAAGCGGGTGCCGATCTGTTCCTTCAGCTCGCGGCGCCGCTGCTTCAGCAGCATCGTCTCGACCGGGTCGACCTCGACCGTGGCCTCTTCGCGGGCGACCCACATACGGGCCAGCAGCTCTGCGGTGGCCTCGGTGCCGTCCGGCTTCGGCGGTAGGCCGGCCATCACGTGGTCGTGCCAGAACCGGTCAACGGCGTTGGCGAGCATCTGGCACAGCTCGTCGTCGCGCTCAAGCCGCCACCACTCCAGGTCGTCATCGATGAGCCCGGCGACGTAGGCGTACCGGTAGCCGGTGACGGTCAGGTACCAGTGCGCCTGGATGGCGGGCCGGTCGGGGGCCTGGTCGCCGTGCCAGCCCTCGATCCGGGCGGAGCGCCAGGTGCGGGTCTTGCACTCCAGGACGCCCAGTTCGTCGCGCGCCTGGCCGTCGGGGGCGACGGTGAGCCGGTCCGGGTTGGCGACCCAGTGCGGGTGGTCGATGTGCTGGAGGGTGCCCGGCGAGTCGAGCACGGTCAGGCCGGACTCCTCGGCGAAGAACTCCGCCACGAGGGACTCCAGGCGGTGGCCGCGTCGGGCGGACCGCTCCAGTCGGACGTCACGCCGTTCGGGCGCCTGTCCGGTCTTCTCCAGCCACACGTGCAGCGGTCCGCGGTGGGCGTCCATGCCGAGGATGGCGGCCACGTCCGACCCGCCGATGCCGCCCTGCCGGGCAGCGCGCCAGACGTCCTCGGGGGCACCGGCAGGCAGCAGCAGGCGAGCGGTGGGGGTGACCGGGCCGGTCAGGGTCCCGCTCGAAGCAGGCGGGGTCTCAGGGGTAGAACGGAGCGTCCCCTCTCCTGCCTTGGCTCCCGCAGCGGCGTCGCGCGGACCGTCGGCGGGTGACGTTGACTTCGAGCGGGAGGTCTTCACGACAGCCTCACCGGCCGCAGCGTGAGCGACGGGGCGGGCGCCGTCCGGACGTGCTCGGCGACCTCGCGCATCGACTCAGCCCAGCTGGGCGACAGCTCGCGCGGGGTCTGCCCGGCGAGGGCCTTGAGGACGTCGCCGTGCACGGTGTCGAGGTGGTGTACGGGCTGCGGCAGCGGTTCGATCTCCAGCAAGCCCCGAGGCGTGTTGTCCGGGTTCCAGCCGGTGAGGACGATCGTCCCGGCGTACGGCTGCACGGCGGCACCGAGGGAGGCGAGCACGCACGATCCGATGACGTTGCGCGGGTACCGCTCCGGGAGGAGCAAGCCAACGTCGTTGACCCAGCCGGTGACCGCCAAGCCGCGCAGGCTGACGCGCGCCTTGTTCTCGGGTCCGACGAGCGCGTGCCAGTCGGGCTCGTCGTCGTGGTGGGCGAGTTCGCCGTCGGGGGTGATGGTGGCGTAGCGCATCAGCGGCCGCCGATCCGGGACTTGTTGCCGGGCCGGTTAGCGACCGGAGCGGTGCCGCGCCGGATGCTCGCGACCGGCACCCAGACGCCCCAGGTCAGCTCGGCTTCGTTCTCCCAGTGCGCGAACACCATCGGCTCGCGCCACTCGCCGGTCAGGCAGACGGCGGCCGGCTTGCCGTTGAAGAGGCCGGGGACGTGCTCGGCCTGGTCGAGGGTGACGGTGCCCTGTCGGCCGCAGGCGTGGACGACGCGGAGGCCGACGGGGTACTGCTCGGCCAGGGAGATCAGCTGGGCACGCACCTGCTCCCAGACCGGGTCTTCTTCGGGCACGACTGTGCCCCGGTAGTCGAGCGTGTGGGCGCTCACGATGCTTGCCTTTCGATGGTGGTGGGGGTGCCGGTGAAGCGGGCTCGGACGCCATGGACGCCGTCGCTGGTGAAGGCCTCGGCCTCCCACTTACCGGCCGGGCGGAAGGCCACGAAGGCACCGGTGCGCAGCCGGTAGGCGCTCTGCCGGGCTGTCGCGCCGCTGTCGTAGACGGCGACCGTGCCCCACTCGCCGGGCGTCTGCCGCAGCACTGCCGCGCGTTCCCGGTAGGTGTTGCGGGCTACGACGGTCGACATGCGGCGCTGGTGCCTGGGGAGGTGGAGCACGCCGTCCGGGATCCAGCCGTTCACGAGACAGACGGCGACCGCCGACGGCGTCGACCTCACGCTGAGCCGCCGCATGATGGCCTGCCGGTGCTTGCGCACGGACTTGGGGTCGATGCCGATCTGCGGGCCGATCTGTTCGCAGGTCTCGCCGTTGGCGGTCCGGGCGAGGATCTCCAGCTGTCGGCGGGTCAGCGGGCACTCAGCATCGGGGTGCCACTCGGCGAGTGCCACAGGCGACTTGAGTCGGTCGATCTCGTCGAGCAGCAGCTGAATGGTCCGCGCGGCTGGGTGGTCCGGGTTGCGCTTCACGCTGGTGCGGATGCGGGCCAGGGCGAGCGGGCCGAGGGGCTCAGCAGTCACGACGGTCACCGTCCTTCGGCTGCTCCAGCTGGCGCACGCGGTGCTCCAGCGCTCGAATCTGGGCGCGCTGCCGGGACACCTCGCCGACGTAGCGGGGCAGTGCCTCTCGGGCGTGGCCGACGAACGCGATGACGGGCATCTGGTACTCGTCGGAGGCGGTCTCCAGGAAGGAGATGGGGCCCACCGCGTCCGGTGTGCCGTAGTCGTTGGGGATCGGATCCCACGGGCCCGCCGGGACGGCGGAGATGATCTGCTGCGTCTCCCGCAGGTACTCGTCGGTGAGCGGCTCAGGCATGGCGCCCGTCCTGCGCGTCAAGGGCGTCCAGGACCTGCCGCAGGGGCTCACAGACGCCGCCGAACTCGCGCGCCACCGTGAAGGAGTTGACGGTGGTCAGGTCGAGGGCGTTTGCCTGGTCGAGCGCCTGGCGTGCCATGGTGCGGGCGATGCCGAGCGGGGGAATGAACGTCGGCCGGGAGCCGAGCAGATCGGTGTGTGCGATGCTGGTCTGCATCGGGTCCACCTCAGTTCGCTTCAGGTGATGGATGGTGGGCCGAGGGCTCGCCGGGTGCACGGCGGGCCCTCAGTGCGTTCAGGCAGCTGCACGGGTGATCTGCGACGGTGCCGCGCACAGCGGAGTGACGGCCGGTTCCTCGATGGCGAGGAGCGTGCGCACGCGGTCAAGCAGGCGCGATGACGGCTCAGGTGCGGTGTTCGCGATCCGGCTGATGAAGTCGTCGACCGACTCGCCGGGCTGAATCGTCAGGACGCTCATCAGGCAGCGCTCATCGACGTCGAGGCGGCGGGCTCGGGGTGCAGCAGGTCACGGATCTCGCAGCCGAGGGCCTCGGCAATCGCCTTGAGGTTCTTGGGGCTGAACCCGGCGCGGCCGTTCTCGACGTCCGACAGGTGGCTCTTGCTGACCCCGGCCTTCTCAGCGAGGTCGGTCTGGCTCAGACCGGCCTCGATCCGCCGACGGCGGAAGGCTCTCGGGTCTTCGTTCATGTTGACGACCGTACGACCCGTCACCATTTTTCACAAGTGATTTCTCGTGGATTTGGATGAAGCGTGTGAAGGGGTGATGGACGCGCTCGCGTCAGCTGGCGAACGTCAATAAAGTTCGAGAAAGTACGAGTGACCGCGAGGGGGAATGAAGATGGATACAGAAGACAGCACCGGGCCGCCCCCCGAGGCGACCCTCATCCGCATCGCCCGGGAAGCACGCGGCTGGAGCCCCGAGCATGCAGCCGCCCGGATGACCACGAAGTACTCAGGCTCCAGCTGGCGACAAATGGAGGCCGGCTACCGCGGCCGGGACCGCAAGCCGGTGAAGGTGAAGGCGCCCGTCCTCGCCGCGATGGCCTTCACGGTCGGGGTGACCCCCGACCGCCTGGAAGAGGTCGGCCGCAAGGACGCCGCCGCCATCCTGCGCGAAGTGGAGCGCCAGGAGGCTCAGGTCTCAGCCCAGGGCGAGCAGCCCTCGGAGATGCCGCCAGCGCTTCGCGCGGCACCTCCGCACGTGCGACGGATGATCGACGCCGCACTTGAAGACGTGGACCCGGAGGACCGGGCCGACGTTCTCCGAGAGATGGCCGCCGACTACGAGACGGTCAGGAAACGGAGGACCTGGACAGCGAGGGATCCCCAACGTCCTCGCCATGCCGGATAGTTCGGCCACCGAACACACATAACGTTTCAGTCACGTTCCATGCATATATGCGTGACGGGGTGTGACTCCTGACGCACGATGCGAGTCCCGTGCATATGCCGCACCAGGCGTTGCACGGGACCCGACGCACACGCAACAGGGGATGCACATGACAGGAGTCATCGTCGCGGGTGCGCTCGGCGTCATCATCTATGGGGGTCTGTTCTTGCGGCGCCTGCTCGGAGAGATAACCGAGCTGAGGCGACAGATCACCTGGGTCGACCGGCAGATGCGCGCCCAGCGAGCCCGAGTGACATTTCTGAGACAACTGATCGCCGACGGCGACGAGTACGACGAAGAAGACGACAGCCAACCCCGACTCCAGGCGGCTGCCGTCAACGGCACCGCCCCTGGAGTATCTAACGGCCCACCAGGCGGCCAAGCGCCCGTCCGCCACAAGGGGCACCTCGACCTCTACATCGGGGGAGCCGTCGCCGCCCCGGCAACGCTCAGCCCGGCAGCATGCCGCGTCCTGCGGCAGAGCAGAACCTCTCTCACGTCCACCGCCGTGACAGCCGTCACTCTGGTGACCGCCCAGCCGTGGAGCAGCGACGCCACCGGTCAGCCACCGGCGCCGGCGCCAACCATCGCAGCGACTGCCACTCACATGCCATCGCCCGGCCCCTACCTGCTGACGCACGACGCCAGCCCGACCAGCGTTGCGGCCCAGTCGGCTCTGCCGCACACGATCGGAGAACGGAGTCCGGACGCGCCAGCACCGTCTGAGACCGCGCAGACGAGCCACAGTCCAGCGATTGCTGCCACGCATAGCCACCGAGGCGCCCCGCAAGGCGGCTGCCACATCCGCAGAAACGGTTCGGCCCCTCCGGGGCATACCGGCCGTGCCCTGCCGCCAAGGCACGCCTCGGGGCCCGGATCCCCCGACAGACCCCCTAGCAGGGGGGCACCCCTCAGCCGAGCCGCGTGACCTCCCGTCAGTCGACGCCGGACTCTTCCCGGTGCCAGGCGATCCGCTCGGCTACCGGGACGGAGTTCCTCTTGACCGGCGACGGCATGATGCGCACCTCGCCCAGCATGCCGGGCGTCAGAAGCGCCGCCGCGATGGCCCGCTGCTTCTCGACGCCAGTCTGCTGCCACCAGCGCACGACATCGGTGATGGGCTCGTCCGGCAGGAGCGCGGCGAGTGGTGCTGGCGTGGTGAGCTTGCTCAGCTTCGCCTCCACCTGGGCGACGCGCTGCTCGTACTCCTCGATGTCCTTGGTGCGTTCGATCCTGGCAAGGGCTGTCGCGGGCTTGGGCGCGTCCTTCAGCAGGCGCAGCTCCCTGTTGAGCTGTTCTAGTTCGGTGCGCATCCTCTTCGTCTTCGCGTCATCATCGGGGCGGTGGCGCAGCGCCGTGTGGCGGTCCGGGTTCGCCAGCCATGTCAGGATCACGCCGAGCTTCGGCGGAAGCCGCTCGCCGGTCTCCGGGTCGAAGCGGTCGAGCTCGCCGATGATGAGGTGGTCCGTGTCCTCCTTCGGGATCCACACGTGCCCGCACGGATGACCCTGGTAGCCGATCGCAGCCTTCTTGCCGTTCTTGTTGCGGGCCATGACCGCCATCGGACGGCGGCAGACCCCGCACCGCATGGTCATCGACAGCACGTGCCTGATGTGCTCCCCGGTGTACTTGCGGCGGGATGGGTCGGCGAGGATCTGCTGGACGCGATCGAACAGCGGACGGGAGATGATCGGCGTGTAGCCCTTCCACTGCTCGCGGACGATCGTGCCATTGTGCTTGCGCAGGCCCGCGTACGCGGGGCGAAGCAGCATCGAGCGCAGATTCTGCGGACTGAACGGGATCCCCGGAACGTGCTCGCCGTCGACGACACGGTCCCGGCTGACAATGCCTCGCTCCTCCCACTCCTTGGCGATGGCGTAGATCGTCTCCGGCAGCGGCTGGTCACCGGCCTTGGCGGGGCGCGAATACAGCAGCGGCACTTTCTCGTCGCCGAGCCGGTTGTCCTGAGCACCGGCCACCCGGACGAACAGTTCTGCCACGAGCGGCCCCTCGACCTCATGCGGGTGCTGGGCGACGGGGCGCGGCCGGCGATCGATGACCTCGTAGTCACGGGCGTACCCGAACGGCACCTGGCCCTGCGGACGGCCTTCGCGTGCAGCGGAGTTCAGCCCGCGAAGGGTCCGCTTGGACAGGCGGCGCGCCTCCCGTTCGGCATCAGCAATGCCGGTGATCAGCTCGTGCCGATCGTTGTAGTTCCGCGGGTTGTACGTCCGCTCGTGGCTGGTGATGTGGATCAGGTAGCCCTGCTCTTCGCACCGGTCGACGATCTCTACGCCGCGGCCGGTCTCGCGAGCGAGGCGGGAGATCTCCCAGAGCACCAGCACGTCCCCGGGCACCCCGAACTCGCCGGTGCCCAGGTCAGCCACGAGCCTCTCGAAGTCGTCGCGGCTCTTCCTGGCGAACTTCGATGCCGAGCCAGTGTCTTGGAAAGGCTCGCCCCAGGTCCAGGGCCCGTATTCCTGCTCTGCCTCCAGGTTGTCGGTGTGCTGGTCCCGGATGCTGCGCGCTGTGCGTCCCTTGCCCTTGGACACTCGCAGGTACTCGCGCGCTGTCCTGGTGACTGTCTGGTCCTGCGTGGCTTCAACTGCCATCAGTGAGGCCATGTTTCCCCTCCCGGCCGTCCGCCTTAGCGTTCTCAAAGAGTAAGGCAGATCCGTGATGGGCCACCTTCATTACGTCTACACCGGCCAGCTCGGCCGCCTCCGGTGACCGCACCAACGCCTGCTGGGCCGGCGGTTCGAGATCGCCCAGCAACAGCAGCCGCAGCCCGCCCGAGCGGACCAGCATCGCGACACTGGCGTCGTTCGGATCCTCCGGCACCGGCACCGGCGCAGGCACCGGGCCCGGCCATGCCGGGGCCTCAGGGTCCGAGGGCGGCATGGCGCCCGGCGGAGGCCACAGGACCCGCCAGGAGACCGGTCCGGTGCGCCGTTCCTCTCCCGCCACGGCCCGCGTGACCGGGATGTGCCGTGCCGCCGCCTCCCTTCTGACGAACGCGGCCTGGTCGGCGGGTTCCTCGAAGCCCGTGGTCTCGATCGCGGCCACCGAGCGGCCCCGTAGGACACCGGGCAGTCCCGCCACATGGTCGGCGTGGAAATGAGTCAGGACGAGGAGCGGGACACGCGTGATCCCCAGCTGTCGCAGACAGTGGTCGACCAGATCCGGATCGGGTCCCGCGTCCACGACCACCCCGGCTCCCGCGCCCGTCGCCAGTACGGTCGCGTCGCCCTGCCCGACATCGCACATCGCGAACCGCCAGCCCGGCGGCGGCCAGCCCGTGATCACCCGGGTCAGCGGCGCCGGCCGCACCACCACCAGCAGAAGCAGCACCCCGAGCAATCCGGACCACCACGGGTGCCGCGCCAGCCGCCGGCCGGCCAGGACGACAGCCACGGTGACCGCCGCGAGCGCCAGCGCCCCCGGCCAGCTGCCCGGCCATGCCACCCCCGCGCCGGGCAGCGCCGCCCCCGTCCGGGCCACTGCGGCGATCCACCCGGTCGGCCAACCCGCGCACCAGGCCAGCGCCTTGGCCAGGGTCATGGCCACCGGTGCCACCACGAGCGCCGCGAACCCCAGTACCGTGGCCGGTGCGACCGCCACCTCGGCCAGCAGGTTGCACGGCACCGCCACCAGGCTCACCCGCGCCGACAGCA
>NZ_CM002285.1:6486785-6515570 GCF_000497445.1 Streptomyces roseochromogenus subsp. oscitans DS 12.976 | reverse complement strand
AGCTGCCGCCAGCGCCTCCGCGAGCCTCGGCGGCACCCGGCGCCGCCGCAGCGCCTCGCTCCAACCCGGTGCCAGGACGAGCAGCGCGCCGGTGGCCAGCACGGACAACACGAAGCCGTAACTGCGGGCCAGCCATGGGTCGTAGAGCACCAGCAGCAGGACGGCCGTGGCCAGCGCCGGGACCAGGGACCTACGGCGCCCGGTGGCCAGGGCGAGCAGTGCGATCGCGCCACAGGCGGCGGCCCGCAGCACGCTGGGGTCGGGCCGGCTCACGATCACGAATCCCAGCGTGAGCACCCCTGCGGCCAGCGCGGTCGCCCGCAGCGAGAGTCCCAGGCGCGGGGCCAGACCACGGCGCTCGACCTGCTGCGCCAGCCCGGGCGGCCCGATCAGCAGCGCGAGCAGCACGGTGAGGTTACTGCCGGACACGGCGAGCGTGTGGGCCAGATCCGTATCCTTGAACGCTTCGTCCAGCTCGGGCGTGATCCGTGAGGTGTCCCCGACGACCAGCCCGGGAAGCAGTGCCCGCGCGTCCCCGGGCAAGCCGTCGGTCGCCTCCCGCAGTCCGGCCCTGAGCCGTCCCGCCAGCCGTTGCTGCCCGCTGGGTCCGGCCACGATCTGCGGGCCCGGCCGGCCGCGCACCCGCAGCACGGCAGCGGTCCGGTCCCCGCCCGTCAGCGGGGGCGCCAGCCGCCCATTCACCCGCAGCCGGGTGGACGGCAACAACCCGAGCCAGGCAGCTCGAGTCCCTTGCCCGCCCCGGGCAGCGGACCGTGTCACACCCCTTTCCGCTGGAGAACGTCCGCTGCGCGCAGCCCTCCCCTCCGGTGCCCGAACGTCCGCGTCGACGACCAGCAGCACCGGAGTCCGCATCGACACGCTCGTCCCGTCGCTCTGCTCGACGCGCCGCACCTCCGCCCGGGCCAGTACCGCCGTCGGCGCCGCGTGATCGCCGTGCACCCGTGGCCGGCTCAGCCAGGGATCGCCGCTCATCTCGACCTCGGCGGTCACGGTCGCGTAGCGCCGGGCCAGCTCGGGCACCGGCCCGCGCCGTACGTCCGCCCCGTGCAGCCCGGCCGATGCGGCCGCAGCGGCAACGCAGAGCAGCACGGCGGCGATCGAAGCACGGGCCCACCCGAACCGCCCGAGCAACCACCCGACTCGTCTCTCCCGTCCGGGCCTCCCCGCTGCCAACAGCACGACTCCGCCCACCAGGCAGGCGACCGCGATCCCGGCAGTCCAGCCCGCCGGTGTGTCCAGCGTCAGGGCCGCCGTGGCCCAGGCGGCGAGCGCGGGCGGCACCAGGCGCAGGTCCATCGGTCCCGCCCGGTCACCGTGCGCGGGCCCCCGCTCCTCGGGGTCGCGGCCCACGGAGCCGCCAGATCCCAACTCCTCCGGCCGGTCGTCTCCGCGCCCGGCACGCGCGCGTGCACCGGTCCTTTCGCGCCCCGACAGCCCGCTGCCGATCACGCGGCTCATGGCCGTACCAGGTTCCGCAGATCGCTGAAGCGGCGATCGCCGATGCCGTTGACCTCGCGCAGTTCGTCCACCGAGCGGAAACCGCCGTGCTGGGTGCGGTAGTCGATGATGTGCTGAGCGAGCACCGGGCCGACTCCGGGCAGTGTGTCGAGCTGGTCCGCCGTGGCCGTGTTGAGGGAGACCGGTGCCGCGGGGCCCGTGCCGGCCGGTCGAGAGACCGCCCCGGCCGGTCCGGAAGCCGGCCCGGGTGGAACTATCGCCCCGGCGGGCCCACCGACGACGACCTGTTCGCCGTCGACCAGAAATCGGGCCCGGTTGAGCCCCTCGGTGTTCACGCCCGGACGGACACCCCCGGCCGCCCGCAGCGCGTCGGCCACCCGGGAACCCGCCGGCAACCGTCGGATCCCCGGTTCGCGGACCTTGCCGCTGACGTCCACGACGATCTGTCCGCCCGGCGTCGGCGAGGCACCCGCGCCCGCACCGGCCTTCGCGCCGTCTTCCTGCTTGGCGTAGGGCTTCCCCGCGCGCACCACTTGAGGGGCGCTCACGGACTCGGTCCGCCCGGCCCAGAAGTGCTGCACGGCCAACACGGCGGCGGCCACAAGCACCACGGCGAGCGCCACGACTCCCCGTCGCTCCACACCGCACCGAGCCTGCAGCCACACCGGCATCCGCTCCCGCACCGCCAGCCCGACCCGCTCCCGCCACCCGGGATCTTCGGGTCCGGACAGCTCCAACGGGCGGACGGCACCGGCTGGTTCGGATGCTTCGGCAGCACTCGCCGCCGGTACCGGCGTCAGCGTCGGAGCCCACCCGTCGGCCGGCACGGCGCTCGGCGGCTCGCCCGGGGCAGACTCAACGTCCGGTGGTACGGTCGGACCAGGCACAGCCCGGCCGGACACGGCCGTGGTCGTCGCCGCCCTCGCCGCCCTCAGCCCAGGCGCCCGCCCGGTGCCCCATGCCGTTGGCGTCTCGGTCACCCGATCCGCGGGGCCCCCGTCCGGCGGCCCGTTTCCCGACTCCCGCCACCGCACGGCTCGTTCGCCGAAGAGGAGTTCCGCTCGGCGGCGCAGTTCGTCGGCCGGTGCCGGTGGGCGGTGGCGGGCTCGGCGGTGGTGGATGCCGCGGCGATGGCGGAGGCGGCCGTCGGAGGTGGGGCCGCGGCCGGGGCCGCTGGTCGGAGTGGCTGTGCGTGAACGTGATCGAAGTGCCATGCGACGAGGATGGAGCATCCCGCCGATTCGCGATGATCTTGGTCAATTTCCGGGGAGGACCGCCCAGTTGTGGATAACTGGGCCACCCGCACGAGTGAGGGGTCAGCGCGGTGAGACCACAGCGCCGAGCAGCCCGGGACCGGTGTGTGCACCGATCACCGCGCCGACCTCGCTGACATGGAGGTCGGCCAGACCCGGCACGCGTGCCCGCAGCCGGTCGGCGAGCGCGGCGGCGCGATCGGGGGCCGCGAGGTGGTGGACGGCGATGTCGACTTCGGCGCTGCCCGCCCGCTCGGCGGTGAGCTCTTCCAGACGCGCGATGGCCCTGGACGCCGTACGGACCTTCTCGAGCAGTTCGATGCGGCCGCAGTCCAGTTGGAGCAGGGGTTTGACGGCGAGTGCGGAGCCGAGCAGAGCCTGTGCGGTGCCGATGCGGCCGCCGCGGCGGAGATAGTCGAGGGTGTCGACGTAGAAGTAGGCGGACGTGCCCGCGGCGCGCTTCTCGGCGGCCGTGACGGCTTCGTCCACCGTGCCGCCGGCCTCCGCGGCCTCGGCCGCGGCGAGCGCGCAGAAGCCGAGGGCCATCGCGACCATCCCGGTGTCCACGACCCGTACCGGCACCGGCGCCTCGCGCGCCGCGAGGACCGCCGCGTCGTAAGTGCCGGACAGTTCGGCGGACAGGTGCAGGGAGACGATGCCGCTCGCGCCGGACTCCGCGACCCTGCGGTACGTTGCAGCGAACACTTCGGGGCTCGGGCGCGAGGTGGTGACGGGGCGTCGTTTCTGCAGCGCCTGGGCCAGTGAGCGGGTCGAGATCTCGGTGCCCTCTTCGAGGGCTCGGTCGCCGAGGACCACGGTCAGGGGTACCGCGGTGATGCCGTGCCGCTCCATCGTCCGTGGCGGCAGGTAGGCCGTTGAATCGGTGACGATCGCGACATGGCGGGACATGAGCTGGAGGTTACCTGCCGTAGCGCTCGTGCGGCAGCCCGGCCCCCGTGATGCGGGCCGGGAGCGGCCCTCAGGTGGTGCTCTCGGGCCGGGCCTTCTTCTGCCAGGGATGGGCGAGGCGCGGCGACGGCGGGGTGATCGCCTGTGGCGGCTGCTCCTCGGCGGGGCGGGACGTCCGGGAGCGGGCCCACTGCCCCGTCGGGCCGTCGGCAGTTGAGGTGGATGGGCCGGGCCGCTGTCCCGGCGCGGGCTCAGCCGGGGTCCAGTGGCGCAGGGCGTCGGCCTCGATGTCTATCTGGTCGCTGAGCGCGCCCAGATCGTCGTCGACGAAGCGGCGCGCCCGGTCGCGGGCGGCCCAGCGCAGCGAGTCCGCGGACTTGGTGATGCGTTCGGTGCGGCTGCGCAGCTCGGGCAGGCGGGCGGTGAGTTCGGACCGGTCCGGCTCCGACTCCAGGCGCCTGAGGTCGGCGTCCAGTTCGTGCCCGTGCGCGCTGAGCCGTTCGAAGAGGCCGAGGGACTCCTCCAGCGACTCGTCCTCGGCCACGCCCGCACGCAGCGCGTCCTGGGTGGCGCGCATCGACGTGCGCAGTGCGAGCCGGAGCTGGGCGATCTCGGCGGCCGGGCCGACCTGGACGAACGACTTGGCGCGCAACGTGTGGTCCTCGACCGTGCGGCGGGCCTGCTCGATCGTCCGGTCCACTCCGCGCTTGGCGGCGCCGACCGCCTTGACCGTGGCGTACACGCCCAGGCCGACGAAGAGCAGGAAGAGCACGGCGAACACAGCGATCACGGCTTCCACGACGCTCCTCCTCCGGCCGGTGCGGCACACGCCGCTGCGCTCTCCACGGTAAACGCAGCGGGCAGGCCCGGAGTTCCAGAAGAACCCCGAACCTGCCCGTAGGGGACTACCCCGATGCCGGTCGCGGCCGGTGTCCGGTCGTCACACCGGAACGGGTCCGGTCATCACGCCGGAACGATGTTCACCAGTTTCGGCGCCCGGACGATCACCTTGCGGATGCCCGCGCCGTCCAGCGCCGCGACAACCTTCTCGTCGGACAGGGCCGCCTTCTCCAACTCCTCCTCGGAGATGGCCGGCGGCACCTCCAGACGGGCCTTGACCTTGCCCTTGATCTGCACGACACAAGTCACGGTCTCGTCCACGACGTAGTTCGGGTCGGCGACCGGGAAGTCCTGGTGGACGACCGAGTCGGTGTGGCCCAGCTTGCGCCACAGCTCCTCGGCGATGTGCGGGGCCAGCGGGGCGACCATCAGCACCAGCGGCTCGGCCACCGAACGCGGCACCGCGATGCCGGTCTTGGTCAGGTGGTTGTTCAGTTCCGTGACCTTGGCGATGGCGGTGTTGAAGCGCAGGCCCTCCAGGTCCTGGCGGACGCCGTCGATGGCCTTGTGCAGGGCGCGCAGGGTCTCCTCGTCGGGCTCGGCGTCGCCGACGGTGACCTCGCCGGTCGTCTCGTCGACGATGTTGCGCCACAGCCGCTGCAGCAGCCGGAACTGGCCGACCACCGCGCGCGTGTCCCACGGCCGGGAGACGTCCAGCGGGCCCATGGCCATCTCGTACAGGCGCAGGGTGTCGGCGCCGTACTCGGCGCAGATCTCGTCCGGGGTCACCGCGTTCTTCAGCGACTTGCCCATCTTGCCCAGCAGGCGGCTGACCTTCTCGCCCTGGTAGTAGTAGGCGCCGTCGCGCTCCTCCGCCTCGGCGGCCGGCACGGCGATGCCCCGGCTGTCGCGGTAGACGTAGGCCTGGATCATGCCCTGGTTGAACAGCTTGTGGAACGGCTCGGCCGACGAGACGTGGCCCAGGTCGTACAGGACCTTGGACCAGAAGCGCGCGTACAGCAGGTGCAGCACCGCGTGCTCGGCGCCGCCGACGTACAGGTCGACACCGCCGTGCGGCCTGCCCTCGCGCGGGCCCATCCAGTACTGCTCGATCTCGGGGTCGACCAGCTGCCGGTCGTTGTGCGGGTCCAGGTAGCGGAACTCGTACCAGCAGGAACCGGCCCAGTTGGGCATGGTGTTGGTCTCGCGGCGGTACTTCTTCGGCCCGTCGCCCAGGTCCAGGGTGACGTCGACCCACTCCTCGTTGCGCGACAGCGGGGTCTCGGGCTGGGTGTTCGCGTCGTCCGGGTCGAAGGTGCGCGGGCTGTAGTCCTCGACCTCGGGCAGCTCCAGCGGCAGCATCGACTCGGGCAGCGGGTGGGCGATGCCGTCCTCGTCGTAGACGATCGGGAAGGGCTCGCCCCAGTAGCGCTGGCGGCTGAACAGCCAGTCACGCAGGCGGAAGTTGACGGTGCCTTCGCCGATGCCCTTGTCCTGCAGCCACTCGGTGATGCGGGCCTTGGCGTCGGCCACGCCCAGGCCGTCCAGGGAGATCTCGTCGTTGGACGAATTGATGATCTTCGCCTCGTACGACCCGAAAGCGTTCTCCCAGGTCGAGGTGTCGGTGCCACGGCCGTCGGTCGGCTCGACGACGCAGTGGATCGGCAGCTCGAAGGCGCGCGCGAACTCGAAGTCGCGCTGGTCGCCCGCCGGGACGGCCATGATCGCGCCGGTGCCGTAGCCCATCAGGACGTAGTCGGCGATGAAGACCGGGATCTGGTCGCCGTTGACCGGGTTGGTCGCATACGCGCCGATGAAGACGCCGGTCTTGTCCTTGGCTTCGGCCTGGCGCTCCACGTCGGACTTGGCGGCGGCCTGCGCGCGGTAGGCGGCGACGGCCTCGGCGGGAGTGGCGTGGCCGCCGGTCCACACCTGGTGCGTGCCCTCGGGCCAGGCCTCGGGGGTGAACTTCTCGACCAGTGGATGCTCGGGCGCCAGCACCATGTAGGTCGCGCCGAACAGGGTGTCCTGGCGGGTGGTGAAGATCGTGATGTGCTCGCCGTCGATCGGGAAGTCGACGCGGGCGCCCTCGGAGCGGCCGATCCAGTTGCGCTGCTGCAGCTTGATGGCCTCGGGCCAGTCCAGCTCCTCCAGGTCCTCCAGCAGCCGGTCCGCGTAGGCGGTGATGCGCATGTTCCACTGGCGCAGCTTGGCCTTGAAGACCGGGAAGTTGCCGCGCTCGGAGCGGCCGTCGGCGGTGACCTCCTCGTTGGCCAGCACCGTGCCCAGGCCCGGGCACCAGTTGACCGGCGCGTCGGAGGCGTAGGCCAGGCGGTACTCGCCCAGGATGTCGGCACGCTCGCGGGCGCTCAGCTCGCTCCACGCGCGCGTGGTGCCCGGAATCCCCCGCTCACCGGACTCGAACTGCGCGACCAGCTCGGAGATCGGGCGGGCCGTCCTCGCCTCGCCGTCGTACCAGGAGTTGAAGATCTGCAGGAAGATCCACTGGGTCCACTTGTAGTAGTCCGGGTCGATCGTGGCGAAGGACCGGCGCTTGTCGTGGCCCAGGCCCAGCCGGCGCAGCTGGGCCTTCATGTTCTCGATGTTGGCCTCGGTGGACACGCGCGGGTGCGTGCCGGTCTGCACGGCGTACTGCTCGGCGGGCAGGCCGAAGGCGTCGAAGCCCAGCGTGTGCAGGACGTTGTGGCCGGTCATGCGCTGGAACCGGGCGAAGACGTCGGTGGCGATGTAGCCCAGCGGGTGGCCGACGTGCAAGCCCGCACCCGAGGGGTACGGGAACATGTCCATGATGAACTTCTTGGGTCTGGCGACCAGCTCGGGGGCACCGGCCAGGTCACCCTTGGGGTTCGGCGCCGCGTACGTGCCGTCGGCGTCCCAGAAGTCCTGCCAGCGTGCCTCGATCTCGGCCGCCATGGCGGCCGTGTAGCGGTGCGGTGCGGCCTCCGCCGACGTGGCGGCGGCCGCAGCGGGGTTCGTCTCGCTCATGATCCTCAAAGCTCCATCGATCGTCTCTGCCTGCGGCTGTGACATTCAAAGAAACGAAAAATCCCCTCACACAGGAGGGGACGCCGCGCCGATGCCGACCTCAGGTTCGACCAGGGTCGGTACTGATCAGCGCGGCCCGCTAAGCAGAAGGCGTACGGCACGCATGGCGTTAGGGTACCGCAGGCCCTGAGCGAGCGGCGACGGCCTTGAGCAAGCCGCGACGCGCTTCCGTATCCCTTGTGGACATGCCAGGAACCAAGGCGGGAGCTGAACCAAGGTCAACAATTTCTTCGCGTACCGTCCACTAAGGGACACGCACCAGTCACATTGTCCGTTGATAACAACGCAATAACTCAAACCCCGTACTGATCGGTATGGCGCCACTTAGAGTTCGGCAGCGGGACCGCTTTCCCGGAACTGCTCGGAGTTGCCCCCATGAACCCTCGTCGTAGTACCCGCTCCCTCCCCAAACCGGGCCGTTCGGCCTATGGGGTGGCCTCGGCTGTCGTTCTGCTGCTCATACCCGTGGTCGTGCTGGTGGGAGGCAGTCAGGTCCAGGACTTCCTGAACTTCGGCGCGGGCGTGATGTCCCTGGTCTCGCTCAGCTGCTCGGTGATCTGGGGCCTGTTCGCCCAGGACCGGATCTTCCTGAACATCCGGCAGCGGATCATCGGCCAGGCGGTGCACCGCACGCTGGGGGTCGCCTCGATCGCATTCCTGCTGCTGCACATCACCATCAAGATCGCACTCGGCCACACGCAGCTGATCGCCGCGATCATCCCGTTCTCGCTCGGCATCACCGGAATCGGCGGCCTGATCGGACTGGGCTCACTGGCGGGCCTGCTCATGATCTTCGTAGGCGTCACCGGCGCCCTGCGCAGCAATTTCGCCACTCCTGCCCCGGTCGCCGCGCGCTGGCGCGCCATGCACATGCTGTCCTACCCGGCCTGGTGCGCTGCACTGATCCATGGCCTGTACGCGGGCCGCCCGGTGAAGAGCCCGCTCTTCACATACTTGTACGCACTGTCCCTGCTCGCAGTCATGGCCGCCCTCGCCCTGCGCGCCGCCCCGCGCCCGGTCAAACGCAAGGTCGCCGACCGGCTGGTGGCGCTGTTCGGCAGCTCGGAGCGGCCGGGGCTGGAGGAGCTGGACGCGAGCCGCTCCCGGATGGCCGAGGCGGCGCCCGCGGGCTTCGAGGGCGGGCGCGAGCCCAGGGCGGCGGCCGCACCGCTGTACCAGTCCCCCGCCACCCCCGCCGCACAGCCCGCATCGGGCTTCGCGGCCGCCTACCGCGCCGTCTCCGCGCCGGGCCGCTCCCAGCAGCCGTACACGGCCGGCCAGACCGCCCGCATGGATCTGCCGCTGGACATGCAGGCCACGGAGGCCATCTCGCGCATGGACGGCCCCTCCGGCGCCTCGGGCAGCTGGCCGGTCCCGTCCCCGCCGCCGGTCGGCGAGGCCCCGCCGTCCGCGTACGACCCGCTCCAGGACACCGGACACACCATCCCGGTCTATGACAATTCGGTGGCCAACGGATACGGCGGAAGTGACATGTACGACAACGGTGAGACAAACGGCCTCTATGGCACGTACAACGCCAGTGACACGTACAACGACGGTCCCGCTACCGAAACGCTGCCCGGCGTGTCCTACGACACACCGGGTTCGGGCGAACCTTGGAACACGCCGTCCGGAGGCTTTAAGTGAACGAGGCCCTGCCCGACGTCCCCGAAGTCCGCGTGGTCGGGCTTCCACAGCTCACGTCGGGCTTCGACCTTGTGGAACGACTCGATCTGCCCATGCACCTGAAGGTGCACGGTCCGCTCGACCCGCTCGGCGGCGAGCAACTGGCGCAGCTCGCCGAACGCATCAACCTCAAGGGCCGCGGCGGCGCCGGCTTCCCGTTCCACAAGAAGCTGCGCTCGGTCGCCGAGTCGGCGATCAAGCGCGGGGTGCGGCCGGTCGTCGTGGTCAACGGCAGCGAGGACGAACCGGCCTGCCGCAAGGACACGGTACTGATCAACCGCGCCCCGCACTTGATCCTGGACGGCGCGCTGCTGTGCGCGGAGGCGCTCGGCGCGCGGACGCTCGTGATCGGCGTCACACGCGAGTCCACGCAGCGCTCCATGGAGGCCGCACTCGCCGAACGCGGGCTGAGCAACAGCCGTAGATCGGCGCTACGCGCGTGGGTGCAGCGCAACCCGGTGCGCATGGTCACCGGCGCCGCCGCCTCGCTGATCCGCTCGATCGACGGCGGCCCGGCGATCCCGCCCGGCCGCAAGATCAGCGCCTCGCAGAGCGGTGTCGGCGGCGCGCCCACGCTGCTGTCGAACGCGGAGACGTTCGCGCAGCTGGCCATCGCCGCCCGCATCGGCCCCGAGCGCTACGGCAACACCGGCCTGTACGACGAGCCGGGCACCGTCATGCTCACGGTCTCCGGCACGGTCGCCCGCCCGATGGTGATCGAGGTCCCCACGGGCGTGCCGCTGCGCTACGTGCTGCAGCTGGCGGGCGCCCCGCCGGTGCCGCAGGGCGTGCTGACCGGCGGCTACCACGGCAAGTGGATCGACGCGGCGACCGTGAACGAGGCGATCGTCTCCCGGAACTCGCTGGACGCCGTGGGCGGTTCGCTGGGCGCTGGCGCGATCCTGCCGATCAGCCAGGACACCTGCCCGCTGGGCGAGTCGCTGCGGGTGGCGCAGTGGCTGGCCGAGGAGAGCGCGGGCCAGTGCGGGCCCTGCTACCTCGGACTGCCCGCGGCCGCGCGCGGCCTGGAGGACATCCTCAACGGCGGCGGCCCGGCGGCCCTGGAGGCGCTGAAGCAGGTCGCGAAGAATGTGAAGCGGCGCGGTGCGTGTTCGCATCCGGACGGCTCGGCGATGTTCCTGGAGTCGACCATCAAGGCGTTCACGGACGACCTGGCCGCGCATGTCCTCGGAAACGGCTGCGGACGGCCCGTGGAGGGCGTTCTGCCGCTCTTCGAGGGAGGCAGGGCCCCTACGGGCATCCCGGGCGGCGGAGAGCCCGAGGAGACCGGCGCCAGCCGCCAGAAGATCTACGTCGACTGGACGCTGTGCCGGGGCCACGGACTGTGCGCCGACATCCTCCCCGAGGTGTTCGAACTCGGCGCCGACGGTTTCCCGACCGTCGCCCAGGCGCAGGTGCCGCGGTACGCGGAGGCGAAGGCGCTGCGCGCGGTGCGCCGCTGCCCGGCGCTCGCCCTGCGTATCGAGGAGGACACGCGCGGGCAGGCACCGTCCCGCAATCTGCCGGTCGTCTCCCAGGGCCGTGGGCGGCGCGCGCTCGGCCGCTGAGCACACGGAGGGGCGGGTCACCCAGCTCGGGTGACCCGCCCCTCCGTTGGGCCGCGTCTTTCTACAACACGCCGAAGGCGGACCATCTTTCGGATGATCCGCCTTCAATTTCTGTGGAGCTAAGGAGAATTGAACTCCTGACCTCCTGCATGCCATGCAGGCGCTCTACCAACTGAGCTATAGCCCCTTGTTTTCTTGTTTCGCCCGGTTCCCCTGGCGACGACGTAAACATTACAGGCACGGCGACGCAGCGCCAAATCGGTTTCGGGTTCGCCCTATAAGTCCCCTAATGTCGGCTTTTGCGACCATGATCGCGTGCCGCCAGCCGCCGGATGCCGGTCGCGCTGGGCGTCTGCCTGGTGTCCTCCGTGGCGTTCTGCACACGCGAGACCGGGAGAGTTCTCTGGGTCGCCGCAGTGGCCGTCATGGCCGCTGCGGGCCTCGTGGCCGCCGCGGCGGCGGAGTTGCGCGGGCTGCCGTGACCGCGCGGTGTGCGCCTGCGCGGTCACGGCACGCTGCCGGTCTTCTGCCCGTACTCCCCCTGGCGGGTGCCGCACGAAACCGGGCACCCCGAACTGCACCAGAACGCCTCGGAGTTACCGCGATCGGCCTCTACGCGGGCGTCGGCACCCTCTTCCTCGTAACGACCCGGACATCGTTGCCGCGGCGTGGTGGCGGTGCGGCGCGCGTCAAGCCGTCACGAAGGAGTAGAACCGCTTGAGTGTGCAGTGCTCTTCCAGGAGACGGCCGTAGATCGGCTCGCCCTCCAATTCCCGGTACGTCTCGATCGGGTCGCCTTTTATGATCAGCGCCCGCGCGCATTCCTCGCACCAGTACTGGTAATCGGGGTTGATCGGCTCCATGTCGCGGACGATCGGGGTACCGCTCCCGCACCAGTCACACTTTCGCCTGTGTGCACCCATCGATCAGCTCCAGCTGTGGCCGCAGGCCGTGCACACGTAGGAGATTCCACCGTTGTCGCCGAGAACTTGGGCAACATGCGCGGAACCGCAGGAAGGGCAGCTCAGCCGGGTGGTCGTGTCCCGTGTCAACGCCGCACCGAGGAGGTGGCCGACCTCCTCAAGGATGCTCGCAGGCATCGCTACTCCCTCCCGTCGGGCCGCGCCCCCTTCCGGCCGTTTGATTCTGCCACGGCCGGAGCAATACGGTCAGCGACGCCTCAGTACCAGTCCGGACACAGCTCCCGCCGCGGCCGTTCCGGCCAGCGCCCAGGCACACACCGAGAACGCCTCCGCAGAGGTATACGAGCGCAAAGCCCCGAGTGACTCAGCCCGTTCAGGAACGGTGTGCCGAAAGACGCCACACCGATCAGCTGACCGGGCTGGGTGACCGTCGCTCACAAGCCGCTGGCGTCCGCCGCGTCCTCGGGCCGCACGGTGGCGAGCGCGCCGGTGAGCGTCGGGCGGACTGAAGGCGAGCGCGAGCCCGATGCCCGGACCCGCGTATCCGGCGTACAGGCCCGCTCCTCCGTCCCCGCCGCCGTGGAAGGCCCGCCCCACGACGCCCACGGACAGCGCGGTCAGCGCGAAGCCGGCCGGAATCATCGCCCGTTGCAAGCCGGCGGGCCACCTCCGCCAGGTCAGGCTGACGGCCGCGAAGGCACCGGCGGTCGGGGCGAAACTCAGGCCGGCCCGCAGCGCGCTGTAGCCGGGGCCGCCCTGGACGTGCAGGGTCGGTGCGAAGAGGAAACCCGCGTTCACCGCCATCACGGCCAGGACGCGGAAGACGGCGAGGCCGATACCGGGGAGCCGTCGCAGCCGGTGGCTCACTGTCAGTGGCGGGTGTTTCACTGATCGCAGGGTTCGGAACGGGCTGGGTGCCCGGACCGGTTCGGGACGGCGTCATGATGCCGAGCCTGACCACGGGCCGGTACGGGTGCCGAGTGCCCGCCGATGAGACGGGGACGACGGGGGTTGGACGATGACGACGAACACGGCGAACGGGGCAAGCGCGGCGAGCACGGCCGCGGTGAAGGCCGCAGTGGACACGGCGAACACGTCGCAGGCGGCGAGGGCTTCGAAGGCGACGCAGCCGGCGAGCGCGCAGCGCCGCAGGCCAGAGCTGGCCGCGTTCCTGCGCAACAGGCGGGCGCGGGTGACACCGGCTGACGTGGGGATGCCACCGGGCCTGCGGCGGCGCACACCGGGGCTCCGCCGGGAAGAGGTCGCACAGCTCTCCGGCGTGGGTGTGACCTGGTACACCTGGCTTGAGCAGGGCCGGCCGATCAACGCCTCGCCGCAGGTGCTGGACGCGGTAGCCCGCACACTGCGGCTGGACGCGCCGGAGCGGGAGCATCTGTACCGGCTGGCGGAGGTGCCGTTCGCCCCGGACCGGGAGGTCCTGACCCGCCGGGTCGGCCCGGAGGTGCAGGGCATCATCGACGCCCTGCACCCGCTGCTCGCGGTGGTCTACAACACGCGCTACGACATCCTGGCCACCAACGCGGCCTATCAGGACCTTTTCGCGGTGCCGGAGACCCTCAGGATCGGTTTGCCGAACGCGCTGTGGACGCTGTTCACCGTGGCGGAGGGCGACAGCCCACTGGTGCGGCCCGAGCAGGAACTGCCGCTGATGGTGGCGACGCTGCGGTCGGCCTACGGCAGACACGTGGGCGAGCCCGCCTGGGAGGACTACATACGTGCCCTCTCCGTGGCGAGCCCCTGGTTCGCGGAGCTGTGGGCGAGCGGTGAAGTGGTGCTTCCGGGACCCCGGGTGAAGACGTTCCGGCACGCGGTGGTGGGCGAGCTGCGGATGACCTCGCAGTCGCTGTCCATCGACGGGATGCCCGAGTGCCGGATCGTGGTCTACACCCCGGAGGACGAGGAGTCGCGCGAGAAGGTCGAGCTGCTGCGGGAGCGCCGGGAGCGGCTGTGGCCGCCGGCCCACGAGAGCGAGGAGGAAGAGGAGATCGTCCGCCGCTGGAACGCAGAAAATCCCGCCCCCTGACAGGGACGGGACCTTCATCACCGATCTTTGACAACTCAACAGAGTGCCGATCAGTGGAGCTAAGGAGAATTGAACTCCTGACCTCCTGCATGCCATGCAGGCGCTCTACCAACTGAGCTATAGCCCCTCGCGTTCTTCCCGCTCGGCGGGGCGAACAAGAAGAACTTTAGCCTGTGACCTGCCAGAAAGTGAAATCCGGGGTCCGGGAGCCTGCTGGGGCTCAGTCGTCGTCGCCGAGGACGGGCTCCGGGAGGGTGCCCGCGTTGTGCTCCAGCAGTCGCCAGCCGCGCGCGCCCTCACCGAGCACGGACCAGCAGCAGTTGGAGAGGCCGCCGAGGCTCTCCCAGTCCCGGGCCTCCAGGCCGAGCAGCCGGCCGATGGTGGTGCGAATGGTGCCGCCGTGGCTGACGACGACGAGGGTGCCGTCCTCGGGCAGCTTCTCGGCGTGCCGCAGTACGACAGGTGCGGCACGGTCGGCGACCTCGGTCTCCAGTTCGCCGCCGCCGCGGCGGACGGCCTCGCCGCGCTTCCAGGCGGCGTACTGCTCGCCGTAGCGGGTGATGATCTCCGTGTGCGTCAGCCCCTGCCACACGCCCGCGTAGGTCTCGCGCAGGCCCTCTTCTCGGGTGATGTCGAGGCCGGTGAGGGCGGCCAGCTCGGCGGCCGTGCTCGCCGCCCGCTGCAGGTCCGAGGAGATGATCGCGTCGGGCCCCAGGGAGGCCAGCAGCCGGGCGGCGCGGCGAGCCTGGCCGATGCCGGTCTCGGTCAGCGCGACGTCCGTGCTGCCCTGGAAGCGGCGCTCGACGTTCCAGGCGGTCTGGCCGTGCCGCCACAGGATGATGCGGCGGCCGCGGTCCTTGCGGTCGGTGACCTCTCCGGTGGAGCTCATCGCCACTCCCCGCCCGGCTCTCGCTCGGCCTCGGCGGCCTGCAGCCTGGCGTGCTCCTCCGCCTTGCCGCGGGTGGCCTTGGCGTCGGCGGGCAGCTCCAGCTCGGGGCAGTCCTTCCACAGCCGCTCCAGGGCGTAGAAGACACGCTCCTCGCTGTGCTGGACGTGGACGACGATGTCGACGTAGTCGAGCAGGATCCAGCGGGAGTCGCGGTCTCCCTCACGGCGCACCGGCTTGGCGCCGAGTTCCTTCAGCAGGCGCTCCTCGATCTCGTCGACGATGGCCTTGACCTGGCGGTCGTTCGGCGCGGAAGCCAGCAGGAAGGCGTCCGTGATCGACAGCACGTCGCTGACGTCGTAGGCGATGACGTCGTGGGCGAGCTTGTCGGCCGCCGCCTGGGCGGCGGTGCTGATGAGGTCAAGAGAACGGTCGGTGGCGGTCACTAGCAAGCTTTCGGTCGGCGGTCACTAGACCTCAAGGGTCTCACGGACCGCCCGGCGCACCCCACGTGATTACGGTGCCACGTGGGGTGCCCGGGACCTGGTCACGAGCTGCCGGGCTGGTAGTCCCGGCCGAGGACGACCGAGACCTCGGCACCCGAGGAGACTGTTCCCTTCGCCACGGAGCCGGCGGGCAGGCCGAGGGTCTTGGCGACCTCGGCGGCGTCGGACTTGTGGGAGGCGTCCGAGTAGGTCACCTTCGAGGTGGCCTGGGTGCCGGAGGCGGTGCCGCCCTCGAGGAAGGTGAAGCCGCCGTTGAGCAGCACCACGCGGGCCTTCTCGGTGTCGTCTTTCACGCCGGTGGCGTTCTGCACGGAGACCCGGACCGCGGAGCCCGCGTCGGGGCTCTTGGCCGTGCCGCCGAGGATGTCCTTCACCACGCTGTCGCTGGTCTTCGCGCTCAGCGTGCCGTCGGGCTGCACGGGCAGCAGGGCGGTCTTGTAGGCGCCGCCCTTGGCGAGGTCGGCGAGCTTGGCGAGGAAGGCGCCGAGGTCCTGGTCGGTGAGCGGCGGGTCGAGGATCTGCGCGAGGGTCTGCACGGTGGTCGTGGCCGCCGACGGGTCGGAGGACAGCTTGCGCAGCACGCCCTGCATGACCTGCCCGAACCGCTCGAGCTGGGCGTTCTCGGACTCGCCGGAGGCGCGGTAGGTGGCGTAGGCGACGGCCATCTTGCCGCTGAGGGTCTGGGCGCTGCCCTTGTGGACGAGCGGCTCGGTGCCCTTCTTCTTGGCGTCCGGGTCGGGTACGTCGGTGTTGGTGTCGAGGTCGATGTTGCCGACCAGGTCGACGAGGTTCTGCAGATAGGGGGTGTCAAGGCGCCAGGTGCCCTGGATGCTGGTGCCGAGGACGGTGTCGAGCTGGTCCCGGGTGCCGGAGGAACCGTCGCCGTCCACCGACTTGGCGAGGGTCGTGGTGGAGCCGTCGTCGCCGCTCAGGGCCAGGGAGTTGGGCAGCAGCACGGTACTGCCCTGCTTGGTCGTGGTGTTGTCGACCAGCAGCGCCGTGGAGGTGCCGCCCTTGGCGGTGTTGTGCAGGTGGACGACGATCACGTCGCGCTTCTGGGCGCCGACCGGCGTGCCCGCGCCGGGCTTGGCACCGGACGAGGAGAGGCCTGGCAGCTTTCCGGCGTACCAGAGGTAGCCGACGCCGCCGGCGGCGACTAGGGCGAGGACGACGAGCAGGGCGATGATCCGGCTGCGGGCGCGGCGGCGGGCCTCCTCGCGGCGCTCGGTGCGGTTCTCGGTGAACTTCAGCCAGTCGATGACGTCCTCGGAGTCGCCGTCCGGCTCCTCGACGAACGCGAACTGCTCGGTGTGGTAGTCCCGTCCGTCCTCGTCTCGCCGCTCCTCCGGCCGTGCCGGGGCGTGCGGTTCCTCCACCGGGCCGGCCTGCTGCGGGATGTAGGCGGTCTGCTCGGTGACCCGGGGCTGCTGCCCGCTGCTCGCGGCCTGTCCGTAGGGGTCGTAGCCGGCGGTCTGGTGGGTTCCGGTGCCGTAGGGGTCGTACGGGGCCTGGGCACCGTAGGGGTCGTACCCGGGTGCGGGCCGGCCGGAGTCGTAGGGGGGCACGGGCGGCTGCTGGCCGGTGGCGTACGGGTCGTAGCCATAGCCCTGTTGCTGGGCGTACGGGTCGTAGGCGGCCTGCTGGGCCTGTGGAGACTGCTGTGCCGGGATCTGCCGGTACACGGGCTGGCCGTGCTCGTCGTAGCCGACGAGTTCGTACGGGCCTGCGCCGTAGCCGGCGTCACCCACGTCGTATCGGTTGTTCACCGGTGCCCCTCTCGGCTCACTCGCCGCGGTACAGCTCGCGCTTGTCGATGTAGCGCACGACTCCGTCCGGCACCATGTACCAGATGGGGTCTCCCTTGGCGACTCTCGCACGGCAGTCTGTGGAGGAGATGGCGAGCGCCGGCACCTCGACGAGCGACACACCGCCCTCCGGCAGACCCGGGTCGGTCAGATGGTGCCCGGGCCGGGTGACGCCGATGAAATGGGCGAGGGAGAACAGTTCCTCGCTGTCCCGCCAGGTCAGCAGCTGGGCGAGGGCGTCGGCGCCGGTGATGAAGAACAGGTCGGTGTCGGGGTTGAGGGCGCGCAGATCGCGCAGGGTGTCCACGGTGTAGGTGGGACCACCGCGATCGATGTCGATACGGCTGACGGAGAACTGCGGGTTCTCGGCGGTCGCGATGACCGTCATCAGATAGCGGTCCTCGGCCGGGGAGACCTTGCGGTGGGACTTCTGCCACGGCTGGCCGGTGGGCACGAACACCACCTCGTCCAGGTGGAACTGCGCGGCGACCTCACTGGCCGCCACGAGGTGCCCGTGGTGGATCGGGTCGAACGTTCCGCCCATGACGCCCAGGCGACGCTTGCCCGTGTTGGCGGGGCCCTGGCCCGGCCGGTACTGCGGGTGCTTCACCGTGTCGTCGGCGCTCTCGTACGCCGGACCGGTAGGCATGTCCTGCTCTCCCATGCGTGCAGACCCTACCGGCCCGGTCTCGGGCGTCCGGCCGGGGACGGGGTCCGGCTCAGCGGTCGCGGTTGAAGCGGGTGGTGATCCACAGCAGGAGCAGCAGGACGGCGAGGGCGCTGCCACCGGTGACGGCAGGGTTGAGGCTGTTGTGGTGGCCGCCCTCGGCGAGGGTGACCAAGTGGGCTGCGGTGCTGTGAAGGCTCATCTTCGGCAGGACCTAACGCGTGTGGGCGGGATAAAGATGTCGGCTCATCGTAAGCGGGCGGCCCGGCGGCGATCACGCCGACTCCGCCGTCGGGGACGGCAGGCGGAACTTTCGCCGGCCGTCAGTCGTCTTTCTTCTTGTAGCCGCGCAGCAGGAACCAGGCGGTCAGTGCACAGCCCAGGACCATGACGATCAGGACGATGCGGAGCAGATTCCCCGCCCCGTGCTGCTGGACGGCGCTCGCGGCGGCCTCGGTCAGCCACGCGGCTGCGAGGTGATGCTCCATGAGTGGACTCCTTCGGCTGTACTGCCCGTCCACGGTATCTCCGCCTAGGCTGGGCTCCGCCTCGGGGGCACAGTGGGCACTCATACGCACATGGGGGAAGTCATGTCCGACGACGGCCAGCAGCACACGGGGCACGAGCGCGTGCCGAGCAGGCAGCGCAGGCGCTTCCCGGGGATCTCCTCGCGTGCCTACGAGCATCCGTCCGACCGTTCGGCCCTGGTCGCGCTGCGCAAGCTGAGCGGGTTCGACACCGTCTTCAAGACGCTCAGCGGGCTGCTGCCCGAGCGGAGCCTGAGACTGCTGTACCTGTCCGAATCGGTGCGCGTCTCCGAGCGGCAGTTCCAGCACCTGCACGACATGCTGCTGGACGCCTGTTACATCCTGGACCTCAAGAAGGTCCCGCCGATGTACGTCACCCAGGATCCGCAGCCGAACGCTATGTGCATCGGCCTGGACGAGCCGATCATCGTCGTCACCACGGGGCTGGTGGAGCTCCTCGACGAGGAGGAGATGCGGGCGGTCGTCGGACACGAGGTGGGACACGCGCTGTCCGGGCATTCGGTGTACCGCACGATCCTTTTGTTCCTGACCAGCCTCGCACTGAAAGTGGCCTGGATCCCGCTGGGCAACCTCGCGATCATGGCGATCATCACGGCGCTCCGGGAGTGGTTCCGCAAGTCGGAGCTGTCCGCTGACCGGGCGGGTCTGCTGGTCGGGCAGGACCCGCAGGCCTCGATGCGCGGCCTGATGAAGATCGCGGGCGGCAACCATCTGCACGAGATGAACGTCGACGCGTTCCTGGAGCAGGCCGAGGAGTACGAGTCCGGGGGCGATCTGCGTGACTCGGTGCTGAAGATCCTGAACGTTTTGCCCCGCTCGCATCCGTTCACCACCGTGCGGGCCGCCGAGCTGAAGAAGTGGGCCGAGTCCCGGGACTTCCAGCGGATCATGGACGGCCACTACCCACGGCGCGACGGGGACAAGGACACCTCGGTCAGCGACTCCTTCCGCGAGTCGGCGGCCAGCTACGCGAGCGATGTGAAGACTTCCAAGGACCCGCTGATGAAGCTGGTCACGGACCTCGCGGGCGGAGCGGGCGACCTGGGCGGCCGGGTCCGCCGCGGCTTCGAGGGCTTCCGTACCCCGCCCCCGCCGAAGGAGGGCCCGACGGACACTCCGCGGGACGAGGAGTAGGCCCTCTTTCCCCACCGCAGCTGTGGTCGCCCCTCTCTCTCCCGCCGCAACGGCGCTCAGCCACGGCGGCGGGATCCGGCGGTGCCGAACTCTCCTCGGCCCGAGGGGCCGGTCCCGGATGCCAGGTCCAAGGTGCCAGGTCCAAAGTGCCAGGTCCAAAGTGCCCGGAAAGACGCCGCACCCTCACCGGGTCGGTACTGAAAACGCCGCTCACACCTTCGGCTCGGCTCCAGCGGCCAGCGTCCCGCACAGGGCCGCAGGGCTGTCCGTCTCGTACGGGTCGGTGCCCGCGGGGCCGCCGGTGCGGGCCGTCTGGCCGGCCAGGAGGGGGCGGAGGTAGGCGGTGGAGTCCTCGGCGCAGGAGAGGGGGCCCGCCTGGACGTAGGACGTGACCAGCTGGACCTGGTGGGTGCGCAGGTCGTCGCGGGTGAAGCGGAAGGTCACCTCGCGGCGGACCGTGAACAGCGACACGGCGGCTCCGGCCGCGGCACCGGTGGGGCGCAGGGCGTAGACGAAGGTGTGGTCGGCGGTGACCTCCAGCGCGCTCGAGTCGCTCTCGACGGCCTGCAGATCGCCCTGGACGCGGATCCGGTCGTCGGCGAGCTGGGCGCGGGAGGGGTCGAGGCGGACCAGCCAGCCGGTGGGGGCGTGGCGGCCGTCCGCCACCGGGTGGTCAAAGCTCTGGTCGAACTGGTCGAGCTGGTCGGAGTCGATGAGGGACCGGACGGGGCTGACCTCGCGGCCGGTCAGCACCTCGGGGTAGAGCGAGGAGCGGACTATGTAGTCCTTGGCGGTGGTGAGCGCGGCCACGACCTGGCTGTTGGAGAAGTGGGCGGTGCTGCGGGCGGCCGGCAGCGGTATCCCCTTGGCACCGACATCGAACGGGGCGGCGTGGCTGTGCGCGTACAGGTACTCGGGGTCGGCGGCGCCGGGCACCTTGTCCGTCGGGGAGAGCGGGATCACCGTCATCCGCAGCGGCTCGGCGGGACGCCGGGTCTGCGGGGGGCCGTAGGGGTGGCGGACGCCCATGTAGACCGCGGTGCCGAAGGCGACGGCGATCAGCAGGACGAGGACCAGGGCCTGCCGGGTGAGTCCGCGGTGCAGGGGCGGGCGGCGGCGTACGGCGGGCGCGTGGTCGGCCATCCGCTCCTCGGCGGAGTACTCCTGGAGGCGGGCAGCGCGGACGAACGACTCGTCGAAGACGACGGATCGGTACTCGTCCTCTCCACCTGCGGGGCCGCCCTCGGGTGTGCCCTCCGGTGGGTCTCCAGGCCCGCCCATACTTTCAGAGTAGGTCTCGTGGGCCTCAGGTAAACGCCCTGCTACACGACAACTTCTGACAGGTGCTCACCAAGATTGGGGACGGGCGCTCAGGGGGAGCGCGGGATGGCCGACGCGGCCGGCTGGGAGGAGTCGGCGGCGGCGGAGGGCGCGGCGGCGCTGCCCTGTTCCAGGCCGGTCGAGGCGGGCGTGGGGACCCCGTCGCGGGTGCCGGCGGAGCCGCCCCGGTAGACGGCGGCGAAGGCCAGGGCGACCATGCCTATGCCCATGACGACGGCGAGCAGCCAGGCGACGGGGCGGTGCCAGCGGACCTGTTTGCCGTAGTGGCCGAAGGGGCTGTGGCGCTCGTCGAGGACGTAGGTGTCGTCCAGCTCGTCGTCGTCCCGATCTTGGCTGAGATCGGTCCCCTCGGGGGAGTACTTGTCGTCGTAGCGCTCACCTCGGGCGTGGGCGCGGCGGGCCTCCGCCTCGGAGGCCTCGGCTCTGGCCTGTGCTGCGGCCAGAAGGCGTTCGACGGCGGTCGGCTCATGGACCGCAGCCGCCTGTACGAAGGCCTCGTCAAAGACCACGGAGGCGAACTCTTCGTCCGACACCCCGCGGTCGTGGTCGTCGTCGGGCTCCCAGCCGTCAGGGAACGGCGTACCCCCCACGTCCTCCGGCACGGGTCCAGAGTAGACCTGGGGGGTCAATTTGGGCAGACGGTATGGAAATTCGTCTGACTGGTGAGACGTCTTTTCGGCCGCCCGCCCCCTTCCCGGGACATACGGCCGAACAGGTGAATCTCAGGGGCGCACGTGTCCGTCGCCGGTGACGATGTACTTCGTGCTGGTCAGCTCCGGCAGGCCCATCGGGCCGCGGGCGTGCAGCTTCTGGGTGGAGATGCCGATCTCGGCGCCGAAGCCGAACTGGCCGCCGTCGGTGAAGCGGGTGGAGGCGTTCACGGCGACGGTGGTGGAGTCGACCAGCTGGGTGAAGCGGCGGGCGGCCTGCTGGGAGGTGGTGACGATCGCCTCGGTGTGCCCGGAGGTCCACAGCCGGATGTGCTCGACGGCCTTGTCCAGCGAATCCACCACCGCGGCGGCGATGTCGTAGGAGAGGTACTCGGTCTCCCAGTCCTCGGCCACGGCTTCCACGACGGTCGCGTGGGAGTCCTTGGCGTAGGCCATGACCCGCTCGTCGGCGTGCACGGTGACTCCGGCCTCGGCGAGGGCGTCCAGGGCGCGCGGCAGGAACTCGGGGGCGATGTCCTGGTGGACGAGAAGGGTCTCGGCGGCGTTGCAGACGCTGACCCGCTGGGCCTTGGAGTTGATCAGGATGTCGATCGCCATGTCGATGTCGGCGGTCGCGTCGACGTAGACGTGGCAGTTGCCGGTTCCGGTCTCGATGACGGGGACGATGGACTCGCTGACCACGGTCTGGATCAGGGAGGCGCCGCCGCGCGGGATGAGGACGTCGACCAGGCCGCGGGCGCGCATCAGCTCGCGCACCGAGTCGCGGCTCTCGCCGGGCACCAGCTGGACGGCGTCGGCGGGCAGCCCGGCGCCGCCGACGGCGTCCCGGATGACGCGGACGAGGGCGGTGTTGGACTCGTAGGCGGAGGCGGAGCCGCGCAGCAGCACGGCGTTGCCGGACTTCAGGCAGAGGGCGGCGGCGTCGACGGTGACGTTCGGGCGGGCCTCGTAGATGATGCCGACGACGCCGAGCGGGACGCGGACCTGGCGCAGGTCGATGCCGTTGGGCAGGGTGGAGCCGCGGACGATCTCGCCGACCGGGTCGGGCAGCTTAGCGACGTCGCGGACGTCGGCGGCGATGGCGCGGACCCGCTCGGGGGTCAGGGTGAGCCGGTCGACGATGGCCTCACTGGTGCCGTTCTCCCGGGCCTTGGCGATGTCCTTGGCGTTGGCCTCGACGATCTCGCTGGTCCGGACCTCCAGGGCGTCGGCGATGGCGAGCAGCGCGTCGTCCTTCACGGCGCGCGGGAGCGGCGCGAGGTCGGCGGCGGCGGCCTTGGCCCGGTAGGCGGCCTGGGTGACCGGGGACATGGAGTCGTACGGCGAGAGCGTGGTCATGAGGGAAGGGTAGTGCGCGGTGCCGCGCGCTCACCGCTCATCCCAAACCGCGAGACAAGCCCTCAGGACCACTCAAAAGGGATGCACCCCGACCGGCGTCGCCGGTGCCGGGCCGTATCCCTCGGCGATGCGGTGGTGGTAGGTCTCGCGGTCGATGACCTCCAGGCCGACAATCTCCCAGGCCGGCAGGCCGGCGCTCTGCCGGTGCTCGCCCCACAGACGCAGGGCCACGGCGGCGGCGTCGTGCAGATCACGGGCCTCTTCCCAGTACCGGATCTCGGCGTGGTCGGGCGCGTATCTGCTGGTGAGCAGGAAGGGGTGGTCGTGGGCCAGTTGTTCCAGGGCCCGCCGCAGCTCGGACAGGGGGACCTCTCCCCCGGAGACGCTGAGGGTGACATGCCACAGCCGGGGCAGGTCCTTGGGCTCTTCGTAGGCGTCCCCGGCCGCGACGCTCGTCAGAGCACCGCGCGACGTCGCCCCAGGGCGCGCTCGTCTCACGACGGCCTCCTTCACGCTTGGCTCGCATGGCCCCTTGATGGAACGTGTTCCTTCACATGTCCCAGACACAAAGTTGAGCAGGCCTTGGAGCTCCGCGTGGTGGTTTTACGGAACGTCCCCCACCGGGGGCCGTCCTTACGCCCCGTTTTACGAGCGGTTTTGCGAGTGTCACGGGTGCAGGAGCACCAGGTCGTCCCTGTGTACGACCTCACGTTCGTAGGCCGGACCCAGCTCGCGGGCCAGCTCGCGGGTCGAACGCCCGATCAGCCGCGGGATCTCCTTGGCGTCGAAGTTGACGAGCCCCCGGGCCACCGCGCGTCCTGTCGTGTCGCGCAGTTCGACGGGATCACCGGCGCTGAACTCGCCCTCCACGGCGGCGATTCCGGCGGGCAGCAGGGAGGTGCGGCGCTTCACGACCGCGTCCACCGCACCGTCGTCCAGGGTCAGCGCGCCCTGCGGGGTGGAGGCGTGCTGCAGCCACAGGAGGCGGTCGGCGGAGCGTTTGCCGGTGGGGTGGAAGTAGGTGCCGGTGTCGCCGCCGCTCAGCGCGTCCGCCGCGTGCACGGCGCTGGTGAGGACCACGGGGATGCCGGCGGCGGCAGCGATCCGGGCGGCCTCGACCTTGGTGACCATGCCGCCGGTGCCGACGCCGGCCTTGCCCGCGCTGCCGATCTCGACGCCGGAGAGGTCCTCGGGGCCCTTCACTTCCGCTATCCGCGAGGTGCCGGGCTTGCTGGGGTCGCCGTCGTAGACACCGTCGATGTCGGAGAGGAGGACGAGCAGGTCGGCGTGGACGAGGTGGGCGACGAGGGCGGCGAGGCGGTCGTTGTCACCGAAGCGGATCTCGTCGGTGGCGACCGTGTCGTTCTCGTTGACGATCGGGAAGGCGCCCATCGCGAGGAGCTTGTCGAGGGTGCGGGAGGCGTTGCGGTGATGGGCGCGGCGGCTCATGTCGTCGCTGGTGAGCAGGACTTGGCCGACACGGACGCCGTAGCGGGCGAAGGAGGCGGTGTAGCGGGCGACGAGCAGGCCCTGGCCGACGCTGGCGGCGGCCTGCTGCCGGGCGAGGTCCTTCGGGCGGCGGCGCAGCCCGAGCGGGGCGAGCCCTGCGGCGATGGCACCAGAGGAGACGAGGACGATCTCCCGCTCTCCCCCGCTGCGGATCTTGGCGAGCACGTCGACCAGCGCGTCGACGCGGTCGGCATCCAGGCCGCCGGCGGCGGTGGTCAGCGACGAGGAGCCGACTTTGACCACGATTCTGCGAGCCTCGCCCACGGCCTGCCTAGCCCTTGCCACCTTGTCCTCTGTTCCCCTCGTGTTCCCGCGCGCGGTTCCGGCCGCCTCTTGGCAATCTACGCGAAGGGGGTCGTCCCCTGCCCACCGGTCCAGCCTCCGGACAGGCGGTGCGTAGCCGTCCGCTCACGATGTGCGTACGGCGAGAGGTGTGGAGAGGTCGTACTGGTTGCTCATGGAAAGATTTACCTTAATCGCAACCCGTTGGACCGCCTTACCTTGCAAGCGGTTTGCCCCCTGCCAGGCCAGGACTGGCCAAGGCCGCAAGAGGTAAGAGCTACTCACCTTCGCTCGGCTGCCCGGGTAAGAGCGATCTGTAGGGAATCTGAACGTAAGGCGAACGAAAAAGGGCCGGTCCGTGGGCCGGCCCTCTCACGCCCGCGGGGTCAGCCCGCGTTCACTCCGGCGGCGCGCACGGCCGTGTTCTGCCGCTTGAACTCCTCGTGACCGGAGTGGCCGGAGTCGGTGACCGCGTACGGCTTGCCGCTCGCGATGAAGTCGGAGACCACGGAGGAGATGTCGGAGACGTTGAAGCAGTCGTACAGACGCAGCCCGGCGCCTGCGATCACACGGTGCTCGTACGACGGGAAGGCGCGCCAGTAGGCGGTGTTCCACTCGGCGCGCAGCCGGCGATCTCCTGGTGCTTGGCCACGTCGACGATGCCGTCGCGGGTGGCCTCGGCCTCGTCGCCCTTGCTGTCGGCGCCCTTACCGGTCAGGTCGGCGATCCGGGCCTCGATGCGGGCCAGGTCCGCCGTCGCCGTGGCCTGGGCGGCCCTGCCGGCGGTGAAGCGCGGATCGGCGGCACGCTCGGCGGCGGCCTTCTCGACCAGCGCGGTGATCCGCCGGTGCGCGGCGTCGGCCTCCTTGCTGACGGTGCCGGTGAACGGGTGCGGCTTGTACAAGACGCGGACGGGCGGGTCGGCAGCGATCAGCTTCCGCACGATGTTCTCACCCGGCGAGCTTGCCGATGCGCAGCACGCCCGCGGTGTTGACGACGCAGTCGATCCGGCCGGTCTCCGCGTACGCCTTGGACAGCGCGTCGTCGACCTCCTCCGGGTTCTCCACGTGGGTGCCGGTGGTGGAGCGGCCCAGCGCGTAGACGTGCGCGCCGTAGGACTCGGCGAGTTCGGCGATGTCCTTGCCGATGCCGTAGGAGCCGCCGCGAAGATCACCAGCGTCCTGCCGGTGAGGAGTTCGCGGTAGGCGTCCTCGCCCTGCTGCTCGGGCGCGGCGGTGGAGGCGAGCTGGAACAGCTTGTCGGCGATGAAGACGTCGACGGGCTGAGTGACCTTCATGTTGTGCTCGTCGCCCGCGACGACGTGGACCAGCACGTCCGGCAGGTACGTGAGTACGACGGAGCAGTCGTCCGTCGCCTGGAAGTTGGGGTCACCGGCGGTGGTCTCGTAGGCTCGGCGGACCGTGGACAGCTTCGGGAGGCCGGGCAGGCCGGTAACGCACCTGGGCCGAACAGCCGGTCCGGGGCTTGCGGGCGAGGCCCTCAGGCCGAAGTCCTTCACGCCGAAGTCCCTCAGGCCGAAGCGGAGGCCCGGGGGCGGCAGCCCCCGGGCGGCGGCAACAGCAGACCGAGCCTTACTCGAACGGGTCGAACTCGTCGTACTCCCGCAGCGCCTCGTCCCGCTCCGCCTGCTTGTCCCTGCGGCGCTGCGCCGCAGGCCGGGCCTCGTCGAAGCGGTGGTCCTCGCCACGGCGGCCGAGCATCTCCGCGCCCGCCATGACCGTCGGCTCCCAGTCGAAGACGACCGCGTTGTCCTCGGGACCGATGGCGACGCCATCGCCGTTGCGGGCGCCCGCCTTCATCAACTGCTCTTCCACGCCGAGGCGGTTGAGCCGGTCGGCGAGGTAGCCGACAGCCTCGTCGTTGTTGAAGTCGGTCTGGCGCACCCAGCGTTCGGGCTTCTCGCCGCGCACCCTGAACAGCGGCTCGCCGCCGACCTCCTCGCGGGTGACGGTGAAGCCCGCGTCGTCCACGGCCTTGGGCCGGATGACGATCCGGGTCGCCTCCTCCTTCGGCCTGGCCGCGCGCGCCTTGCCGACCAGCTCACCCAGCGCGAACGACAGCTCGCGCAGCCCGATGTGGGCGACGGCCGACACCTCGAAGACACGGTAGCCGCGGGCCTCCAGGTCGGGCCGGACCATCTCGGCGAGGTCCTTGCCGTCCGGCACGTCGACCTTGTTCAGGACGACGATCCGGGGCCGGTTGTCGAGGCCGCCGTACTGCCGCAGCTCCTCCTCGATGACGTCGAGGTCGGAGACCGGGTCGCGCTCGGACTCCAGGGTCGCGGTGTCCAGCACATGCACCAGCACACTGCACCGCTCCACATGCCGCAGGAACTCCAGACCGAGTCCCTTGCCCTGGCTGGCGCCCGGGATCAGACCCGGCACGTCGGCGATGGTGTAGACGGTCGAACCGGCCGTCACGACACCGAGGTTCGGTACGAGGGTCGTAAAGGGATAGTCGGCGATCTTCGGCTTGGCCGCGCTCAGCACGGAGATCAGCGAGGACTTGCCGGCGCTCGGGTAGCCGACGAGCGCCACGTCGGCGACGGTCTTCAGCTCCAGGACGATGTCGTGGAGGTCACCGGGCTCACCGAGCAGCGCGAAACCGGGCGCCTTGCGGCGGGCGGAGGCCAGCGCCGCGTTGCCGAGGCCGCCGCGGCCGCCCTGTGCGGCGATGTACGAGGTGCCGTGGCCGACGAGGTCGGCGAGCACATTGCCCGCCTTGTCCAGCACGACCGTGCCGTCCGGGACCGGCAGGACCAGGTCCTGGCCGTCCTTGCCGGAGCGGTTGCCGCCCTCGCCGGGCTTGCCGTTGGTGGCCTTGCGGTGCGGCGAGTGGTGGTAGTCGAGCAGCGTCGTCACCGACTGGTCGACGGTGAGGATGACATCACCGCCCCGCCCGCCGTTGCCGCCGTCGGGGCCGCCGAGCGGCTTGAACTTCTCTCGGTGTACGGAGGCACAGCCGTGACCTCCGTTACCCGCGGCGACATGCAGCTCGACGCGGTCCACGAAGGTGGTCATGGTTCGGTGCCTCCAGAAAAGTGCGGATATATCTCGTCGTCAACACAGTGGTTAACACGCGAAAGGCGGACCCGCCTTCCCGACCGGGAAGTGAGGTCCGCCTCGCGAAAGCGTTCGGCGCTGAATCAGGCGATTCAGGCGACCGGAACGATGTTCACGACCTTGCGGCCACGGTGGGTACCGAACTCCACCGCACCGGCCTGCAGGGCGAACAGCGTGTCGTCGCCGCCACGGCCGACACCGGCGCCGGGGTGGAAGTGGGTGCCGCGCTGGCGGACCAGGATCTCACCCGCGTTGACGACCTGACCGCCGAAGCGCTTCACGCCGAGCCGCTGGGCGTTGGAGTCGCGACCGTTCCGGGTGGACGATGCGCCCTTCTTGTGTGCCATGTCTCCTCAGTCCCTTACTTCGCAGCCGTGGGGATCGACGTGACCTTGATCGCCGTGTACTGCTGGCGGTGGCCCTGCCGACGGCGGTAGCCGGTCTTGTTCTTGTAGCGCAGAATGTCGATCTTCTGGCCCTTGTGGTGGTCCACGACCTCGGCCTGGACCTTGATGCCGGCCAGCACCCACGGGTCGCTCGTCACGGCGTCGCCGTCGACAACGAGCAGGGTCGAGAGCTCGACCGTGTCGCCAACCTTGGCGGTGGAAATCTTGTCAACCTCAACGATGTCGCCGACAGCAACCTTGTGCTGGCGACCACCGCTGCGCACGATGGCGTACACGCGGATCTCTCTTTCGCTCGTTCAGAACCGGCACCCCCGCAGGCCAGCCGCCCTTTGTTGCATGGGCGACCTCTCCCGGCCCGCCTTGCGTCCGGGAGGAAGAGGTTTACGGGGATGTGGCGCGCTCAGTGACACGCCGACGGTCAAGGTTACGGGGCGGGGCCGAGGGGGTCAAACCGGGCCCGGGGCGGTGTGCGGCCGGTCACTCGGGACCGGCCGCACACCCATGGGCGTCAGCCCTCGTCGCCGGTGGCGGAGACCGTGGTGGTCTTCTTCGCCGTCGACTTCGCGGCGGCCGTCTTGGCCGCCTTCTTGGCCGTCGTCTTCTTCGCGGCCGTCTTCTTGGCAGCCGTCTTCTTGGCCGTCGTCGTCTTCTTGGCGGCGGCCTTCTTCGCCGTGGCCTTCTTGGCGGTCTTGCGGGCCGCCTTCTTGGCCGGAGCGGCCTCCTCGGCCGGCGCCTCGGCCGCCTCCGTGACCACCGGGGCCTCCTCCGCCACGGCCGACGGTACGACCAGGACGGCCGCTTCCTCGGCCGCGGTCGGCGCGCCGACCTTGCGCACGGCAC
>NZ_CM002285.1:6484151-6486663 GCF_000497445.1 Streptomyces roseochromogenus subsp. oscitans DS 12.976 | reverse complement strand
CCGGCGCCGACACCTTCCGGGTCGCACGACGGCGCGTACGGCCCTTGGGCGCGGCCTCCTCGACGGCCTCGGCCTGCGGCGCCGCAGCCGCCTGGTCGGCGACGGCCACCTGGGCGACCGCTTCCCCGGCGGCGGCCGCCGGGACGACCGGCGCCACGACCGCCTCTTCCTTCGCCGCCACGGCGGCCTGCTCGGCCACGGCGACAGCCTCGACTGCGGCCTTGTCCGCCCTCTCGGCCTTCTCCGCCTTGGGAGCCTTCTCCGCCCTCGGCGCGCCCGCCGGAGCCGAGGCCCTGCGGCTCGCCCGACGGCGGGTACGGCCACGGGTGGCCGCCGCCTCCGCCTCGGCGACGCTGCTGTACAGCTCCTCGTCCGGCGCGAACTCGGGCGCGGGGAGGGCGGCCGGCACGGCGACCTCGGCGGCCACCTCGGCCGCGGTCTCCGCCTCCGGCTCGACGGCCTCACCCGTCTCCACGGCCACGGCAGCGGTCTCGTGCACATGCTCGTGCACCTCACCGCCCCGGCCCCGCTTCTTGCGCTTGCCGCCACCGCCGCCGACGGCTGTCGGCTGCTCCATGTGCACGATGACACCGCGGCCGTTGCAGTGGACGCAGGTCTCGGAGAAGGACTCCAGCAGACCCTGGCCCACCCGCTTGCGGGTCATCTGCACCAGGCCCAGCGAGGTCACCTCGGCCACCTGGTGCTTCGTGCGGTCGCGGCCCAGGCACTCCAGCAGGCGGCGCAGCACCAGGTCGCGGTTGGACTCCAGGACCATGTCGATGAAGTCGATGACGACGATGCCGCCCAGGTCGCGCAGCCGCAGCTGGCGCACGATCTCCTCTGCCGCCTCCAGGTTGTTCCTGGTCACGGTCTCTTCGAGGTTGCCGCCCTGGCCGGTGAACTTGCCGGTGTTCACATCGATCACGACCATCGCCTCGGTCTTGTCGATCACCAGCGAACCACCGCTCGGCAGCCAGACCTTGCGGTCCAGCGCCTTGGCGAGCTGCTCGTCGATCCGGTACGTGGCGAAGACGTCGACCTCGGAGGTCCACTTGGACAGCCGCTCGGCGAGGTCCGGCGCGACGTGCGAGACATACCCGTGGACGGTGTCCCAGGCTTCGTCACCGCTGACGATGACCTTGGAGAAGTCCTCGTTGAAGATGTCCCGCACGACCCGGACGGTCATGTCCGGCTCGCCGTACAGCAGCGTCGGGGCGTTGCCGTTCTTGGACTTCTTCTGGATGTCCTCCCACTGCGCCTGCAACCGCTCGACGTCCCGGCGCAGCTCCTCCTCGCTCGCGCCCTCGGCGGCGGTGCGCACGATGACGCCCGCGTCCTCGGGGACGATCTTCTTGAGGATGGTCTTCAGCCGGGCCCGCTCGGTGTCGGGCAACTTGCGGCTGATGCCGGTCATCGAGCCCTCGGGGACGTACACGAGGTAGCGGCCCGGGAGGGAGACCTGGCTGGTCAGCCGGGCGCCCTTGTGCCCGATCGGGTCCTTCGTCACCTGGACGAGGACGGACTGGCCGGACTTCAGCGCGGACTCGATGCGGCGCGGGCCGTTGGCCATGCCCAGCGCCTCGAAGTTGACCTCACCGGCGTACAGGACGGCGTTGCGGCCCTTGCCGATGTCGATGAAGGCGGCCTCCATCGACGGCAGCACGTTCTGCACCTTGCCCAGGTAGACATTGCCGACGTACGACGTCGACTGCTCCTTGTTGACGTAGTGCTCGACGAGCACGCCGTCCTCGAGCACGCCGATCTGGGTGCGCTCGCCGTACTGGCGCACGACCATCACCCGCTCGACGGCCTCGCGACGGGCCAGGAACTCGGCCTCGGTGATGATCGGAACGCGGCGCCGGCCCTGCTCACGGCCTTCCCGGCGGCGCTGCTTCTTGGCCTCCAGCCGGGTCGAGCCCTTGATGGACTGCACCTCGTCGGACGGCTCGCTCGGCTTGCGCGGCTCGCGGACCTTGACGACCGTGCGCTCGGGGTCGCCGTCGCCGGGCTCGGTGTCCACGGACGTGTCACCGGCACGGCGACGACGGCGCCGACGGCGCCGGCTGCTGGAGGTGGAACCGCCGACCTCGTCGCGGGCCTCCTCGGCGTCCTCCTCCTCCTGCTCGGCGGTGTCCTCGGCGTCCTGCTCGGCCTGCTCGGCGGCCAGTTCCTCGGCCTCCGCGCCCTCGCCCTCGGCGACGTCACCGCGACGGCGGCGCCGGCCGCCACGACGGCGACGGCGGCGCGCTCCGGCCTCCTCGAAGCCCTCGGCGCCTTCCGTCTCCTCGGCCTCCTCGCCCTCGGCGAGGTCCTCGGCCGTCTCGGCGGACTCCTGCTCCTCCTCGGAGGCGGCCTCGACGGCGCGCGCCTCCTCGGCGGCGGCACCCTTACGGCGACGGCGGCGGCGCGAACCGGTCTCGGCGCGCTCCTCCGCGTACTCCTCGGGCCCCTCGGGCTCCTCCGTCTCGGCGGCCTCCGCGGCGGCCTCGGCGGCGGCGCGCTCCGGGGTCTG
>NZ_CM002285.1:6444187-6482779 GCF_000497445.1 Streptomyces roseochromogenus subsp. oscitans DS 12.976 | reverse complement strand
GCGCCGGGCGCGGCCTCCTCGGCGACAGCGGCAACCTCGGCGGCCTCAGCCGTCGTCTCGGCGGCCGCAAGCGTCGCCTCTTCGGCCTCTTCGATCTCCTCGATCTCTGCGGCCTCGACGATGTCATCGGACTCCGCGGCCGGTATGGCCGGGAGGGTCACCTCGGTAGAAGCCGCGGCCGCGCCCGGCGGGCCCGCCGGGCGGGAGGCGGCACGGCGACGCCTGCGCGGCGGCAGGGTGTCGCTGGGTGTGTTCGGTTCGGAACCCTCAATGGGTTCGGTCGGCTCGAGCATGCGGGCGTTTCTCCCGTCAGGCTCCCGGGCGCCGCGCCTGGTCCGGCGTTGGTCTCGATGGACCGTCCGCCGTTGACGTCCACGGCCCGCGTGATACGCGATGGCCGCCGTCCGGGGCGCGGGCGCCGCACGGGAGCACTCTGTGTCCTGTCTCGCCGGTTCCGTACGCCTTGTCGGTACGGCCTTGGCGAAAGTCTTCTGGTCGGTGCGCTGCCCGACCCAGGTGGCTCCCGAGTACGAGGGCGGCGCTACGACGTCCGTCCCTACGCGGGACCTTCCGGTGTCGGCGCCGTCGCGGCGGCGGCCGGTGCGGCCGTCAGGGCCCCGGCTGCCTCGCGGTCGGGCGCGAGCGGGTCGGTCACCGTGCCGGTCTCTTCATCGAACAGCCCCTGCGCCAGCCTGGTCACCGCTGCGGGGACCGGCGGCGCCAGGTCGGCCACGGCGCGGAGACCGGACAGGACGTCGTCGGGTCGTACGGCAGGCGTCACGTGCCGAACAACCAGCCGCAGTATCGCACAGGGCTGGTCGGTCGGCCTATCAGCCGGTGAACCGTGCGTTTCCAGGCTCACCACGGCGGGGCGGGCGTCGAAGGTACGGACGCCGTTCTTGGTCATCCGCTGCACCTCGACGGTCTCGGCCCCGTTGAAGGCCGCGACCGCGCGCTCGGCGTCGGCCGGGGCGACGCCGTCCAGCCGCAGCTCCCAGACGGAAGCCGTGAGCCGGTCGGCGAGGCCCGAGGTCCGCGCCTCGACCGCGTCGACGATGTCGAGCCCGGCGGGCAGCGACTCGTCGAGGAGGACGCGCAGCGTCTCCGGGTCGCGCGGTGCGGTGAGCGCGATCTCCAGATACTCCGCCTCACTGCCCGTGCCGGTGGGTGCGGCATTGGCGTACGACACCTTCGGGTGCGGCGTGAACCCCGCCGAGTACGCCATGGGCACCTCGGCGCGGCGCAGCGCCCGCTCGAAGGCGCGCTGGAAGTCTCGGTGGCTGGTGAACCTCAGGCGGCCGCGCTTGGTGTAGCGCAGTCGGATGCGCTGCACCGCGGGTGCGGGCGGCGGGCCTTCGGGCTGTCGCTTGCCCAGTGTCCTAGTCCTTCGTGAGTGCGGTCGTACTGCTACCAAGAGTACGTGCAGCGGGCCCCTGAGGTTCCCGCCGGTCCACGGCGGCCGGCTGCCCGGGCTCGCCGACCAGCATCCGCCGGACGTCGGCGCGGGCCTGCCGCACCATGTCACGGGCGCTGGTCAGCGCCTCGCGGACGGCCCGGCCCAGCACGCGTGCGCCCTCGGCGACGGGCCGCAGGACGGTGTCCCGGACCAGGTGGCCGACGGGGGTGAGGACGGTCCGGAACACCCAGCGCAGCGGCTCCACGAAGATCCAGCGGAAGAGGGCCCCGAGCGCCCGGCCGACGGCCCGCGAGATCCGTCCGGCGATCCGCCACGCATGCCCGAGGGCGTCCCCCACCTCTCGCGCCACGACGACGAGGACCCGGCCGACGGGCGCGAGAACCCAGCGCCACAGCGCGAGGGCGGGCAGGACGAGGAGGACGCGCAGGGTCCAGTACAGGGCGGCCCCGATGCCGGTGGCGATCATGCCCAGCGGCCGGCCCAGTCCCCGTACACACCAGGCGACGGCACGCCCGACGGGCGCGAGGAACCGGTCGTAGAGCCATCGCGCGGGGACGACGAGCAGATACCGCGCCAGCCAGGCGACCGCGCATCCGACGGGGGTGAGGACGTACCGGTGGCACCACACGGCCGGTACGACGACGAGGACGGTGCCGAGCCAGGCGACGCCCTTGCCGACTGGGACCAGGACATAGCGCCACAGGCCCACGAACGGCCAGACGAACAGGGCCTTTCCGACCCACAGGAGCGCCCGGCCGAGCGGCCTGAGCACGCCGTCCCGCACCAGCCTTCCGGTGACGACGAGCGCGTCCCACACCATCCGCACCGGCACCACCAGCACCAGGACGACGATCCGCAGGGGGACGCGGATCGCGACGGTGAGACACCCTTCCGGCTGCCGGGGCTGGAGAGGCGGCGTGTGCGGTTCCATACCGGAGTAGACGTCGGCACCGCCCCATCGGATCCTCAGCGCGTGTGAAGTGCGTGTGACGTCCTCGATGCCCAGGGTGGCCTCGACCGCTGGACCGCGCCTACTTCACCTTCGCGAATTCAAACTGAAGGTCGAGGTGTGAGCCGACGAAGACGAAGACGATGCAGGCGAACGTCGCCGATGACCTCCGAGTCGCGCGGGTTGGCTCGCCCGGCATACCGTGCCGACGCGGTGCTGCGCGGCCCCCGGCGCCTTCCCCTGGCGATCGAGGGCCTCGCTCACCTCAGTGCGCGTGACCGCTCGAAGCAGGCGCCGGGCCGGCGTTCTTGACCGTCAGGGGCAGCAGCTTCTTGCCGGTCGGGCCGATCTGGATGTGGGTGTCCATCTGGGGGCAGACGCCGCAGTCGAAGCACGGGGTCCAGCGGCAGTCCTCGACCTCGGTCTCGTCGAGGGCGTCCTGCCAGTCCTCCCAGAGCCAGTCCTTGTCCAGGCCGGAGTCGAGGTGGTCCCAGGGCAGGACCTCCTCGTAGCCGCGCTCGCGGGTGGTGTACCAGTCGACGTCCACGCCGAAGGGGGCGAGGGCCTTGTCGGCGCAAGCCATCCAGCGGTCGTAGGAGAAGTGTTCGCGCCAGCCGTCGAAGCGGCCGCCGTCGTCGTACACCGCGCGGATCACCGCGCCGATACGGCGGTCGCCGCGGGAGAGGAGGCCTTCGACGATGCCCGGTTTGCCGTCGTGATAGCGGAAACCGATCGAGCGGCCGTACTTCTTGTCGCCGCGGATCTTGTCCCGGAGCTTGGCGAGACGCGCGTCCGTCTCCTCCGCCGACAGCTGGGGCGCCCACTGGAACGGGGTGTGGGGCTTCGGGACGAAGCCGCCGATCGAGACCGTGCAGCGGATGTCGTTCGAGCCCGAGACCTCTCGGCCCTTCTGGATGACGTGCATCGCCATGTCGGCGATCTGCAGGACGTCGTCGTCGGTCTCGGTCGGCAGGCCGCACATGAAGTACAGCTTCACCTGGCGCCAGCCGTTGCCGTACGCCGTCGCGACGGTCCGGATCAGGTCCTCTTCCGAGACCATCTTGTTGATGACCTTGCGGATGCGCTCGGAGCCGCCCTCCGGGGCGAAGGTGAGACCGGACCGGCGGCCATTTCTCGTCAGCTCGTTCGCCAGGTCGATGTTGAACGCGTCGACGCGGGTGGAGGGGAGGGACAGGCCGATCTTGTCGTCCGTGTAGCGGTCCGCCAGTCCCTTGGCGATGTCGCCGATCTCCGAGTGGTCCGCCGAGGAGAGGGAGAGCAGGCCGACCTCCTCGAAGCCCGTCGCCTTCAGGCCCTTGTCGACCATCTCGCCGATGCCCGTGATCGAACGCTCGCGGACCGGGCGGGTGATCATGCCGGCCTGGCAGAAGCGGCAGCCGCGGGTGCAGCCGCGGAAGATCTCCACCGACATCCGCTCGTGCACCGTCTCGGCCAGCGGCACGAGGGGCTGCTTGGGGTACGGCCACTCGTCCAGGTCCATGACCGTGTGCTTGGACACGCGCCAGGGGACGCCGCTCTTGTTCGGGACCACGCGCGCGATACGGCCGTCCTGCAGGTACTCGACGTCGTAGAACGCCGGGATGTACACCGCGCCCGTCTTCGCCAGGCGGAACAGGACCTCCTCGCGGCCGCCGGGTCGGCCCTCGGCCTTCCACTCGCGGATGATCCGGGTCATGTCGAGCACGGCCTGCTCGCCGTCGCCGATGACCGCCGCGTCGATGAAGTCGGCGATCGGCTCCGGGTTGAACGCCGCGTGGCCGCCGGCCAGGACGATCGGGTCGTCCAGCCCACGGTCCTTGGACTCCAGGGGGATACCCGCCAGGTCCAGGGCCGTCAGCATGTTCGTGTAGCCCAGCTCCGTGGAGAAGCTGAGGCCGAACACGTCGAAGGACTTCACCGGGCGGTGGGTGTCGACCGTGAACTGCGGGACGCCGTGCTCACGCATCAGCGCCTCCAGGTCCGGCCACACGCTGTAGGTGCGCTCGGCGAGGACGCCCTCCTGCTCGTTGAGGACCTCGTAGAGGATCATGACGCCCTGGTTGGGCAGACCCACCTCGTACGCGTCCGGGTACATGAGCGCCCAGCGGACGTCGCACTCGTCCCAGTTCTTGACGGTGGAGTTGAGCTCTCCGCCGACGTACTGGATCGGCTTCTGCACGTGGGGGAGCAGAGCTTCGAGCTGCGGAAAAACCGACTCGACAGGCATCTCGCGAACCTTCATGAGCTGACAGGGGTGACCACCAAGCGTAACCCGCCCGGCGGTGTTCCCCGTACGCTCAGCCGGCCGCCGGGGATCTGATCTCCCTCCACAGTCCGGGCAGCTCGGCCTCCGCCCGCGCCGCATGGGCCTCCTCGCGCCCGTACAGCAGCCCGTACGTGAACGCGCTCTCCCCTGCCGCGTGCGCCGCCGCGGACAGCTCGCGCAGGGTCAGCCGGGTCATGACGCTGTCCTGGTGTTCACCGAGGACGGTGGTCAGGTTCTTCATGGCCTTGGTCAGGGAGCGGGCCGGTTTGCCGAGGGCGGGGGTGGCCGCCTCGGCCGCGTACCGGGTGCGCTTGGCCTTCTTGCGGGCCTCGTGCACGGCGACGTCGCGTTCCTCGCCGGGCGGGGCGCCGAGCGCCTGCTCGACCAGGGCGGACAGGGTCAGCAGGTCTTTGTCCACGGCCTTGGCGATCACCTTGTCCGGCTGTTTTCCGGCGGCCTTGCGCAGCGGCGGGTCGGCGAGGAGGCCGTCCAGGGTGTCCAGCAGGGTGAGATAGCGGCGGGAGTCCAGCACGCCGGTCAGATGCGCGTGCGCGCCCCCGTGCCGGGCCTCGGACCAGGCCGCGAGGCGCTCGTGGACGGGGCCGGTGACCAGGCCGGGCGGGAGGGCGTCGAGGGCGGCCCGCAGACGCTCGGCCATCACCTCCTGGTCACGGTCGACGCCCAGCGCGCCCGCGAGCCACTTCAGCTCGACGCCGATGGGGTCGGTGACGGAGCGGTCGAGGACGGAGCGGAAGCTGCGCAGGGTGCTGCGGGCCCGGCGGGTGGCGACCCGCATGCGGTGCACGGAGTCGGGCACGTCACGGCGGACGGCCGGATCCAGTTCGACCAGCACGTCCCGCTGAGCCCGCAGATAGGCGAGCACGTGGTCACCGGCCGTCACCGGCGCGGGTTCGCCCTTCTCACGGCTCCTACGGCGGTGTCCTCCCGTCTGCTCCAGGGCCCGGGCCAGCTTCGACGGCGACTTGGAGCGGCGCACGCCCGCCTTGCGCAGCCGCTTCTCCACCAGATCGAGGAAGGCGGGATCGCCGTCGTCGGCCAGTTCCACCTCGATCTCGGTCCACTGGGCGGCCCCTCCCCCGCCGCCGAGCCGCTCAGCCGTCACGGCGTCCACGCTCGCCTCGGCCAGCAGGGCACCGCCGGCGTCGACCAGGTGGCGCACATCGCGGGCCGAGCGCAGCCGGACCAGCGGGATCAGCTCGGCGTCCCGGACCCGGGAGCGAACGAGGGCGGCGATCTCCTCGGGAATGGTGTCGGAGAGCGGGGCCCGGATCTCGTCACGCACGCCCGGTCCGACCGGGAACTTCAGATGCCAGCCGGCGTCCGAGCCGCCGGTGCGGCGGCGCAGGGTGAGGGCGGCGCCGGCCAGGCGTTCGTCGGCGGTGTCGTAGTAGGTGGCGTCGAGTTCCATCAGGCCCTTGTCCAGGACGGCCGCCACCCCGCCGACGCCCGTCAGGTCGGGCAGCCCACTGTCGTCGGACTCGTACTTGCGCTCTATCTCGCGCTTCGTATCCGCCATGAATTGAATCTAGTGGGCTGCGGAGCGACGCGGCAGGGGCCGCCCGGGATGAATGGCGGGAAAATTCCACACATCCACCCGGTGAACGACCCTCCGCGATCGCGGCCGGGCCGCCGCAGGCCTACGCCGACATGGGTCTCTGCACCTTGATCGACTGCAGCAGTCCCACCGCCACCCAGACCGCGAACATCGACGAGCCGCCGTATGACACGAACGGCAGGGGCAGACCGGTGACCGGCATGATGCCGAGGGTCATGCCGATGTTCTCGAAGGCCTGGAAGGCGAACCAGGCGACGATCCCGGCAGCCACGATCGTCCCGTACAGCTCGGTGGAGTCGCGGGCGATCCGGCAGGCGCGCCACAGCACCACGCCCAGCAGGAAGATGATCAGGCCCGCGCCGACGAAGCCCAGCTCCTCCCCCGCGACCGTGAAGACGAAGTCCGTCTGCTGCTCGGGCACGAACTGGCCGGTGGTCTGCGAGCCGTGGAAGAGGCCGGCGCCGGTCAGTCCGCCGGAGCCGATGGCGATGCGGGCCTGGTTGGTGTTGTAGCCGACGCCCGCCGGGTCCAGATTGGGGTTGGCGAACGCGGCGAAGCGGTTGATCTGGTACTGGTCCAGGATGTGCAGCTGCCAGATGGCGACACAGCCGAGCACACCGGTGATGAGCAGTCCGAAGATCCAGCGGTTGGAGGCGCCCGAGGCGAGCAGCACGCCCAGGATGATGGCCACCATGGCCAGGACCGTGCCGAGGTCGGGCATGAGCAGCACGATCAGGATCGGTACCGCGGCCAGGCCGAGCGACTGCAAGACCGTGCGGTGGTCGGGGTACTGCTTGTCCCCGGCGTCGACCCGGGCCGCCAGTATCATGGCCATGCCCAGGATGATCGAGATCTTCACGAACTCGGCGGGCTGGAGCGAGAAACCGCCGCCGAACACGATCCAGTTGCGGCTGCCGTTGATGGTGGCGCCGAGCGGGGTGAGCACCAGCAGCACCCCGAACAGCGAGATGCCGTAGAGGATCGGCACGGCGTTGCGCAGGGCGCGGTGGCCGAGCCAGATCGTGCCGATCATCAGGGCGAAGCCGATGCCGAGGTTCATCAGATGGCGGACCAGGAAGTAGTACTGGTCGCCCTGGTTGATCTCGGTGCGGTTGCGGGTCGCGGAGTACACCAGCAGCGAGCCCAGCAGCGACAGCACGAAAGCGGCCAGCAGCATCGGCCAGTCCAGCCTGCGGGCCGGTGAGTCGCGGGCGAGGAGCCTGGTCCAGCCGGCTCGCTCGGGGCCGTACCCGGAGACGGAGAAGCTGTTGCCGGTCATGAGGGCATCCTCCGGCTTCCCCTCTTGCGAGGGCGCCTGCGGGTGTTGCGGTTGCCCGTGGTGGGCGACGCCGTGGCGGCGGGCTGCTGGCTGTCGCCGTTGCTGGGGTTGTCCTTCTGGGCGGCCTCGGCGTCCTTGGCCGGGTCGTCGGTGACCTTCGGGGCGTCGATCGTGCCGTCCGTGCGGACCTTCGGCAGGCCCTGCTGCGGCTGGGGCAGCAGCGCCTTCTTGTTGTCGATGGAGCCGTCTCCCTGGACGCCGTAGAGCGCGCTGTAGATGTTGCGCACGGCCTCACCGGCGGAACCGGAACCCGTACCGGCCTGGGAGATCGTCATGATCACCGTGTAGTCCTTGGAGTACGTGGCCAGCCAGCCGGTGGTCTGCTTGCCGTAGACCTCCGCCGTACCGGTCTTGCCGTGCAGGGTGATCTTGTCCTGCGGCCAGCCGTTGAACTTCCACGCGGCCGTACCGCGGGTGATGACGCCCGCGAAGGCGTCGTCCATGCCCTTGAGGGTGGCCTGGCTGACGGGCAGCTTGCGCTGCACCTTGGGCTTGATCTCCTGGACGGTCTTGCCGTCGGGGCTGACGATCGCCTTGGCGATGGTCGGGACGTACTCGGTGCCGCCGTTGGCGACGGCGCCGTAGATCATCGCCTCCTGGATCGGCGTGACGAGTGTGTCGCCCTGGCCGATGGAGTAGTTGATCTCGTCACCCTCGCGCATCTTGTTGCCTTCGAGGCAGTTCTCGTAGGCGATCTTCTCGACGTAGCTGCCGTCCTTCTTGCCGGACTTGCACCAGGCGTCCTTGTTGGCGTTCCAGTAGTCCAGCTTCCACTGGCGGTCGGGGACACGGCCGGTGACCTCGTTGGGCAGGTCGATGCCGGTCTCCTTGCCGAGGCCGAACTGGTGGGCCGTCTTGAAGAACCAGTCCTTCGGCTGGCCCTTCTTGGGGTTGATGCCGCCGTCCTTCTTCCACTCCCTGTCGCCGAGGCCGTAGAAGACGGTGTCGCAGGAGACCTCCAGGGCGCGGCCGAGGGAGATCGGGCCGAAGTTCTCGCCCTCGAAGTTCTTGAAGACCTGGCCGCCGACCGAGTAGGAGCTGGTGCAGGGGTAGCCGCCGTCCCAGGGGTAGCCGGCCTGGACCGCGGCGGCCGTGGAGACCACCTTGAACGTCGAACCGGGGGCCGCTTGACCCTGTATGGCCCGGTTGAGCAGCGGGTAGTCGGAGTCCTTGCCGGTCAGGGACTTGTAGTCCTTGGCGGAGATGCCGCCCACCCACACATTCGGGTCGTAGGTCGGCTCCGAGGCCATCGCGACGATCCGGCCGGTCTTGGCCTCCATGACGACGACGGCGCCGGAGTCGGCCTTGAAGTTCTCGCCGGTGTTCTTGTCGAACTGCTGGCGGGCGGTCTTCATCGCCTTGTCCAGTTCGTACTCCGAAACGCGCTGCACCCGGGAGTCGATGCTGGTGACCAGGTTGGCGCCGGGCTCGGCGGGGTCCGCCTTGGCCTTGCCGATGACCCGGCCGAGGTTGTCGACCTCGTAGCGTGTGACGCCGGCTTTGCCGCGCAGCTCCTTGTCGTACTCCCGCTCCAGGCCGGAGCGGCCGACCATGTCGGAGCGCAGATAGGGCGACGGGGTGTTCTTGGCCTTCTGGATCTCGTCGTCGGTGACGGGCGAGAGATAGCCGAGCACCTGCGCGGTGTTGGACTTGCCCGGACCCGGGTAGCGGCGCACGGCCTCGGGATCGGCGGTGATGCCGGGGAAGTCCTCGGAGCGCTCGCGGATCTGCAGGGCCTGCTTCGGGGTGGCCTCGTCGGTGATCGGGATCGGCTGGTACGGCGAGCCGTTCCAGCACGGCTGGGGGGTCTTGGCGTCGCACAGCCGGACCTTCTGGATGACGTCCTCGGGCTTCACGCCGAGGACACCGGCCAGCTTGGTGAGGACCGCCTTGCCGTCGTCCTTCTGCTTGAGCAGGTCGGTGCGGGAGGCGGAGACGACCAGGCGGGTCTCGTTGTCCGCGAGGGGCACGCCGCGGGCGTCCAGGATGTCGCCGCGCACGGCGGGGTCGACGACCTGCTGGACGTGGTTGCCGGACGCCTCCTTCTGGTACTGCGCACCCTCGCGGATCTGCAGGTACCACAAGCGGCCGCCGAGCGTGCCGAGGAGGGAGAGGACGAGGATCTGGATCACGACGAGCCGGATCTGGACGCGTGGGGTCCGACCGGTCTCGGGGATGTTGGTCACTGCGGCTGCTTCCCCCTCTCAGTGCGCAAATGCGAGTGCACGTACGGATGATGAACGACCAGCCTGTGAGCCCGCGTTCCGCGCATGCTGACCCGTTCGAGTGAACTCCCCGGCATTCACAGCCGCTTGACCCCCTTGATCCGGCCGACCCGGGCGGAGCGGGTGCGGGCCTTGGCCTTCAGCGCGCCGAGTCCGCCGCGCTGGCTGCCGATGCGCAGGCCGGTGCCGGAGGAGAGCCAGCCGGTGGAGATGTCGCCGGCCTTGGCGGCGGGGCCGGCCTCGGCGAGCGGGTCGTTGTCCGCGCGGCGGGCCAGCCACATGATGCCGGGCACCACGAACGGGGCGAGCAGCAGGTCGTACAGGGCCGCCGAGAACAGCAGCCCGGGCAGGCCGACATGGCGGGCGGCGGTGTCGCCGACCAGGGCGCCGACGCACGCGTACAGCAGCGTGGAACCGATCGCGGCGGCGACCACGACGGCCATCGGGCCGGTCGCCGACTTCAGGCGGCCGGTCTCCGGCTTGATGAGCCCGGCGCAGTAGCCGATGACGCACAGCACGAGCGCGTAGCGGCCGGCCGCGTGGTCGGCGGGCGGGGCGAGATCGGCGAGCAGACCGGCGCCGAAGCCGACGAGGGCGCCGCCGACATGGCCGTACACCATGGCGAGGCCCAGGACGGTGAGCAGCAGCAGGTCGGGCACGGCGCCCGGCAGATGCAGGCGGGCGAGGACGCTCACCTGGATCACCAGCGCCACGACGACCAGCGCGCTGGAGAGCAGGATCCGGTTGAGGCGCATGGGATTCAGCTCCTACTGCTGCTGGGTGTTGGCGGAGGCGTCGGCGGACGGGGTCACCGTGACGGTCACCGTCGGCGTCGGGACCGGCTTGGGCTGGGCCGGCAGGACCTCGTCGCGCGGGTCCTTCTTCGGGGCCTGGACGACCACGCCGACGACGTCCAGCTTGGTGAAGCCGACGTACGGGGTGACGTAGATCGTGCGGGTGAGGCCGCCGTTGGAGGGGTCGACGCGGGAGACCACGCCGACCGGCACGCCCGGGACGAACGGCCGGTCGGCCTCCGAGCCGAAGGTGACGAGCCGGTCGCCCTTCTTCACCTCCGCCTTGCCGTTGAGCAGCTCCACGCGCAGCGGGCGGTCGCCCTGCCCGGAGGCGAAGCCGAGTTCGTCGCTTCCCTCCATACGGGTGCCGACGGTGAAGTCGGGGTCGTTGGCGAGCAGCACGGTGGAGGTGTCGGGGCCGACGGTGGTGACCCGGCCGACCAGCCCGTCGCCGTTGAGGACGGTCATGTCACGCCTGATGCCGTCATTGGCTCCCGCGTCGATGGTGATGGTCCAGGAGAAGCCCTGCGCCGCTCCTATGGCGATGACCTGGGCGCCCTTGATGCCGTACTGGCCCTCGCCGGCGATCTTCAGCATTCTGTCGAGCTGGTTCAGCCGGCTGCGGTTGCGGTCGTCGCTGCCGAGCTTCGCCTTGAGGGCCGCGTTCTCCTTCTCCAGCGTGGCGAGCCGGTCATGCCGGCTGCCGGAGTCCCGGATCGCGGAGACGGCGTTGCCGACCGGGTCGACCGCCGAGGACAGCCCGTTCTCGACCGGGCCGAACACCGCGGCCGCGGCCTGCCGGGCACCGTCGACCGGGGAGTTCCTGCCCCCGCGGATGTCCACCGTGATCAGCGCGAATGCGATGGCAACCAGCAGGACCAGGAGCAACCGGCTCTCTTTCGTGTCCCTCACGTGCGGCGGCCGTGCCCTTCCTCAATAGGAATTCGGGAGTCCCTTCACGGGCGTTATGCGATGCGCAACCCGAGGGGCCCATTTGTGGGAGCTTATGCCTCTAATCAACGATCCGCCGCACGAGAGGAGAACGTCTCGTACGGCGGAATGGAAGAGTTACGTCATCTGCGCGGCTGGGCGTCCAGGACCTGCTGCAGCGCCTCGAACTCCTCGACGCACTTCCCGGAGCCGAGCGCGACGCTGTCCAGCGGATCCTCGGCGATGTGGATCGGCATCCCGGTCTCCCGGCGCAGCCGCTCGTCGAGCCCGCGCAGCAGGGCTCCGCCGCCGGTCAGAACGATTCCTCGGTCCATGATGTCGCCGGACAGCTCCGGCGGGCACTTGTCGAGGGTCGTCTTGACCGCGTCCACGATCGCGTTGACCGGTTCCTCGATCGCCTTGCGGACCTCGGCGGCCGAGATGACCACGGTCTTCGGCAGCCCGGACACCAGGTCCCGGCCACGGACTTCGGTGTGCTCGTCGGAGTCGAGGTCGTACGCCGAACCGATCGTGATCTTGATCTGCTCGGCCGTGCGCTCACCCAGCAGAAGGCTGTACTCCTTCTTGATGTACTGGATGATCGCGTTGTCCAGTTCGTCGCCCGCGACCCGGATGGACTGGGCGGTGACGATGCCACCGAGCGAGATGACCGCGACCTCCGTGGTGCCGCCGCCGATGTCCACCACCATGTTGCCCGTGGCCTCGTGGACCGGCAGGCCGGAGCCGATGGCGGCGGCCATGGGCTCCTCGATGATGTGCACCTGGCGGGCGCCGGCCTGGGAGGACGCCTCGATCACGGCGCGGCGCTCGACGCCCGTGATGCCGGAGGGCACACACACGACGACCCGCGGCCGGGCGAGATAGCGCCGCTTGTGGATCTTCAGGATGAAGTAGCGGAGCATTCGCTCGGTGATCTCGAAGTCGGCGATCACGCCGTCCTTCAGCGGGCGGACGGCGACGATGTTGCCCGGCGTCCGGCCGATCATCTTCTTCGCTTCGGCACCGACCGCGAGGATCCCACCCGTGTTGGTGTTGATCGCGACGACGGACGGTTCGTTGAGTACGATCCCGCGACCCCTGACGTACACCAGCGTGTTGGCGGTCCCGAGGTCGACAGCCATGTCACGGCCGATGAACGACATTGAGTTCCCCATCCGGATTCATCTGGCCTTCCTGTGCTTTTGAGGGCATATCAGGTCGGCGAGGCGGGTGCTGTGACGTGAAGGCTTCCATCGTAAACGCGCCCGCACGGCCACTGCGCGAGGGTCTCCGCCATTGTCACCAGATGGCGGCCCGCCCCGCTTGTGGAGACGGTCCAACGGAGGCACGCGTTCCCCCGATCGTGAGGCATATGCCAAGGGACGGCCGCAAATCTACGGCCGTCCCTGGTCAGGCGCCACCGAACCGAGCTGACGGCCCCTCAGAAAAATTAGCGAAATCTCAGCTCGCCGCCGCTCACACCCGGCCCGGGAAGAAGATCTTCACCTCGCGCTCGGCTGACTCCTCGGAGTCGGAGGCGTGGATCAGGTTCTCCCGGACGATCACGCCGTAGTCACCGCGGATGGAGCCGGGCGCGGCCGCGATCGGATCGGTCGGACCGGCCAGCGCGCGCACGCCCTCGATGACCCGCTCACCCTCCACGATCAGCACGACGACCGGACCGGAGGACATGAACTCGACCAGCGGCTCGTAGAACGGCTTGCCGACGTGCTCGGCGTAGTGCTGCTCCAGCGTGCCGCGGTCCAGGGTGCGCAGCTCCAGCGCGGTGATCTGCCAGCCGGCCTTGCGCTCGATACGGCTGATGATCTCGCCGGTCAGGCCCCGACGGACGGCGTCGGGCTTGAGCAGGACGAGGGTGCGCTGGGACACGGGGGGACTCCTTCTGACAGACGTCTGCGGTGGTGGGACGAGGTTACAAGAGCATGCCCTGCGGTTGTTACGCAGCGTCAGCTGTGGAGGAGCCCTCCGCCTGGGCGGCGAAGCGGGCCTTCGCCTCGTCCACCTTTCTGCCGAAGTGCACCGACGCCCACCACAGCGCCGCGAACACCGCGCCCATGAAGTACATCGTCGGGACGAAGATCCCGGAGGCGATCAGGGCGATCTGCAGGGCCCAGCCGAGGGCCACCCCGCCGGGCCGGGTCACCATGCCGCACAGCAGCACGCACAGCAGCATCGCGATACCGCTGACCAGCCACACCGTGGAGACGGACAGGCTCGGGTCCTTCATGGCGACGAGCCCGGCGAAGCCGATGACGAAGAACTCGCCGATCAGTGTCGAGGCACAGAGCGTACGCATCCTCGGTCCTCAGCCCTTCCCCAGCAGCAGCAGCCGGGCCTCGCCGACGGTGATGACGGAACCGGTGACCAGCACGCCGCCGCCCGCGAACTCGCCCTCCTCCTCGGCCAGCGTGATCGCGGCCTCCAGGGCGTCCGGCAGCCGCGGCTCGACCTGTACCCGCTCCTCGCCGAACACCTCGACCGCGATCGCGGCCAGCTCGTCCGCGTCCATCGCCCGGGCGGTGGAGTTCTGCGTGACGACGACCTCGGTGAAGATCGGCTCGAAGGCCTCCAGCAGCCCCCGCACGTTCTTGTCGCCGCTCGCGCCCACCACACCGATCAGCCGGGTGAAGTCGAACGCCTCCTGGACCGCCTCCGCGGTGACCGCGGCCCCCGCCGGGTTGTGCGCGGCGTCCAGCACGACCGTCGGAGACCGCCGTACGACCTCCATCCGCCCCGGCGAGGACACCCCCGCGAAGGCCTTGCGGACCGCGTCGATGTCCAGCGGCTCGGCGCGCTGCGCGCCGACGCCGAAGAACGCCTCGACGGCGGCGAGGGCGACGGCCGCGTTGTGCGCCTGGTGGGCGCCGTGCAGCGGCAGATACACCTCGGGGTACTCACCGCCGAGGCCGCGCAGCGTGACCAGCTGCCCGCCTACGGCGACCTGCCGGGCGACGACCCCGAACTCCAGCCCCTCGCGGGCCACCGTGGCGTCCACCTCGACGGCCTTCTTCAGCAGCACCTGCGCCGCGTCCACCGGCTGCTGCGCCAGGATCACGGTCGCGCCCTGCTTGATGATGCCGCCCTTCTCGCCGGCGATCTCCGCGGTCGTCTCGCCGAGCCGGTCGGTGTGGTCCAGGTCGATGGGGGTGATCACGGCGACGTCGGCGTCGATGACATTGGTGGCGTCCCAGGAGCCGCCCATGCCCACCTCGACGACGGCGACGTCGATCGGGGCGTCCGCGAAGGCGGCGTACGCCATGCCGGTGAGCACCTCGAAGAAGGACATCCGGTGCTCCTGCTGCGCGTCCACCATCTCGATGTACGGCTTGATGTCCTGGTACGTCTCGATGAACCGCTCGGCGGAGATCGGGGCGCCGTCCAGGCTGATGCGCTCGGTGACCGACTGCACGTGCGGGCTGGTGTAGCGGCCGGTGCGCAGCTCGAAGGCGCCGAGCAGGGCCTCGATCATGCGGGCGGTGGAGGTCTTGCCGTTGGTGCCCGTGATGTGGATCGAGGGGTACGAGCGCTGGGGCTCGCCGAGGATGTCCATCAGCGCGGAGATCCTGCTGACCGAGGGCTCCAGCTTGGTCTCGCCCCAGCGGGTGGCCAGGTCCGCCTCGACCTCGCGCAGGGCCTTGTCGATCTCGGGGTCTTCGGGGCGCGTCGGCACTTGTGCCTGCGGCGAGCCGCCCTGGGTGCGCAGGGTGCGGCTGCCGGCCTCGATCACGGCGAGGTCGGGGTCGCGGGTGGTCTCGGCTTCGATGAGTTCGTCGAAGCCGTCGAGGGGGTCGGGGGTGTCGCTGGTGCCGGGGTGGTCGCTCACAGAACCAGTCTACGGAGCAGGAGTGACAACGGACCGGTTCGGGGTGAGTGCTCGCCATCGCCGGGTGCCGGTCCTTCGTGGCTTGTCGCCCCCCAAGTTCTCGGCTTCGCTCGAACCAGGGGGACCCCCATCGCGGCGGAGCCGCATATCGGCACAGTCCTGTGCCCCTCAGGTTGGCGAAGGCCCCGGGCGCCTCAAGAAGGCACCGGGGGCCTCAGCCAAGCAGAACTGCTTACGCCTCCGGCAGCCTGTCCAGCTGAGCCGTGATCCGCGTGATGTCCTCCTCCGCCTTCGCCAGGCGGCCTCGGATCTTGTCCACCACGTTGTCCGGGGCCTTCGCCAGGAAGGCCTCGTTGCCGAGCTTGGCGTTGGCCTGGGACTTCTCCTTCTCGGCGGCGGCCAGGTCCTTGGCGAGGCGCTTGCGCTCGGCCGCCACGTCGATCGTGCCGGAGAGGTCGAGCGCGACCTCGGCGCCCGCCACGGGCAGGGTCGCTGTCGCCGTGAAGCTCTCGCCCTCCGGCTGGAGGCGCAGGAGCTGGCGGATGGCGGCCTCGTGCGGGGCGAGGGCCGTACCGTCCAGGGTCAGGCGGGCCGGGACGCGCTGGCCGGGCTGCAGGCCCTGGTCGGCGCGGAAGCGGCGGACCTCGGTGATGACCGACTGGAGTGACTCGATCTCCTGCTCGGCAGCCGTGTCACGGAAGCCGCTGTCCTGCGGCCAGTCGGCGATCACGATCGACTCGCCGCCCGTCAGGGTCGTCCAGAGGGTCTCCGTGACGAAGGGGACCACCGGGTGGAGCAGCTTGAGGGTGACGTCCAGGACCTCACCCAGGACCCGCTTGCTGACCTCCGCCGGCTCGCCGCCCGCCTGGAAGACCGTCTTGGACAGCTCGACGTACCAGTCGAAGACCTCGTCCCACGCGAAGTGGAAGAGGGTGTCGGAGAGCTTCGCGAACTGGAAGTCCTCGTAGTACGCGTCGACTTCGGCGACCACCGAGTTGAGGCGCGAGAGGATCCAGCGGTCCGTCGCCGACATCTGCGACGCGTCCGGCAGCGGGCCCTCCACCGTCGCGCCGTTCATCAGCGCGAAGCGCGTCGCGTTCCAGATCTTGTTGGCGAAGTTGCGGGAGCCCTGGACCCAGTCCTCGCCGATCGGGACGTCGACGCCGGGGTTGGCGCCACGGGCCAGGGTGAAGCGCAGGGCGTCCGAGCCGTACTTGTCCATCCAGTCCAGCGGGTTGACCGCGTTGCCGAAGGACTTCGACATCTTCTTGCCGAACTGGTCGCGGACCATGCCGTGCAGGGCGATGGTGTGGAACGGCGGGGTGCCGTCCATCGCGTACAGGCCGAACATCATCATCCGGGCGACCCAGAAGAAGAGGATGTCGTAGCCGGTGACCAGGACGGAGTTCGGGTAGAACTTCGCGAGCGACTCGGTCTGTTCGGGCCAGCCGAGCGTGGAGAACGGCCACAGGCCGGAGGAGAACCAGGTGTCGAGGACGTCGGTGTCCTGGTGCCAGCCCTCCGCCTCGGTCCCGGGCGGCTCCTCGTCGGGCCCGACGCAGACGACTTCACCCTCCGGGCCGTACCAGACCGGGATCCGGTGGCCCCACCACAGCTGGCGCGAGATGCACCAGTCGTGGAGGTTGTCGACCCAGTCGAAGTACCGCTTCTCCATCTCCTGCGGATGGATCGTGACCTTGCCCTCGCGGACGGCGTCACCGGCGGCCTTGGCCAGCGGGCCGACCTTGACCCACCACTGCATCGACAGGCGCGGCTCGATGGTGGTCTTGCAGCGCGAGCAGTGGCCGACGGAGTGCATGTACGGCCGCTTCTCGTCGACGATCCGGCCCTCGGCGCGCAGCGCGGCGACGATCGCCGAGCGGGCCTCCAGGCGGTCCATGCCCTGGAAGGGGCCGTGGACGGTGATGACGGCGTGCTCGTCCATGACCGTGATGGACGGCAGCTCGTGGCGCTGGCCGATCTCGAAGTCGTTCGGGTCGTGGGCCGGGGTGACCTTGACGGCGCCGGTGCCGAACTCGGGGTCGACGTGCTCGTCGGCGACGACCGGGATGGAACGGTCGGTCAGCGGGAGCCTGATGAGCTTGCCGACGAGGTGCTTGTACCGCTCGTCCTCGGGGTGGACCGCGACGGCCGTGTCACCGAGCATCGTCTCGGCACGGGTGGTGGCGACGACGATGGCGTCGTCCCCGTCCCCGTACTTCATGGAGACCAGCTCGCCGTCGTCGTCCTGGTACTCCACCTCGATGTCCGAGATGGCCGTCAGACAGCGGGGGCACCAGTTGATGATGCGCTCGGCTCGGTAGATCAGCTCGTCGTCGTAGAGCCGCTTGAAGATGGTCTGAACGGCCTGTGAAAGGCCCTCGTCCATGGTGAACCGCTCACGCGACCAGGCGACGCCGTCACCGAGGCGGCGCATCTGCCCGCTGATCTGGCCGCCGGACTCGGCCTTCCACTGCCAGACGCGCTCGACGAACGCCTCACGGCCGAGGTCGTGCCGGGACTTCCCTTCCTTGCCCAGCTCCCTCTCGACGACGTTCTGCGTGGCGATGCCGGCGTGGTCCATGCCCGGCTGCCACAGCGTCTCGTAGCCCTGCATGCGCTTACGGCGGGTCAGGGCGTCGATGAGGGTGTGCTCGAAGGCGTGCCCGAGGTGGAGCGAGCCCGTGACGTTCGGCGGCGGGATCACGACGGTGTACGGCGGCTTGTCGCTCTTGGCGTCCGCCTCGAAGTAACCGCGCTCTACCCAGCGCTCGTACAGCGGCCCCTCTACATCGGCCGGCGCGTACTGGGTCGGCAGTTCGGAGTCGGGCGCGGGTGGCTGCTGCTGAGCGTTCTCGGTCACGGGGGTCAGTTTAGAGGTGTCACGGGGTGGTCCCGAAACGCGTTTGTTCTGTAACGGTGCGGCCCCCGGTGCCGCGTGCTTTCCGGGCCTGGGCCAGGATGTCAGGAACACATAAGCGTCCTAGGGGGAACCCCGAAATGAGCAACAACCAGCCGGGCCCGTACGGCCAGCCGCCCCAGCAGCCGGGTCCGTACGGCCAGCCGGGGCAGCCGGGCCCGTACGGCCAGCCGGGGCCCTACGGCCAGCCGGGCCCGTACGGCCAGCCGCCGCAGGCTCCGCAGCCCGGCTACGGATACCCCCAGCAGGCTCCGCAGCCCGGCTACCCGCAGCAGGCTCCTCCGCAGCCGCAGCCGGGTTACGGCTACCCGCAGCAGGGCGGCGTGCCGCAGCAGCCGGGCCCTTACGGCCAGCAGCCGCCCTACGGCCAGCAGCCCTACGGCGTGCCGCAGCCCCCGCAGCCGGGCGGCGGCAAGAAGAAGACGGGCCTGATCATCGGCGCGGTGGCCGTGGTGGCGGTTGTGGCGGTGGGGGCGTACTTCGCCTTTGGCGGGGGCAGCTCAAGCATCGCGGATGACGGGCCGCACAAGCTGATCACGCCGCAATCGGTGATCAACGGCACCTACACGAAGTCCGCCGACTCGGACTCCTCCTCGGGCGACATGACCAACTCCGACAAGTCGGACTTCGAGAAGTGGGGGGTGGACAACCCCCAGCAGGTGAGCGCCGCCTACGAGAGCGGCACCGGGCTCACCAAGAAGGGGCTCAACTTCAAGGGCGTGTACGGGAGCATCAACAACCCCGAGGTGGTCGTCGACGCCATGTTCGCCAAGGCCAAGGCAGGGTCCGAGAAGGACCAGAGTGACACCGGCTTCAAGGGCAAGCTGATCGGCAGCCCCGAGACCGTCCACCCGTCGGGCTTCTCCAACGGCGTCATGAAGTGCCAGGTGGCTCAGCTCGACACCAGCGGCTCGGCGGACTCCGGGATGCCGAAGACCGTGAAGATGCCGGTGTGCATCTGGGGCGACCACAGCACCCTCGGCATGGTCATGGGGTTCAGCGTCGCTTCCCTGGCCTCGGGCCAGGGCGGCACGATCGACGACACGGCAGACCTCGCGGCCAAGCTCCGCAACGACGTGCGCGTCAAGGCCTGACGCCGTCATCCGGTACGGCGAAGGGGCCCCGGTCGGTCGACCGGGGCCCCTTCGCTGTCGTACGGCGTGTGTGTCAGGCCGACTTCTGCTCGCCGGACCCGCGCCCCCGCGCATCCCGGGGAATCAGGGTCGGGTTGACGTTGGAGAGGACCACGTCGGCTGTGATGACCACGCGGGCCACGTCCTTGCGGGACGGGACCTCGTACATCACGCCCTGGAGGACTTCCTCCATGATGGCGCGCAGGCCCCGGGCGCCGGTCTGGCGGAGGATGGCCTGGTCGGCGATGGCCTCCAGGGCCTCGCGCTCGAAGTCCAGCTCCACGCCGTCGAGTTCGAAGAGGCGCTCGTACTGCTTCACGAGCGCGTTGCGGGGTTCCACCAGGATCTTCAGGAGCGCTTCGCGGTCCAGGTTGTGGACCGAAGTGATCACCGGGAGGCGGCCGATGAACTCGGGGATCATGCCGAACTTGACCAGGTCCTCCGGCATGACGTCCTCGAAGACGTCCTTGGCCTCCAGCTCGCGCTTGGAGAGGATCGTGGCGCCGAAGCCGATGCCCTTCGCGCCGGCCCTGGCCTCGATGATCTTCTCCAGGCCGGCGAAGGCGCCGCCCACGATGAACAGGACGTTCGTCGTGTCGATCTGGATGAACTCCTGGTGCGGGTGCTTGCGGCCGCCCTGGGGCGGGACCGAGGCCGTGGTGCCTTCCAGGATCTTGAGCAGCGCCTGCTGGACGCCCTCACCCGATACGTCGCGGGTGATCGACGGGTTCTCGCTCTTGCGGGCCACCTTGTCGATCTCGTCGATGTAGATGATCCCGGTCTCGGCCTTCTTGACGTCGTAGTCCGCCGCCTGGATCAGTTTGAGGAGGATGTTCTCCACGTCCTCGCCCACGTAGCCCGCCTCCGTGAGCGCCGTCGCGTCCGCGATCGCGAACGGGACGTTGAGCATGCGGGCCAGCGTCTGCGCGAGGAGGGTCTTGCCCGAGCCCGTGGGGCCCAGCAGGAGGATGTTGGACTTCGCCAGCTCGATGGCGTCGTCACGGCCGCTCGGGCCGCCGTTCTCGCCCGCCTGGACCCGCTTGTAGTGGTTGTACACCGCGACGGACAGGGCCTTCTTCGCCGCCTCCTGGCCGACTACATAGCCCTCGAGGAACTCGTAGATCTCGCGGGGCTTGGGCAGCTCCTCCCAGCGCACCTCGCTGGTCTCCGCGAGCTCTTCCTCGATGATCTCGTTGCAGAGATCGATGCACTCGTCGCAGATGTACACACCGGGCCCTGCGATGAGCTTCTTGACCTGCTTCTGGCTCTTGCCACAGAACGAGCACTTGAGCAGATCGCCGCCGTCACCGATGCGTGCCACGGTGTGCTTCCCCTTCGCCTGGGAGACGCCTGGACGCGGGGGTCCAGCGGCTCCTGGTGCTGCCTTATGTCCGACGGTACCTTGCCGGGCCCCGTGTTCGGGCCCCCCTTGGCAGGGTTCACTTTGACGTGCACCGTGCCAAGAGGGGCAGAGAGCAAGCCGCTCCGCGTCAGCGGACCGAGCTGTTGTTCAGCTTGCGGGTGGAGATGATCTGGTCGACGAGGCCGTACTCCAGCGCCTCCTCGGCCGTGAGGATCTTGTCGCGCTCGATGTCCTCGCGGATCTTCTCGATCGGCTGGTTCGAGTGCTTGGCCAGCATGTCCTCCAGCTGCTCGCGCATCCGGGTGAACTCGTTGGCGATGATCTCCAGGTCGGAGAGCTGGCCGCGGCCGGTGGAGCCCGCCGGCTGGTGGATCAGCACACGGGAGTTCGGCAGCGCCATGCGCTTGCCGGGCGTACCGGCGGCGAGCAGGATGGCCGCCGCGGAGGCCGCCTGACCCATGCAGACCGTCTGGATGTCGGGCTTCACGAACTGCATGGTGTCGTAGATCGCCGTGAGGGCGGTCATGTCGCCACCGGGGCTGTTGATGTAGATCGAGATGTCCCGGTCCGGGTCCATCGACTCCAGGCACAGCAGCTGCGCCATGACGTCGTTGGCGGAGGCGTCGTCGATCTGGACGCCCAGGAAGATCACGCGCTCCTCGAAGAGCTTCGCGTACGGGTCGTACTCGCGGATGCCCTGGGAGGTGCGCTCGACGAAGCGCGGGATGACGTAGCGGCTGTCGGGGCGGGGCCCTTCGTACATGCCGCTGGCGGCGCCGGGGAAGTTGCTCATGGGGTTCACCGTCCTGGTGGCGTTCGGGGGGCTGGGGTATCGGCGGTGCGTGGCGTGGCCGGGCCGGTCAGGCGCCGGTGCCGCCGCCTCCCGGAACACCCGAGGCGTGCGTGATGATCTCGTCAATGAGACCGTACTCCTTGGCCTCTTCCGGGGTGAACCAGCGGTCGCGGTCGCCGTCGCGGATGATCGTCTCGACGGTCTGGCCGGAGTGCAGCGCGGTCAGCTCGGACATGGTCTTCTTGGTGCGCAGCAGGTACTGGGCCTGGATCTTGATGTCCGAGACCGTACCGCCCAGGCCCGCGGAGCCCTGGTGCATCATGATGTCCGTGTGCGGCAGGGCGAAGCGCTTGCCGGCGGTGCCGCCGGTGAGCAGGAACTGGCCCATCGAGGCCGCCATGCCCATGCCGATGGTCACCACGTCGTTCGGGATGTACTGCATGGTGTCGTAGATCGCCATGCCCGCCGTCACCGAGCCGCCGGGGCTGTTGATGTACAGGTAGATGTCCTTGCTGGGGTCGGCCGCAAGGAGCAGCAGCTGTGCGGTGATCTTGTTGGCGATGTCGTCGTCAACCTGCTGGCCGAGGAAGATGATCCGCTCGCCGAGCAGCCGGTTGTAGACCTGGTCGCCGAGGCCACCACCGATGGAAGGCTCGCCGGCGGCGGAGGGCATCAGATTCGTCACGTATCCACCTGCTCGTCTTACGACGGCGCCGGGCCGTCTCATTGTTCTGCCTTTCATGGACCCTAACGCGATGGTCCCTTCGGGGAATCCCGGGAATGCCAGTGTTCGCCGGGGGCGTAGCGCTCCGCAGGGGGCCGGGTGCGGTTCGTGGGAGGCGGTGCGGTTGCCGCCGCGCCGCGGGTGGGTGGGGTTGCTCGCGCCCACGCGGCGGAGCGCATGTCGATCAGCCCCGCGCCCCTTCGGGCCGGCTGTTCCCCGCAAACGACAAGGCCCCCGGGAGACACACTCCCAGGGACCCGTCGTACGTGCGTCAGAGGCGCCGTAGGGCCGCTCAGCCCTCGGTCTTCTCCTCGGCGGACTCGGTGGAGCCCTCCGTGGCCTCGACCGTCTCGATGGCGGACTCGGTCTCGTCCTCCTCGTCGAGGTCGACGATCTCGCCGTTGCTGTCCTTCACGGTGGCGGCCTCGACCACGACGGCCAGGGCCTTGCCGCGGGCGACCTCGCCGACCAGGAGCGGCACCTGGCCGCCCTCGACGACGGCCTGGGCGAACTGGTCGGGGGACATGCCGGAGGAGGCCGCGCGCCGCATGAGGTGCTCGGTGAGCTCCTCCTGGTTGACGTTCAGCTGCTCCTTCTTGACCAGCTCGTCGAGGACGAACTGGGTCTTGATGCCCTTGACCGCCGCCTCGCGGGTCTCGGTGTCGAACTCCTCGGCGGTCTTGCCCTGGATCTCCAGGTACTTGTCGAGGGTGAGGCCCATCTGGCCGAGCTGGTGGTGCTCCAGGTTGTGCTTGCGGGTGTTGATCTCGTCCTCGAGCAGCTTCTCGGGGACCGGGACCTCGACCAGCTCGAGGAGCTTCTCCAGGACGCGCTCCTGGGCCTGGGTGGCCTGGTCGAACTGCTTCATGTTCGCGAGGCGCTTACGGCTGTCGGCCTTCAGCTCGTCCAGGGTGTCGAACTCGGAGGCGAGCTGCGCGAACTCATCGTCCAGCTCGGGCAGTTCACGGGCGGCGACCTGGGTGACCTTGACGGTGACCTCGGCCTCCTTGCCCGCGGCGGAGCCGCCCTTCAGCTCGGAGGTGAAGGTGGCCTCCTCGCCGGCGGACTTGCCCTTGACGGCGTCGTCGATGCCGTCGAGCAGCTCACCGGAGCCGATGGTGTAGGAGACGCCGTTGGCGATGCCGTCCTCCAGGACCTCGCCGTCGACCTTGGCCTCCAGGTCGATGGTGACGACGTCGCCGTCCTCGGCGGCGCGCTCGACCGGGGAGGTGGAGGCGAAGCGCTCACGGAGCTGCTCGACCGACTTCTCGATGTCCTCGTCGGTGACCTCGACGGCGTCGACCTCGACCTCGATGCCGGAGTAGTCCGGGATCTCCAGGGCCGGGCGGACGTCGACCTCGGCGGTGAAGTTCAGCGTCTCGCCGTCCTTCAGCTCGGTGATGTCGACCTCGGGCTGGCCCAGCGGGCTCAGCTCGGCCTCGTTGACCGCCTCGGTGTAGAACTTGGGCAGCGCGTCGTTGACGGCCTCCTCCAGCACCGCACCGCGGCCGAACCGCTGGTCGATGACGCGGGCCGGGATCTTGCCCTTGCGGAAGCCCTTCACCGTGACCTGCTGGTTGATCTTCTTGTACGCCGCGTCGAGGCTGTCCTTGAGCTCCTCGAAGGGCACCTCGACAGTGAGCCGAACCCGGGTCGGGTTCAGGGTCTCCACGGCGCTCTTCACGGTTCGGTCTCCTTGTGGCTGACTGCTTGGGTTCTGCCGGAGCCAGACAGGTCCGGCGGATTCGCCGCCCGGAGGAGTACGTAGGCCGTTCGGGCCGGGTCACACGGGCGCGCAGCTTGCATAGTAACCGCAGCCGGTCAGCGCCCCAAAAGGCGATCATCACGACGTCGTGGACAGGTGGTCGGGGTGGCGGGATTTGAACCCACGGCCTTCCGCTCCCAAAGCGGACGCGCTACCAAGCTGCGCCACACCCCGTCTGGTGCGACACGTAGGGTACATGGCCCGGCCGGTTCCGTCGGCCGCATTCTTCGAGGCGACGCGTGCGGGCGCTTCCAGGACCTACTCGTTGGCCTCGGCGGCGGGCGACCCGCTACGATGCCTCCAGTGCCGCGGTCACCGACCTGCGGCGCACTGTTGCGGGCGTAGCTCAATGGTAGAGCCCTAGTCTTCCAAACTAGCTACGCGGGTTCGATTCCCGTCGCCCGCTCCATACGACTCAGGGCCAGGTCAGAGGATCATTCCTCCGACCTGGCCCTGATCGTTTCCGAGGGCTCCGATCAGTCCGCCGTGTCCCCGCAGGCGCATTCGGCGGGCTTCGGCCTAGATACCCGGGTGATCGAGCACGTTGCCGTTCGAGCAGCTGTTGGCGTGGATGGGGACGTAGTCGGCCAGGATGGGCAGCGCCGACACCTCTGCGCCTTCCAGCCCGCAGACGGATGCCGGCGAGAAGGTCCAATTGGTGAACGGGGTCGATTTGTTGTCCGCATGCGCAGGAGCTGCCATGGCCATGGCAGCCAAGGCCAGCGTGGCGGTCATGATGATCTTTCGCATGCCCGCTCCAACGACCATGACGATCACCAGACACGGCTCACCATAGGCGTGTCCCCCGCGTGCCCGAACCAGCGAGCACCAACCGAAGACGGGTGCCGGGCGGGTGCAGAGAAAGGCGGGGCGTCGGCGCCGGTGGGCTCGGCGGTGCGGGAGACGCCGAAGTCGATCACGCACGGGCCGGCCTCGGCGAGCATGACGTTGGCCGGTTCCAGGTCGCGGTGGACCACTCCGGCGCGGTGGATGTCACGCAAGGCCTCCGCGAGGCCGGCAGCCGGTTCGCTCAGCCGGTCCGGCAGGAGCGGGCCGTGGCGGCGACAGGGGTCCCCCGGATCGAGTGATGCCGGGAGCTGCGGAGAGGGTGCCCAGGTCCTCGCCGGGGGTGCAGAGCGTGTCCGTCCAGGGGCGTCGGCGTACGCGTCCACCACGGGGACGTGAAGGCGCCGCTGCCACCTCGTGGCTGAAGCGGACGCGGAACTCGTCCTCGTCGGCGCACTGGCCGTGGACGGCCTTGACCGCGAGCCGGCGAGGTCACCGCATCCTCCCCCAGCCGGTACCGAGGCGGTCCTCGATCCCGTGGCCGGCCGCCTCCGCCGAGTCCGTGTCGCGCGGCGCCGTCCCCGTACGTCTCCCCGCCGGTTCGGTTGTTCCGCGTGTTCCGGCGCTGCGGCCCAGTACGGTCAGAACTTGATCGAACTGATCGAGTCCGCTATCGAGTTCAGGAAGCGGTCGATGGACGGGGCCATGCCGGTCGAGGCGAGGAAGAAGCCGAAGAGGATCGCGACGATCGCGGGCCCCGTCTTGATGTTCCCTCCTCTGAGCAGGACCACCAGGATGATTGCCAACAGCAGCACCACAGACAGTGAAATGGCCACAACTGATCACACCCTCGGTCGGTCCGCTCTCCCGGCCCGGAGGTACGGCCGCCGCACCCCCGCCAGAACCATCGTGCCACCAACCCGGCCACCTCATGCGGCTCGTGACACAACGTTGGCCACCGGACCTGCGGGGGCGATCCGCCGCACAGTAATATGCCCCATTCAGTCGGGATGAATCGGGACATCATGGGTGAGCTGACGGCTCCTGTGCGCGCATCATCATGTGGACGCCGGGCTCAAGTTCGGTAAATCGGGAGTATCCCTAGGCGATATCCAGGAATGGCTGCGGGAGTTTTGCGAAATCACAAGACAACGCTGAGCGCCCCTGTCTGCCTGATACGGCGCCTCAGTCGCCCTTGAGGTGCGTCACCAGTCGTTCGAAGTCCGCCCAGCCCGCGAGGTCCGAGGGGTCGCCCGGGAAGGAGTAGTACAGCGCCGGACGCCGCTTCGGGCCCAGCTCGCGCGGCGGCGTGGGCAGCGGGGTGCGCCGGGCCCGGTCGCCGGGCATCTCCCGTACCTCGTCGGCACCGAGGACGAAGGCGTACGGGACACCGGGACCCTCGAAGCGCGGCGGTACGGACAGATCACGGCGGGCCCGGCGGACCTGGACCAGCATCGACTGCAGGTCGTGCCGGGTGGCGAGGACCTCCGCCGCCCGGATCACGTCGGCGTCCGTCGGCACCTCCTCGCCCGGGCCGTAGCCGAACGCCAGCGTGACGTCCTCCTCCACACCGCCCTCGGTACGGCTGATCCGGACCGTCGCGAGGCCCGGGCGCTCCGGGCTGCCGACGACAACCAGCCAGGTCGGCTCGGGCGCCCGCTCGTACGCCACATCCGTCAGCTGACGCACCGACCAGGGCAGGTTGGCAGGCTCCTCGGTGCCCCAGCCGGCCGGCGGCTCACCGGTCAGCTCACGCCATACGGCTTCCAGGGCGCCGCCGAGCACGAGCCGTTCGTCCGCCGGGTGGATCGCCCGGAAGGACACGGCCAGTTGGCGCTCACCGTCGTCCGCCACCACGGGGGCGAAGGAGTCGGCCATGGGGGTACGGGGGTCCTCCGGCGTCGCCTCCGGGGACTCGACCGGCATGAACAGGCCGTTGGCCCAGTGCAGTACGGCTCCGGACAAGCCGTCGTAGTAGCCGTCCTTCTCGTCCTGCACCACCCAGCGCGAGGGCCAGCCCGGCAGGTTGTTGCGGACCGCCGGGGACAGGCGCGTGCCGGCGGGGGTGACGATCTGCAGGCCGAGGTCGGCGTCGGCCACGGCCCGGAAGGCGTTCGAGAGCCAGGCGGTCATCGCGACCACCGGGCGGTCCTGGATCACCACGGCGACCTTGTCGGTGAGCACGTCCACGGCGGGCTGCGCCGCGGCCGGGGTCGGCACCGCGCGCATCCCGTCGGTCTTGACCACCGCCAGGGACCGCGTCGCCTCCCGCGGCCAGGCGGTGCCGCCGACCAGGGTGGCGATGCGGGCGGCGAAGGTGCCGGCGAGCTGCTCGGCCTCCTTGACGCCGGTGGTGGCACGGGCCTCGGTCCACCAGTACGGCACCTCGGGCTCGCTCGCCCCGAGCAGCCGCTGTGCCTCTCCTCTGACCTGCACCAGCAGGGGCGCCTCGACGGAGACGAGGGGACGGCCCTGCTCGTCGCAGAGCTGCACCACCGCGCCGTCCCCCTCGACGCCCGCCAGCATGTCCGGGCCGCCGGCGAGCAGCCCCGCGAGCACGCTCAGCGGGTCGGGCATGGTCCTGGTGAGAGCGACGACATCCTTCGTCATGGGTTACCTCGGCCCCTTACCTGTTACTACCTGTTCCCCGCTTGCCCGTTCCCCGCTCACTTGTTCCCCGCGTAAACGGTCTGGATGAGCCGGCTCGGCTCGCCCCTGCGGACCAGGACACCGCGACCTGGCGGCTGCTGGCCGGCGTACACGCCGGGGAAGAGCTGGCCCTCGCTGCGGTCGCCCGCCATCACCAGCGCCGAGGCCCCGGACTCGCGCAGGCTCTGCAGCAGCGGCTCGTACAGGCCGCGCGAGGCGCCCGCGACCCGGCGGGTGAGGACGAAGTGCAGGCCGATGTCCTGGGCCGAGGGGATGTACGGCAGGAAGGGCGCGAGCGGCTGCTGGCCCGCGGTGGTCAGGACGTCGTAGTCGTCGACCAGGATCACGATCCGCGGGCCCGATCCCCAGCTGCCCGGTTCCAGGTCCTCGCCGTCCGCGCTCTCGTCGGGCAGCCGCTTCTCCAGTTCCGTGGCGATACCCGCGGACAGGCCCGCGCACAGCTTGGCGTTGTAGGCGTAGCCGCCCCGGTACTCCTCCGGGATGGCGCCGCGCAGACCGCGCCGGGGGTCCATGACGCCGAAGACCAGCTCGTCCTCGCTGTAGCGCTCGATCAGGCCTTCGGCGACGGCTCTGAGCAGGTTGGTCTTGCCGCACTCGCTGTCGCCCATGATCACGAGGTGCTGGTCGTGCCGGAACAGGTCGAGCAGAACGGGCGCCAGCTGGGTCTGGTCCAGGCCGATCGGGACCCGGCGCGGTTCGGCCGCCGGGCCGGGCAGCAGGTGCGGCTCCAGGACGTGCGGCAGCACCCTGACCGGCTGGGCGGTCTCGCCGGTCCAGGTGGCGCGGATCGTACGAGCCGTGCGCTCCAGGACCGCGCCGAGGTCGGCCGTGTCGGCGACGCCGTCGGTGCGGGGCAGGGCGACCTGGGCGAAAAGCTTGCCGTCGGTGAGGACGCGGCCCTTCTCCTCGGGCGAGAGGGTCTGGGCGAGCTTGCGCTCGATGCTGGACTCGCCGGGGTCGTTCAGCCTCAGCTCCACCCGGGTGCCGAACTGGGACTGGGCGGCGATCCGCACGTCGTTCCAGCGCAGCATGCCGGCGACCACGTGGATGCCGTAGCCGCTGCCGCGCTTGAGGATGTCGCCGACCGCGTCGTCGAGTTCCTCGAAGTCGTCGCGCAGGGCGCCGAAGCCGTCGATGAGCAGCACGATCTCGGTGGAGGCCAGCTCGGGGACGCGGCCCGCGGCGCGCAGGGTGCGCAGCTGCTCCAGGGAGTCGACGTTGTGCAGCCGGAACAGCTCCTCGCGCTGGTCGAGCATGCCGCGCACGGAGTCGATGGTGCGGGCGCACCGCTCCCGGTCCGCCCGGCCGGCCACCCCACCCACGTGCGGCAGACCGGACAGCGCCTGCAGACCGCCGCCGACCAGGTCGAGGCCGTAGATGCCGACCTCCTGCGGGGTGTGGGTGAGCGCCAGGGACAGGGCCAGGGTGCGCAGCAGGGTGGTCTTGCCGGACTGGGGGCCGCCGATGACCGCCGCGTGGCCGCCCGCCATCGTGAGGTCCAGGTACCACTGGCCCTGCCACTGCCGGGTCGGGTCGTCCAGGATGCCCAGCGGTACCTGCAGCGGGCCGCGGCGCCGGGACAGCTGCGTGCCGCGCGGGCCCACCTCGACGGGTCCGGCGACCTGGTCGAGGGCGACGGCGTCGGGCAGCGGGGGCAACCAGATCTGGCGTACGGGCCGGGCGCCGGCGTCCTCAAGCTGCCGGACCATGACGCCCATCTCGGTCGGCCCGGTCTCCCGGCGCCGCATCTGCGGCTCGGCGGGGCCCGAACTCTCCTCCTGGCCCAGGGAGTTGTACGCCGTGTACTCCAGGGCCATCGGCCCGGTGTCCTCGGTGTCCCGCTGGACGGGGCCGCGGTAGGCGCCGGAGACATAGCCGGCCTTGAACCGCTCGTAGTGGCTGGTGTCGACCTTGAGGTAGCCGAAGCCCGGCAGCGGCGGGAGGTGGAAGGCGTCCGTGGTGTCGAGGACCGTGCGGGACTCGTCGGCGGAGAAGGTGCGCAGGCCCAGCCGGTACGACAGATAGGTGTCCAGGCCCTTGAGCCTGCCGCCCTCGATGCGCTGGCTGGACAGCAGCAAGTGCACGCCGATGGAGCGGCCGATGCGGCCGATGGACAGGAACAGGTCGATGAAGTCCGGCTTGGCGGTGAGGAGTTCACCGAACTCGTCGATCACGACGAACAGGTGGGGCAGCGGTTCGAGGTCGGGGCGCTTCTCGGCGCGCAGGGCGGCGTAGTGGCCGATGTCGGCGACATTGCCCGCCTCCTTGAGGACCTGCTGGCGCCGCTTGACCTCGCCGGCGAGCGAGGCGTGGACGCGTTCGACGAGACCGGCCTGGTTCTCCAGGTTGGTGATCACACCCGCCACGTGCGGAAGGTCCGCGAAGGGGGCGAAGGTGGCGCCGCCCTTGTAGTCGACGAGGACCAGCGCGAGGTCCTCCGGCGGGTGGGTGGCGACCAGCGCGAGGACGAGGGTGCGCAGCAGCTCGGACTTGCCGGAGCCGGTGGCGCCGACGCACAGGCCGTGCGGGCCCATGCCCAGCTCGGAGGACTCCTTCAGGTCGAGGAGCACGGGTTCGTGTCTGTCGCTGACGCCGATCGGGACGCGCAGGAAGGCGCGTTCGGCGCGCGGCGCCCACAGCCGGGCCAGGTCGAGCTGGGCGACGTCGTCGATGCCGAGCAGCTCCGCGAAGTCGACCGGGCCGGTCAGCGGGGCGTCGGCCAGGGACTCCGCGGACAGCCGCAGCGGGGCGAGCATCCGGGCCAGGCCCTCGGCGAGGGCGGTGCCCACCTCGTCGACCGTGCCGTGGGCACTGATCGGCTCGTCCTCACGCAGGTCCTCGATGACGATCCGGGCGCCGTCGACGGTGATGCGCACGCCGACGCTGCCGGGCTCCTGCACCCGCTCGTCGAGCAGGTGCAGCACGGTGACGCCCATGTCCCGCAGGCCGACCGCGTCGTCGGGGCGCGGCAGGTCGACGGCGTCCTCGCCGTGGGCGTCGGCGAGGACGAGGAGCCGGGAGGTCACGGCGAGGGCGTCCTTGCCGGACAGACCGCGGCGTACCTCGGCCGCGTAGGAGGCGCGGCGGCTCAGCTCACCGCCGATCTGCCGGGCGAGCTGGGGCAGCGAGGGGGCGATCCGGCGGGCGGCGACCGGGCCGTCGAACTGCTCGGTGTCCAGCATGTGCGGCAGCCACTTGGCCCACTCCCAGTCGGCCACCCGGTCGCCGGGGGCCGCGACGGCCATGGCCACGTCGTCGGGCGCGTGGGTGGCGGCGGCCTGGACGAGCAGCGCGCGGGCGACCCGCAGGGTGTCCTCGCGAGGGCCGATGACGCTGATGTTGCCGACCCGGTCCAGCGGGACGGTCAGCGGGAGTTCGGTGCCGGTGCTGAAGCGGGCGGACAGCGCGGAGGCCTCGTTGAGCATGAACTGGTCGGGCGGGGTCAGCACCGAGGAGCCCTGCTGGGCGACCTTCAGATCGCGCACCGGCATCTGGCCGGTGCCGACCCGCACCCGCAGGAAGTCCCCGTCCACCCGGCGCCGCTCCCACAGCCGGGCGGGGTCGCGCACGATGTCGTACAGCGCGTCCGGTGGCGGGTTGAGCACCTGGGCGCGTTCGCGCCGTTCGCGTTCCTCCTTGGCCAGCTGCTCGCGCAGGTCCTCCAGGTAGGCCAGATAGGCCTCGCGCTGGGTGCGGCGGGTGCGCTGGGCCTTGCCGCGCTGGGAGAAGGCCATGGCGAGGGAGCCGGTCAGGGTGACGACGAGGATGATCGCGCCCAGCCCGGCGAACTGGCTGTTGCGCACGATGGTCATCATCACGACGGACGACATGACCCCGGCGACGGGCAGCAGCGAGTGGAGCACGGAGCCGGCCTTGCCCTCGGGCAGGTTGGGCGGCGCCTCTATGGTGCGCGGCTCGGGGGCGGCCGACGGCCGGGTGGTGCGTGCGGGGCGGTGGATCAGTCGGGTGCTCATCTTCGTTGCCTCGTCCTCGAGTTCCTCGGGTCCCTTCCTGTCGGGCGGTCAGCGCTGCTTCTGGGAGAGCTGGAAGACGTCGGCGGCCAGACGGGCGGCGGACTGCCGGGTGGCCCGGGCGAGGAGATCGGTGCGGATGGCGCCGCCGGCCGCGAGGTGGCGGTCGTAGGGCAGGACCGTCACGGTGACTCCGGCCGCGGTCAGTTCCTCGGTGGCCTTGCCGAGGTCGAGGCCGGGGTGCGGCGCGACCTCGGTGAGGACGACGACGGTGGAGGCCAGCACATGCCGGGGCAGGTTGCGCATCCACTCCAGGACGGCGCGGGTGCTGGCGACGCCCTCCAGTGTCGCGGGCACGGTGAGCACCCGGGCCTGGGCGGCGGACAGGGCGGTGCGGGCGACCTCGGCGGGCAGGGTCTCGCAGTCGACGACGGTCACCCCGAAGTAGCGGCGCAGCGCCACCATGACCCGCTCGTAGCCCTTGGTGTCGAGCATGGCGCCCACCTGGCCCTGACTACCGGGCAACAGCCAGGCGTTGCCGGGGAGTTGAACCAGGTATCCGGTGACGTCGAGCAGGGACATCTGCGGTTCCACCAGTCCGGCGAGGTCGCCGGTGGTCCAGCGCAGTGACTCTGCGCCGAGCCGCAGCGGCAGCGAGCCGAGCGCCGGGTCGGCCTCGACGGCGAGCACCGGGTCCTGGCGGTAGTGGGCGTAGGTGGCGGTCAGCAGTGCGGCGACGGTCGTCTTGCCGGAGCCGCCGCGGATGGAGGTCACCGCGATCTGCCGGCCGGTGGTGACCGCCTGCTGCAGCACCTCGGCGGTGGCCGCGGTGTCGGCGACCTCACGGGCCGCCGAGGAGGCGACGGTACGGCGTACGGCGCGCAGGGCACGGGCGCTGAACGCCTCACCGCGGCGCGGCTTCAGCGCGGCGGAGGCGATCCGCTTGTCGAGCACCGGCCGGGAGTCGGGGGTGCCGCGGCGGGCGGCGGGAGCCTGCTGCGGGCGGGCCTGGGACTGGGCCTGCTGCCGAGCGGCGTGCTGCTGTTGCCCGGCATGGTGCTGCTGTTCGGTGTACTGCTGTTGCGCGGTGTATTGCTGCTGTTCCGCGTGGTGCTGCTGCTGTTCCACGTACTGCTGCTGCTCGGCGTACTGCTGCTGTTGGCCGTACTGCTGCTCCGGGTACTGCTGCTGGGCTGGGTAGGCCTGCTGCTGGTACTGGGCCGGCGGGTCGGGGTACGCCTGCTGCTGGGGGTAGCCGTACGCCGGGGCGGGACCCTGCGCGGGAGCGCCCTGCTGCGGTACCTGTTGCGGGTGGGCCGCGGACGGGTCGCCGTAGGCCTGCTGCTGCGGATAGCCGTACGCCGGCGCGGGACCCTGCGCGGGCGGGCCCGGCTGTCCCGGGTCACCGACTCCCTGTTGTTGCCGCTGCTCCGGTTGTTGCCGCTGCTCCGGTGCGGGCTGCCCGGGCGAGCCGCCCCTCAGATCGCGCAACACGTCGCTCTGCCAGTTGTCCCCGTTCGGCATGTCGCCCTTCACTCCTGCCCTGGCCTCAGAACTTGTTGAGCAGTTGCCCATAGATGCCGAACACCCCGACGGCGAGGGGGAAGAGCCCGATCACGCCGGCGGACTCGATCAGATCGCCGATCCGCCGCAGCCGTACCTGCACATGCTCGGGCGGCTGGATCGCGAGGACCAGCAGCGGCAGCGCCGCCGCAGCGCACAGCAGCACCAGCGCCCCGGCGCCGCCCGCGTGGTCCGCCCACACCACCGCGAGCCGTACGACGAGCAGCGCGGCCCCGCCGAACAGCGCCACGACCTCGGCGACCAGCGGGAAGGCCCGGGCCCGGGACAGCAGCACGAGGGCGGTGAGCGAGGTGAGGGCCACCGTCCACACGGTCGGCCGCCCGGCCGCGGTCAGCAGCCAGCCGCCGGCGGCGGCCGAGACGACGGTGGCGATGGTGGCCAGCGCGAGCCCGCGGTGGGTCGCGGCGAGCGCGTTGGCGACCTGGTGGCGGCTGACCGAGGCGCCCGAGGAGCGCTGGTCGTCGAGTCCCGTCAGACCCGAGGCCATCAGCGCGAACCGGGGCAGCAGGCCGAGCAGTACGACCGAGAACACGGTCATCACCGCGCCGAGCCGGTCCGGCCGGTCCTGTACGGCGGCGACGGCCTCCCACACCACGGCGATGCAGGCGCTCGCGCCGGCCCCGAGGAGCGCGCCGCGGCCGAGCGGCGAGAAGTAGGCGAGCAGCACCAGAGTGAGCACCAGCGCCGCGACGACCCCGGCCAGCCGGGCCGGTCCTGACCAGCCGTAGGCGTCGGCGGCGGTCCAGACGGCGAGCACTCCGAGCCCTCCGGAGGCGAGCAGCAGCACCGTGGCGAGCCCGCGGTTGCCGTCGCCGATCTTCGCGACGAGCGCGCCCGCGGCCAGGAACAGGACGGCGACGGCCGCGAGCGCGGCGCCGACGGACTTGAGCGCGAACTCGTGCCGGGCCAGCAGGGCTGCGGCCACGGCGAACACCACGGTGGCGACCCCGGCGCTGGCCCGGCGGGCGGCGGGCCGCCAGCGCCAGGAGCGCAGATCGAGGTCGTCGGCTACCTGGTCGGTGACGTCGTGCACGACGGGCGCGGGTGGCGCGGCATGGGCGCGCACCAGCTGGAGGACGGCGCCGTCGGGTACCTCGGCCGACGACAGGGTGGCCTCGTGCGGCAGTACCGAGCCGTCGGAGGTGATCAGCTGCCGGGTCATGGGCCGCGCGGCGGCCCGGTCGTCGAGCAACTGCAGGATGTCGGGCAGCAGATGGCCGATCGGGGTGTCCGACGGCAGGACGATGTCGGCACGCCGACGCTCACCCACCAGCGTGACCCGGCTCAGTTGCGTCCGGGACGTCGTTGCTGTGCTCACCACTTACCGGAACCTATCATCGCGAAGTTGAGGCCGAGGATGCCGAGGACGGCTGTGCGGAGGGGGTGCCGTACTGCTGCTCCTGCTGCTGTTGCTGCTGCTTCTGTTTGGCCAGGGTGTGCTGCAGGAAGGACCATCCGACGCATCCGGCGCACAGTACGGCCGCGATGGCGATGCCCGCGAACACCTTGCCGAGCCGTTCGTCCGCCGAGCGCCGGGCGCGCTGCGCGCCGAAGAGCAGCGCGTCGCGCATCCGGCGCCGGCGTACCGCCACCGACTCCAGCAGCTGGCTGTCGTAGTCCCGTGCCATTGAGTTGGTCCTGTGCCTGTGCTCTCTGTGGGTCAGTCGTCGGAGGTTTCGAAGGAGAGGCCGAGGTACTGCCGCATGGTGGCGTACTTCTGCGTCAGCCGCCGTGCGGTGAGCTCGTCGAGAGCGGCCAGCCGGTGCGGGTCGGCGTTGTGCGCGAGGTCGGCCGCCTTGACGAGCCGTGCGCCCGGGGTGGCGAGGATCCGCTCCGCGTACGCCCGCGGCTCCTCGTCCGGCCGCTTGGTCACGGCCCGTACGACGTCCTTGGTGCGCGACGTGAGCGCGGCCGCGGCCAGCCACTCCTCGCTGAGCACGCCGTCCTCGACCGCGTCGTGCAGCCAGGCGGCGGCGACGAGTTCGTCACCGCCACCGCGGGCGCGTACGCCGTCGGCGACGGCCTGCAGGTGTTCGGCGTAGGGCCGGCCGGCCTTGTCCCGCTGTGCGGCGTGTGCGGCCCGGGCGACGGCCTCGACCTCGGCGAGCGTCATGACCGGAGCGGGCGGCCCGTCATACGGCATACAGCGTCCCCCTAACTTTGCCCGTGCAACATAGAACATGAATGCGCGGGCGGCACACCCGGGTCGGCCGGGCTGACAGGAAGGACAGGGAAACCTCCGCAGAACCTGCACACCTAGGAGGCGTGTGCGATGTGCCGGTCGAGCAGGGCGGCGACCATGGCGTCGAACAGACCGGACCGCAGGGCTTCGTCCACCGATCCCTCGTTGACGCGCTCGCCGACCGCGAGGTAAGTGGCGGCGCGTACGGCGTCCGCGGGGCGCAGGCGCCCACTGGGCGGCACCACGGGAGGGGGACTGGCGCTCCAGCGGTGCTCCGCGGTGACGGCACCGATGCCCCACAGGGCCGTGACGACCCGCCACAGGGGCCTGCTGTAGATCGGATACGGCCACTGGATCGCACCGTTGGCGTTCTTCTCGCCTCCGCCCCAGCGGACATCGCGGTCGTCGTCGGTGAGGGCGGCGTAGGCGTCGGCCAGTTCCTGCCAGGCTTCGGCGTTGCCGTGGTCGAGCTGGGCGAGCAGACGCCGGTCGTCGGCCTCGGTGACGGTGCGGGCGAGGTCCTCGACGGCCTCCGGGCCGGAGACGTCGACCGGGGGTCCGGTACCGGCGGCGCGAGCGAGCTCGGTCAGCGCGCCGGCCACGGGGAGGCCCCGCTCACGGGTCTCCGCCACCTTGGCCGCCCATTCCTGCCCGAGGCGATACCCGTCGGCTCCGGTCGCGGCGCGCTGGGCCCATTGCAGGGCGTCAGCCGTGTAGTCGGCCCAGACGTACCCGACGACTTCGCCGTCGGGGGCCTGGACCGCTACGTACTGGACGGGGTGATTCACGCAGGTCAGGCCTCTTGGGCGAGGGCCTTGACCGCGGCGGCGTTCGGGGCGTCGGAAAGGGAGTCCTGGAGGGCGCGGCCGCGGTTGCCCTCCGGGTTGGACAGCATCTCCGCGAGGGCCTGGGACGGCGGGACGCCCCGTCCCTTGGCCTCCTGCAAGCGGGCGTGCCAGTGACCGCCCTCGGCAAGGGCCCGGCCACCGGCGGCCGCGCGGGGCACCCACGCGGCGGCATCGTCCTCGTCGCACGCCCACACGTATCCGAGAGCGGCGCCGCCCTCCTTGTCGACCACTGTGAAGTACCGCACCGGCTTGTCGGTCCTGGTCGGATACCTCGACGGGCCCGGTGCCACGAGGTTGAATTGCACATCCTCGTCAAAGCGTGGATTGATCGGTTGCTCAATGGCCATGGAGTACAGACGCCCCTTCGATGAGACGCAATTGCGGTTCAGCCGTTCGCGGCCAAATCCTTGACTACGTCCAGGCTCGGAGCCTGCTTCAGGGAACCTGGGACGATGTAGCTGGGGTCCTCGGGGCCGTACGCGCGGGTCATCTCCGCGAGCGCGGCCGAGGGAGCAAGGCCCCGTTCCTTCGCCTCGTGGAATTCAACGGCCCACAAAGCACCCATGTTGAAGGCCTCGTCGCCACCAGCCCGGCGGTACTGCCAACCGGCGGCGTCGTCCTCGTCGTTCACCCATACATATCCGAACACTGTTCCGTTTCCGTCCGCCACCGTCGCGTACTGCACCGGTTTGTCGGTGGTGTTCGCGTAGCGCGGCGGGCTGTCGACTTCCGCCCACTGCAGGGGTTCAGTCACCCGAGGAGGCACGTGCGGATCCCGGCTCATCGTTTGCGCCTTTCACTTGCTGTTACCTGGGCAGGACCTCGCCATAGACCTGCACCTGGCCATTCTCCATGAACACGCGGGTCACGCGGTATTCCGTACCCCGCCCCAGAAGCAGTTCCCGTTCGCCCATGCCGTATTTGCCGACCTTCTCCACCCAGAGAGCGGGAGTGCCCTTCGGAACCCTGAGGTGCAGGATGGCCTCCTCATGGGCGAAGGCGGCAACTGGATGGTCGCCGAGCGAGGTCGACATATAGCCCTTGTCGTCGAAGGTCTTGCCGAGCATGTCAAACGGGTTGTCCAGCTTGAGGTGGCCAATGCCGGTACCACGGACCACCATCACGTCCTCCGGCACCGGATTGCCAGCCAGAACCTTGTCCACCTCGTCGATATTGTGCTGAACGTAAGCACTCCACTTCGAAGCGTTACCCCGCAGGTACCCGTTCATCTCCTTGTACGTCCCCCAGCCGTCGGCATGCGGGGGCGGCAGTTTGTAGTCGGGCTCGTTCGTGTAGTCCCACACCGCCTTGCGCTCGACTTCCGGCAAGTGCTCCGCGTAGTCGTTCCAGTGGGCCTGCCCGTATTTGATCGCGTCCCCAGTGGAAGCAAAGGGCACCGTGCCGCGGGAGACCTCGGAATAGGCCACCTCATGCTTCTGAGCCGTCGAGAGCTTGGCCCACTCCTTGTCCGACACATGCGGCGTGTACTTGAAGGCGTCGTCCGGCCCCGGAACCTCCGGGGCATCCGTCCCATGGCCACCGGTGTGGCCTGTGTGCGCCGCATCGTGGGGGGCAGCATGCCCGGCATCGGTACCCGCATGGCCACCGGTGGGCGCGACCTCATGCGTGTGGCCGGCGTCGTGACCTGTGCCGTCGTGACCGCCATGGCCGGTGCCGTCGTGACCGGCTCCGTGGTCCGGGTGGCCGCCGACGCCGGGGGTGTCATGGCCGCCGGGGTGCGGGACGGTCGGGGTGTCGTGCGGGGTGGTGTGCGGCAGGTCGTGCGCGGGGGCCGTCGGGCCGTCGTGGTACCACGCCGAAGGCGTCGTACCGGCGTGCTCGCCCGCCGAGAACGCGTCGCCTGTGCCGTGCGGGATGCCGCCGTGGATGCCGTTGTCCGGCACATGCGGAACTCCGCCCTGAATGCCGCTGTCCGGCACGTGCGGAGCCCCACCGTGAATGCCGTTGTCCGGCACGTGAGGGATACCGCCCTGGATCCCGTTGTCCGGCACATGCGGGATACCGCCCTGGATCCCGTTGTCCGGCACATGCGGGATACCGCCCTGGATCCCGTTGTCCGGCACATGCGGGATACCGCCGTGGATGCCGTTGTCGACGGGGTTCGGAATTCCGCCGTGAATGCCGCTGTCGGGGACATGCGGCATCCCGCCGTGAACACCGTTGCTCACGGGCTGAGGAATCCCGCCATGGATGCCGTCGTTCGCAGTCGACGGCAAACCGCCGTACCCGCCGTCCGCCGTGTGCGGGAGGGCCCCGTGTGCACCGCTGTCCGCCACATGAGGTACGCCCACAGACGCCGGTCCCGAGGTCGGGACGGTCCAGTGGCTCGGCAGGCCGGGGGCCGCTTCCTTCGGGATCGACACCGTTTCGACGTTGCCGGCGTGGTCGAGGAGGCTTCCGTTCGGGGTCAGGGCATGGCCGTCGGGGAGGTGCACGGAGCCGTCGGGAAGGGTCGGGATGTCGACCTTGCCGATGCCCTTCAGGTTCTTGGC
>NZ_CM002285.1:6441840-6444162 GCF_000497445.1 Streptomyces roseochromogenus subsp. oscitans DS 12.976 | reverse complement strand
GATGTCGCCGATCTTGGACAGGCCGGCGCCGGCGCCCTTCATCACATACGTCATCGGGTCGATGACCCTGCCGACCTTGCCCGCCACCGAGATCGCCTTGGCCACCGCCCCGGCCTTGCCCGCACCCGCCACCGCCGCACCCTCACCACCGGTGAACACGGTCGTCAGCACGTTGAAAGTGACCCCACCCGCAGCACGCGCGGGATTCTTGCCCCACTCGTCCCACGCCAGCAACGCCTTGCCCGTCTGCTTCATCGTGTTGCGCGACTCACGCAGCCACGACGGCATGTACTTGTCCGGCGTCGCCCAGAACACCGCCGCCAGCAGCGGATTGTCCATGAACGCCAACCCCGTGGCGAGCTGGGCCAGGCCCTTCCAGGCCTGCTTCATCGCATCCCAGCCGTCCACACCCACCAGCGTGCCCAGGCCCTTGATCGTGCCCCAGATACCATCCACACAGATGCCGTCCCACAGAAACGACTTCGCCCAGTGCCCGAAGTCGTACCAGTGGTGCTTCTGCTCCACCGGATCACCCCACGGCAACCCCTTCGCACCCTTCAGGTCCGAAGCGTCATAGCCATACATGTTCGACTTGTTCGAACCATCACCGGCAATCATCTGCGTGCCATGCCAGATCGCCGTGATCTTGTTGTGGCACGTCCGCTCCGCCGCCCAGAACGCCGCCACCGCCGCCGTGACATCATCACGGATCCGGTTGTTCTTCCTGACCTTGTCCTCGTCGTACTCCCAGTCGTCATCCCCCCTGACCGAATCGACGAACGACGTGGCCTCCGCCTTCAGCTCCTTCAGCTTCGCCACCAGCGGACGGACCTCCGCCGCATACCCCGACAACGCCGACGACACCGTCTCCAGATGCGAAGCGAACGTATCCGCACGAGCCGCCACAGGCTTCGTCGACCCGAACAACTGCTCCGCCTCCGGCGCGTGATAAAACGCACGCAACCCCTGGAACTGCGCGTGCACATCCGCACCCGTGGAACGGATCAGCCCGGCATCCTTCTTCAGCGCCCCGTAATCCCTCTCCAACTGCTCCAGATCACCGGTGAACTCAGGAATCTCCTCCGGCTTGATCACGCCTTGCCCACTCCCGGCATCCTCACCCCAGGCGTGCACGCCTTACTCTGCGCATCCGCGGCCATCGCCTCATCACCGTCCAGATACGCCTTCGTCGCATCCACCACACCCTGCAACGACTTACCCGCCCGCGCCGCCACGAACTCCAGGTCCTTCATCGCCCGCTCCGCATACTGCGACAACGCCAACGCCACCAGACCGCCCTGCGCCTTCCCCCCGCCCTTGCCGCCGTGACCACCCTGACCGCCGTTGCCGCCGTGACCACCGTGACCGCCCGAGCCCCCGGAGCCGCCGCCCGCGGAGATCGTCCCGCACTCGACGCCGCCGACTGCAAATGCGTACCGTAATCCTTCGCCTGCTGCTCCAGATGCGACGCCGTCTTACCCGTCGCCGTCAGCACATGATCAATACCCTGCGGATGCAGATCCCAGCCCGACATACCAACCCCCGTGAACCCGCCAACCAGCCCCTGCTCAGCCGATGTTGTCGACCGCCGACTTCGCCTTCGCCAACGTCGAATGCGCCGTCGAGTCGTTCTTCTCCATCGTCGTCTTCAGCAGATGAATAATGTTCCGCACCTCCTGCGACGCATGATTCCAACGACGCTCCTTACCGTGGTACTCATCCGCCACACCATCCGCCGTGAAATCCGCCATCGCCTTCTTCACCTGCTTGTCCCGCGCCGCGATCACCATCTCCAACTGAGCGATCACACCCGCCAGATTCCCCTGCACATCCGCCGACGCCGACGTGTCATACGACCGACGATCCGCACCCGCGCCCGCACCCGCCATCACACACCACTCCCCGAAAAACACACCAAAGAACCGAAACGCTCAGACACACAACAACCCGAACCCAACAACCCGAACTCAACGACCCGAGAACCGCGCCGCATCGAAATTCGCCGAACCCATCTGCCGCTTCGCGTTGTCACCCTGCTCCTGATCACCCGTACTGAACGCACTGTCCATCCCCGACTGACCACCCAGGATCGCCCCCAACGACTGATCCAGCTCCTTCGCGATCCCATCCGCCCGCACCTTGAACTGATCAAACGCCGCACGACCCACACCGTTGAACTTCCCCTCCAACGGCTCCGCCGCCTGCACCAACTGCCGGACCAACGACCCCAGATCCTGACTCGACCCACGCGAATCACGCATCAACGTCGACAACGTCTGCGCACCCATATCGAACTTCATGTCGCCTCCCCCGCTACGGGCT
>NZ_CM002285.1:6405766-6441815 GCF_000497445.1 Streptomyces roseochromogenus subsp. oscitans DS 12.976 | reverse complement strand
CACGCGGCCTGTGCCGCCCATGTCGCATACGGAATCATCTTTATCAACTTCCGAATCAGCTGACCAAGCCGGGGTCCGGACCGTCACAAAGTCAGCAAACTTCCGTGACCAATGCTTGGTGAAGAACCGCCTTGCCCTGCGGTGAGGTCAGCGCGCCGGCTGGGCCGCCGACGCCTGGCGGCAGATCAGGAGGAGGGCCCGGTCGTCGTTGACGTCCCTGGCGACCGCCTCGATGAGGTGCCAGGCGGCGCCGTGGAAACCGCCGGCGACATAGCGGTCGGCCTCGCCGGTGAGCCGGTCGATGCCCTCGACGATGTCGCGGTCGGAGGTCTCCACCAGGCCGTCCGTGAAGAGCATCAGGACGTCGCCGGGCCGCAGGGAGCCCTTCACGGGGTCGAACTGGGCGCCGTCGTACACACCGAGCAGCGGCCCCTCGGCGGCCTTCTCCTCCCAGCGTCCGCTGCCCGCGCTGAGCTGCAGCCCGGGCGGATGGCCGGCGGAGTACAGCTCGTAGTCGCCGGAGTCGAGGTCCAGGACGAGATGGATGGAGGTGGCGAAGCCCTCGTCCCAGTCCTGGCGCAGCAGGTAGCCGTTCGCGGCGGGGAGGAAGGCGTGCGGGGACAGGGAGCCGAGCAGGCCACCGAAGGCGCCGGACAGGAGGAGGGCGCGCGAGCCCGCGTCCATGCCCTTGCCGGAGACGTCCGTCAGGACGACCTCCAGTGTGCGCCCGCTGTTCGTACGGGCCGCGACGACGAAGTCGCCGGAGAAGGACTGGCCGCCGGCCGGCCGCAGCGCCATCTCGTGGTGCCAGCCCTGCGGCAGCTTCGGCAGCTTGCTCTGCACCCGGATCCGCTCGCGCAGGTCGAACAGCATGGTGCCGCCGCGCCGCCAGGGCACGCCGACCCGGCTGCGGAACTGGGCCGTGAGCAGGCCGAAGAAGCCACAGGCCGCCACGACGAGGACCACACCGGGGGTCACGCGTGAAGGCCCTTCGGTGTACGGGCCGAGCCGTACCGACTCCACGATCAGTGCCGTGGCCCCGGCGGCGTAGAGGCCGAGCAGGCTCGCGGGGCGCAGCAGCAGGCCGCCCGCGATGATCGGCAGCACCAGGGTGGCCGGGGAGCACCACACCGAGTCGACCAGGGTCATGGCCATGAGGACCGGGATGGTGAGCAGCAGACCGACGAACGCGATCCAGTCGGAGCCGTCGCCGCGGAAGTAGTCCACGGCGCTTCTGCGCAGCCCGGTGCGGGCCCGGTGCCACTGCATCTTCCACCGGGCCGTGAACGTCTCGGCCTTCGCGCGCCGCTCTCGTCCTGCTGCCATTAGTTCGGGACCCTATCCATCGGACCGGCTGCTTGGCACGGGAGGTCCCACTTGTCCCCCGTGCGAGGCTCCACTGAGCGGTTCGTCCTCACAGTGAACGGCACCGGAGGCCGGCACGCCGCCCTCCGGGAGAAATTCACTGGCTCGTCCCGCAATGCCCTGATAGGCATGGCGTATGGGGACTGAACACACGACCGAACCGACCGTGCTGGCGCCGGAGGACTTCGACCGTTGGTGGGACGGTGTGGTGCGTGCGTTCGGGGGCGGGCCCGCCTCGTCCGAGGAGCGTGAACTGGACAGGTCCCTCACCGAGTTCGACCGTACGCTGGCCGTGCGGGACGGGGACGAGATCGTCGGGACGGCGGGCGCGTTCAGCTTCCGGATGACCGTGCCCGGCGGAGCCGTGGTGCCCACCGCGGGCGTGACCATGGTCAGCGTGGCCGCGACGCACCGGCGGCGTGGGGTGCTGACGTCGATGATGCGGCGGCTGCTGGACGACGCGCACGCCAAGGGTGAGCCGCTGGCCGCGCTGCACGCGTCCGAGCCCGCGATCTACGGCCGCTTCGGGTACGGCGCGGCGACCTTCCAGCTCAACGCCGAGATCGACACCGCCCGGGTCACCCTGGCGCTGCCCGACGGCACCGACGAGGTGCGCGTGCGCTACGTGTCGCCCGCCGACGCCCTGAAGGAGTGCGAGGCGGTGTACGCGGCCCTGGTGCCCGGCCGGCCCGGCATGCTGGCCCGGCAGCCCGGCTGGGAGCGGCAGGGGCTGCTCGACCCGGAGAGCGACCGGGAGGGGGCGTCGGCGCTGCAGTGTGTGGTCGCGGAACGGGCAGGAGAGATCACCGGGTATGCGCGGTTCCGTACCAAGTTGGGCTGGGGGCCGAGCGGGCACGACGGCACGGTGACGCTGGAGGACCTGGCCGCGCTGGATCCCGCGACCGAGGGGGCGCTGTGGCGTTTCCTGTTCGGCATCGACCTGATGTCGACGCTGACGGTGCACGGGCGACCGGTCGACGAGGCCTGGCAGCACCTGGTATCCGACATCCGCCGCTGCCGGCCGCGCCTGCGGGACGCCGGGTACGTGCGTCTCGTGGACGTGGGTACGGCCCTGGCGGCGCGCACCTGTCTGGCGCCGGTGGACGTCGTGTTCGAGGTGGCGGACGCCTTCTGCCCCTGGAATGAGGGACGTTGGCGGCTGACCGGCGATGCGAAGGGCGCGTCCTGCGAACGGACCTCCAGCCCGGCCGAAGTGTCGCTTTCGGTACGGGAGTTGGGGGCGGCGTACCTGGGTGGTACGACCCTGCTGTCGCTGGCGGCGGCCGGGCGGGTACGGGAACTGCGGCCCGGGGCGCTGGTGGAGGCGTCGGTGGCGCTCGGCTCACCGGTCGCACCGTGGCTGCCGCACGGGTTCTAGGGCCTGTCCGGCCGCCGCGCTGCCAACAGCGCTGCCGATCAGCGCTGTTGGCAGGTGGGGCACCAGAAGAGGTTGCGGGCGGCGAGGCCGGCGGTGCGGATCTCGTCGCCGCAGATGTGGCAGGGCAGGGTGGCGCGTCGGTAGACGTACACCTCGCCGCCATGGTCGTCCACGCGCGGCGGCCGCGCCATCGCCTCCGGGGTGTGTTCGGGGCGCACGGTGTCGATGCGGTTGTTCCGCACGCCCTCGTGCATCAGCGCGACGAGGTCGGACCAGATGGTGTCCCACTCGGCCGGGGTGACGTCCCTGCCCGCGCGGTAGGGGTCGATGCCGTGCCGGAAGAGGACCTCGGCGCGATAGACGTTGCCCACGCCCGCGACGATCTTCTGGTCCATCAGCAGCGCGGCGATCGTCGTACGACTGCGGGAGATCCTCCGGTACGCCGTGCTCGGGTCGGCGTCCTCACGGAGCGGGTCGGGGCCGAGGCGGTCGTGTACGGCGCGCTTCTCCTCCTCTGTGATCAGCGCGCAGGTGGTGGGGCCGCGGAGGTCGACGTACGCGGTGTCGGTCGCCAGCCGCAGGCGCACGGTGTCCGTCGGCGGGGGCGCGGGGGCGTCGCCGAAGCCGACCTTGCCGAAGAGGCCGAGGTGGATGTGGACCCAGTCGGTGTCCCGGAACCGGAGGAAGAGGTGCTTGCCGTGGGCTTCGGTGGCCGTCAGTTCCGCGCGGTCCAGAAGGGCGGCGGCGTCGGAGAACTTGCCCTGGGGGCTGGTGACGCGAGGGGCTGCGCCCTGGAACCGCGCGGCATAATCCTGTGCCAGCCGATGAATAGTGTGCCCTTCCGGCAAGACAAGGTCTCCTTCTCCAACATCTTTCCCACCCCCCACCCGACTCGGTCGACTGAGAGGCGGGCGAACAGGGCAGGACGGGGCGGGGCGTCATCGAGCCGCAGCCAAGCCTGAGGCTCTCCGCCTCCTCAGTCTCGCAGCAGAGCGGTCCGGCCTTTCAACATCTTTCCCACCCGCCCACCCGTCTCGGTCGGTCGAGAGGCGGACGACTGGGCCGGCCTGGCGCCGCACCGGCCCGGACTGAGCCGATCGGGTCAGCCTTCCAACAACTTTCCCACCCGCCCACCCGTCTCGGTCGGCCGAGGGGCGGGCGCCTGGGGGCAGATCCCCGGGGCCGGGCCCTCCAGCCGACCCAGTCGGATGGGCGGGTGGGCGTACGGGGAGGCTGGGGGCGGAGCCCCCAGGGGCCGGGCCCCTCAGCCGACCGAGTCGGATGGGTAGGTGGGCAAACCCCGGGTCTGGGGCGGAGCCCCCAGGGGACGGCGGGGCAACGGCCCTCGGGGCTGAAGTGGGCCGGAGAGGGTGGCCTGGCCGGCGGAGCCTACGGCTGGGGGTGGTGGCCCGGGATCGGGGGCAGGTCGCCTGTCGTTTCGTAGGCCGACAGCATGTCGATGCGGCGGATGTGGCGCTCGTCACCGGAGAACGGCGTGTTCAGGAAGGTCTCGACGAACTTCGTCGCCTCCTCCGTGCTGTGCATCCGCGCACCCACGGCCACGACATTCGCGTTGTTGTGCTGCCGCCCGAGCGACGCGGTCTCCTCGCTCCAGGCCAGCGCCGCCCGCACACCCTTCACCTTGTTCGCGGCGATCTGCTCACCGTTGCCGGAGCCACCGATCACGATGCCGAGGGCGTCGGGGTCCGCCGCCGTCCGCTCCGCGGCGCGCAGGCAGAAGGGCGGGTAGTCGTCCTGGGCGTCGTAGATGTGCGGCCCGCAGTCGACGGGCTCGTGCCCCGCCGCCTTGAGCCATTCGACGAGGTGGTTCTTGAGTTCGTAGCCCGCATGGTCGGAGCCGAGATACACGCGCATGCAATGAGTGTGACACGGCTGTTTCAGGGCAGCAGCCGCGGGTGGCGGCGCCCCGCCGGGCTCCGGAGCACACCCGGACCGGCTCTGGAGGACACCCGGACCGGCCCCGGGGAAACCCCCGGCCAGTCACCCGGAAATGTGAGTCAGACCATAGAACCTCAAGGGAACCTCAAGTAACGATACGGATTCAGAGGTTCCCGAAATCGTTCGCCTCGGATTCACTGGACCGACTCGTACACCGCTCATACGAGCTGCCCTCCTCCTGGCGCAAAGGAAATCCGTCCATGACCCCTGGTTCGGGCCTCCAAGCAGGACTCAAGAACCGCCACCTGTCGATGATCGCGATCGGTGGTGTCATCGGAGCCGGCCTCTTCGTCGGTTCCAGTTCCGGTATCGCCACCGCGGGACCGGGCATCCTCCTGTCGTACGCACTGGTCGGCACCCTCGTCGTCCTCGTGATGCGGATGCTCGGCGAGATGTCCGCCGCCAACCCCGCCTCCGGCTCCTTCTCCGCGCACGCCGAACGCGCGATCGGCCCCTGGGCCGGCTTCTCCATCGGCTGGCTGTACTGGTTCTTCTGGGTCGTCGTGCTGGCCGTCGAGGCCACCGCCGGCGCCAAGATCCTCGAGGGCTGGGTCCCGGCCGTACCGCAGTGGGGCTGGGCGCTCATCGTGATGAGCGTGCTGACCGCGACCAACCTGGTCTCCGTCGGCTCCTACGGCGAGTTCGAGTTCTGGTTCGCCGGTATCAAGGTCGTGGCGATCGGCGCGTTCATCGTCATCGGTCTGCTGGCCGTGTTCGGCGTGCTGCCGGGTGTGCACACCGACAAGGCGAGCTTCGGGAATCTGACGAACCACGGCGGCTTCCTGCCGCATGGACCCGGCGCCATTCTCACCGGCGTACTCCTGGTCGTCTTCTCCTTCATGGGCAGCGAGATCGCGACCCTGGCGGCCGGTGAGTCGGAGGACCCGCAGCGCGCCGTCACCAAGTCCACCAACAGCATCATCTGGCGTATCGGCGTCTTCTACCTGGGCTCGATCCTGGTCGTGGTCTCGCTGCTGCCGTGGAACGACCCCTCCATCAAGAAGGAGGGCTCCTACGTCGCCGCGCTGGACTCCCTCGGCATCGCGCACGCCGGTCAGATCATGAACGTGATCGTGCTGACCTCGGTGCTGTCCTGTCTCAACTCCGGCCTGTACACGGCTTCCCGCATGGCGTTCTCGCTCGGCCGGCGCGGTGACGCCCCGAAGGCGTTCGCCCGCACCACCGCGCGCGGTGTGCCGATGACGGCGATCCTGGCGTCGGTCGTCTTCGGCTTCGTGGCGGTCTTCTTCAACTACGCCTACCCGGACACCGTCTTCCTCTTCCTGGTCAACTCCTCGGGCGCGGTGGCCCTGTTCGTCTGGCTGGTCATCTGCTTCTCGCAGCTGCGGATGCGGAAGATCATCCAGCGGGAGGCGCCGGAGAAGCTCGTCGTGAGGATGTGGCTGTACCCGTACCTGACCTGGATCACGGCGGCCTTCATCGTCGGCGTCCTCGGCTACATGCTGACCGACACCGAAGGCGAGAGCAGCGGCCGTACGACCGTGCTGCTGTCGGTGGGCGTGGCGGCGGTCGTGGTCGTGATCGCCCTGGTGAAGCAGAAGTTCGGGCCCGCCCGGGCGGAGGGCGCGCCCGTCGCCGACACGGCCGAGAAGGTCACCACCGGCTGACGGCACCGGACGCAGCCGCGGACAGCCGCGGACAGCTGCGGACATGGCCGCATAACCTGACGACACCTGTCAGGTTATGCGGCCATGCTGCGTCCCATGACCAACGCCGCTTCTGCCTTCCTTCGCCCCGGTGACCGGGGTTACGACGACGAACTCGCCGGTTTCCAGCTCGGTTTCACCCAGCGGCCCGCCGTGATCGTGCCCGCCCGCTCGGCCGCCGACGTGGTGGCCGCCGTACGGTACGCGGCCGCCGAGGGCCTGCCCGTGGGTGTGCACGCGACCGGGCACGGGCTGCCCGGCGGGTACGAGGGCGGGCTGCTCATCACCACCCGGCGGCTGGACGGGATCACCGTCGACGCCGAGGTCCGTACCGTCCGGGTGCAGGCCGGGGTGCGCTGGGGCCAGGTGGTCGCGGCGGCCGAGCCGTACGGGCTGGCGCCGCGAATGGGGGCACCTCCCACGCTTTAGGCAGTGGGGGAGGGTCCGCGCCGAGCGTGGGCGCGGTGTCGTACACCCTGGGCGGCGGACTCGGCATCCTGGCGCGGGAGTTCGGGTACGCGGCCGACCATGTGCGCCGGCTGGAGGTCGTGACCGCCGACGGAGAACTGCGCCGGGTCACCCCCGACTCCGACCCCGAGCTGTACTGGGCGCTGCTCGGCGCCGGGCAGAACCTCGGTGTCGTCACCGAGCTGGAGATCGGGCTCGTACCGGTACGGACCCTGTACGGCGGCTCGCTCGCCTTCGACGGGCGGGCGGTGGACCCGGCGGCCCTGCTGCGCGCGTACGAGGCCTGGACGCGGACCTCCCCCACTCTCGGCTCCGCTCGAGCGGGGGGACCCCCATCGGACGGGCTGACCTCGTCCTTCGCCGCCGTACCGTACCCGGACCTGCCCGCGCTGCCCCCGCATCTGCGCGGTACGTACGTGGTCTCTATCCGGGTGGCCTGCACGGGCGCCGACGGGGACGCGCTCGTCGCCCCGCTTCGGGAGATCGGCCCGGTGCTTTCGGACTCGCTGCGCGAGATGCCGTACGCCGAGAGCCACACCATCCACAGCGACCCGGATTTCCCGCACGCCTACTACGGCGACAGCGCGGTGCTGCGGGACCTGTACGTCGACGGGGCGCGGGCCGGGGAGCTGCTGCGGGCGACCGGGCCGGAGGCGGGGCAGATGTGTGTGGTCCAGATCAACCACCTGGGCAGGGCGCTCGCCCGGCCGGCGCCGAACGCGGTGCCGTACCGCGAAGGACGGTTCCTGGTACGGCTGCTGACGGTCGGGGACCGGGAGGGGGCGCGGGCCGTCCTCGATCCGGCGTTCGCGCTCCTGGCCGGCGATTCCCTGGGCCGGTCGCTCAACTTCGCCTTCGGGGCGGGCGACCGCGGCACGGGGCTGTACGACCCCGATACGCGAAAGAGGCTCGCCCGGGTCAAGGAGACCTGTGACCCGGCGAACCTCTTCCGCAGGAACTACGGCGTCAGCGCCCCTTGTTGACCAGCTTCCAGGCGGTGGGCAGCGCGCCCATCGCCAGGGCGGCCTTGAGGAGGTCACCGATCAGGAACGGGGTGAGGCCGGCCGCGACCGCCTGGGAGAGGGACATATGGGCGGCCAGGGCGAGGTAGGGCACGCCGACGGCGTAGATGATCGCCTCGCCGAGGACCATCGTGCCCGCCGTGCGCAGCGGGGAGCGGTCGGCGCCGCGCCGGGCCAGGGCGCCGACGGCGGCCGAGGCGAGCAGCATGCCGAGGATGTAGCCGAAGGAGACCGAGCCCGCGCCGGAGGTGCCGTCCGCGAACCACGGCACACCGGCCACACCGGCGAGCGCGTACAGGGCGAGGGAGAGGAAGCCGCGGCGGGTGCCGAGCGCGGTGCCGACGAGCAGAGCGGCGAAGGTCTGGCCGGTCACCGGCACCGGGGAGCCGGGCACCGGGACGGCCACCTGGGCCGCGAGACCGGTGAGCACGGCGCCGCCGACGACGAGGGCCGCGTCGCGGACGCGGGACGTGGGGAGCAGGTCGGCGAGGACTGCGCCGGGGCGAGCGGTGGCGGTGGCGGTGCTCATGGGGACTCCGCGGGTGAGTGGGCAGGTGGGAACACGGTGACGCTATACCGCGCCGATGGCGTCGATCACCGTCACCGGTCGACAAAGGCTTGAGCCGGGCCTTGGTGGGCTCCGTACAAAGGGTGTGGGTTACACCGGGTACGAAGTGATACCGGTCACTGAGGTGGAGGCGCCCAGCTCACCCTCCTGCATCGAACCGGAACTGTGGAGTCCCACCAAAGCCCGCACCAAAGCCCGCCACCGAAGCATCGCCCAGGCCCTGCCACGCCCCGCAGGGTCGCGTAACCGCCGGTTCACCCTGCGTACGCCACCTGTCCGGATACTGGGCAGTCCCTCCGCCCGAGCGGACGGGCCGCCCAGACTGGCGGGGTTTTTGCCCGCCCATTGCACGGGGAGAGCCGCGCCCATGCCCAGCAGCAGCACGACCACCGAGACGCCGCCACAGCAACACGACGGCCTCTCCCACGGCCTGAAGCGGCGCCATCTGTCGATGATCGCCCTCGGCGGGGTGATCGGCGCGGGTCTGTTCGTCGGCTCCGGTGCGGGCATCGCCGCGGCCGGCCCCTCCATCGTGATCGCCTACACCCTTTCCGGCTTGCTCGTCATGCTGGTGATGCGGATGCTCGGCGAGATGTCCGCCGCCTACCCTTCCTCGGGTTCGTTCTCGGCGCACGCCGAGCGGGCGATCGGCCCCTGGGCCGGCTTCGCGGCCGGCTGGTCCTTCTGGATCCTGCTGTGCACGGCCGTCGGCCTGGAGGGCATCGGCGCCGCGCACATCGTCTCCGGCTGGCTGCCCGGCACCCCCGAGTGGGCCTGGGTGGCACTGTTCATGGTCGTGTTCTGCGGGACGAACCTGGCCGCCGTGAAGAACTTCGGCGAGTTCGAGTTCTGGTTCGCAGCGCTGAAGGTCGGCGCGATCAGCCTCTTCCTGATCCTCGGCGTGCTGGCCATCGCGGGCGTGCTGCCCGGCACGGACGCCCCCGGTACCGCCAACCTGAGCCACTTCCTCCCGCACGGCGGCAACGGCCTGATCATCGGCCTGCTCGCGTCCGTCTTCGCGTACGGCGGTCTGGAGACCGTCACCATCGCGGCGGCCGAGTCGGAGGACCCGGTCCGGGGCGTGGCGTCCGCCGTCCGTACGGCGATGTGGCGGATCGCGCTGTTCTACATCGGCTCCATGGCGGTCGTGGTCACCCTGGTCCCGTGGGACTCCAAGGACGTGGTGGCGAAGGGCCCGTACGTCGCCACGCTCGACCACCTCGGCATCCCGGGCGCGGGCCAGCTGATGAACGTGGTCGTCCTGGTCGCCCTGCTCTCCGCGATGAACGCCAACATCTACGGCTCCTCGCGCATCGCCTTCTCCCTGGTCGAGCGCGGCCAGGGCCCGAGTGCCCTGGCGAAGCTGTCCGGCGGGGTTCCGCGCATCGCGGTCCTCACCTCCTGCGTGCTGGGCTTCGTCTGTGTGCTGCTCAGCTACTGGCGGCCGGACGACGTCTTCAAGTGGCTGCTGAACATGATCGGCGCGGTCATCCTGGTCGTCTGGATCTTCATCGCGGTCTCCCAGCTGCTGCTGCGCCGCCGCATCGAGCGCGAGACCCCCGAGAATCTGGTCGTCCGCATGTGGGCGTTCCCGTTCCTCACCTGGGTCGCCCTGGCGGGCATGGTCACGATCTTCGTCCTGATGGCACGGGAGGCGGACACCCGCGTCCAGCTGTACTCGACGGGCGGGATGACGCTGGTGCTGGCGGCGGTGGGGTACGCCTGGCAGCGGGTCCACGCCAGGCGCTGAGCCCCGCACCGACAACGGCCCCCACGTACGACACGTGGGGGCCTTTGTGTTGCTCTCACACTGTTATTGCTAGCGTGTAGTTGCAAGAGACTTGCAATAAGGTTCCGGAGGGGATCACCCATGCCCGTCTACACGTTGCCCGACCTGCCCTACGACTACTCGGCGCTGGCTCCCGTGATCAGCCCGGAGATCATCGAGCTGCACCACGACAAGCACCACGCGGCCTATGTGAAGGGCGCCAACGACACGCTGGAGCAGCTGGCGGAGGCGCGGGACAAGGAGAGCTGGGGCTCGATCAACGGCCTGGAGAAGAACCTCGCCTTCCACCTCTCCGGGCACATCCTGCACAGCGTCTACTGGCAGAACATGACCGGCCCGAAGGACGGCGGCGGTGAGCCGCTCGCCGCCGACGGCGTGGGCGAGCTGGCGGAGGCGATCAAGGAGTCCTTCGGTTCCTTCGCCGCCTTCAAGGCCCAGCTCTCCAAGGCCGCGGCCACCACGCAGGGTTCGGGCTGGGGCGTGCTGGCGTACGAGCCGCTGAGCGGCCGCCTGGTCGTGGAGCAGGTCTACGACCACCAGGGCAACGTCGGCCAGGGCGCCACCCCGATCCTGGTCTTCGACGCCTGGGAGCACGCCTTCTATCTGCAGTACCGCAACCAGAAGGTGGACTTCATCGAGGCCATGTGGCAGGTCGTCAACTGGCAGGACGTGGCCCGCCGTTACGCGGCCGCCAAGTCCCGCGCCGACGTCCTGCTACTGGCTCCGTGACCGCCCCGATCCCCCCGTCCCGCCGATCCCGCCAATCCCCCTGATCCCCCCCTGATCCCCTTGAGACGTCCTGCCTCGTGATCGTCTTCTCACCCTTCGCGCGGGCAGGCGGATGAACGGAAGACCCCGCGAGGACGTGACTCGCGGGGTCTTCCCCTGCCGCTGGGTCAAAAGCCCTGGTCGCGGCCGTCCGGCATGCGCGGGGGGTGTGGGTGGCGCACGATCAGGGCATGTCCCACAACGGCATCGCACGTGGCGGCAAGCGGCGGCTCACCCGCGCGGTGGGCACGGTCGCGCTGGCCGTATCCGCCCTGCTGCCGGCCCAGGGTTCCGCACTGGCCGCGTCTCAGGACGACACGATCGCACTGCAGACACTCGACGACATCGTGAAGGGCGACTACACCGCCGCCACCGCCCACTTCGACGCGACGGTGCGCAGACAGCTGCCTCCGGACGCGCTCAAGAAGGCATGGCGCAATTACGAGGCCCAGTTCGGTGACTATCGCTCGCACCAGAATCCCAAGGATGTCGCGTTCGGCCAGTTCACCGTGGTCAGCGTGCCCCTGCGGATGGCACACGGCCCCGGCGAGTTCCGCGTCAGCTTCGACAGGGCCGGGGCCATCGCCGGGCTGTTCTTCCTCAAGCCGGGCACGTGAAACGGGCCCGGCGCCGAGCGGCGCAGGGCCCGTTCACCGGGACCTACAGGTTGCTGAAGTCCGGGCCCTTGGTGCGGGTGCGCTTGAGCTCGTAGAAGCCCGGGACCGAGGCGACGGCGACCGCGCCGTCCCACAGGCGGGCCGCCTCCTCGCCCTTGGGGGCGGGGGTGACGACCGGGCCGAAGAAGGCGATCTGCTCCCCGTCGGGGCCGGGCAGCGCGATGACCGGGGTGCCGACGTCCTGACCGACCTTGTCGATGCCCTCCTTGTGGGAGGCGCGCAGCTCGGTGTCGTAGGTGTCCTTCTCGCCGTACTCGACCAGGTCTGCGGGCAGGCCCGCGTCGGCGAGGGCCGCGGCGATGCTGTCGCGGTTCACACCGAGGCCCTCGTTGTGGAAGCGGGTGCCGAGCGCGGTGTAGAGCCTGCCCACCGCGGCGTCGCCGTGCAGCTGCTGGGCCGCGATCACCACCCGGACCGGCCACCAGGTCTTGCCGCCGGGCCGCATGTTCTCGGCGTACTCCTCCGGCAGCTCATCCAGCCGGTCCTCGTTGAGCACCGACAGGCTCATCACATGCCAGCGGACCTCGATGTCGCGGACCTTCTCCACCTCCAGCACCCAGCGGGAGGTCATCCAGGCCCAGGGGCACACCGGGTCGAACCAGAAGTCGACGGGGGTCTTCTCCGACATGTCTCTCCTCAAGGGGAACGCTTTCCCGTATTCCCCCTGAGAACGTCCCGGTCCGCCCGGCCATTCCCTGCTGCCCCCTGTCAGGGGCACATGGCAGGATCGGTCCTGTTCAGCCGTCATCGACGTCAGCCGTCGTTCACACGACCACGAGGGAGTGCCGCCCGTGCCCGGTGAGAATCTGTCCCGCGACGAGGCCCGGGAGCGGGCCGCCCTGCTGTCCGTCGACGGGTACGACGTGTCCCTGGACCTCAGGTCCGCCGTCATCGGCGACGGGGACTCCGAGGGCGGGGCGCCGCGCACGTTCCGCTCGGTGACCACGATCCGCTTCCGCTGCAACGAGCCGGGGGCCGCGAGCTTCGCCGATCTGATCGCGCCGAGCGTGACCTCCGTGTCGCTCAACGGCCGGGATCTGGACCCGGGCGAGGTCTTCGACGGCGCGCGGATCGCGCTGGAGGACCTGGCCGCGGAGAACGAGCTGGTGGTGGACGCGCAGTGCGCCTACTCGCGCACCGGCGAGGGCCTGCACCGCTTCGTCGACCCCGAGGACGGCGAGGTCTACCTCTACACGCAGTACGAGCCGGCCGACTCCAGGCGCGTCTTCGCGAACTTCGAGCAGCCGGATCTCAAGGCGCCCTACCGCTTCGAGGTGCGCGCGCCCGAGGGCTGGACGGTGTGGAGCAACGGCGCGGGCGAACTGGCCGACGGCGTATGGAAATTCGCGGAGACCAAGCCGATCTCGACCTACATCACGTGTGTGGTGGCGGGGCCGTACCACTACGTCACCGACTCCTACACCCGCACCTTCGAGGACGGCACCAAGCTGGAGATCCCGCTCGGCGCGCTGTGCCGCAAGGGGCTCGCCCCGCACTTCGACGCCGACGACGTCTTCCTGATCACCAAGCAGGGCCTGGACTTCTTCCACGACCACTTCGACTACCCGTACCCGTTCGGGAAGTACGACCAGGCGTTCGTCCCGGAGTACAACCTGGGCGCGATGGAGAACCCGGGCCTGGTGACCTTCCGCGAGGAGTACATCTTCCGCGGGAAGGTCACGCAGGCCTCGTACGAGGCGCGGGCCAACGTCATCCTGCACGAGATGGCGCACATGTGGTTCGGCGACCTGGTCACCATGGAGTGGTGGGACGACCTGTGGCTGAAGGAGTCCTTCGCGGACTTCATGGGCACGTTCGGAGCCGTCGGCGCGACCCGCTTCACCGACGCGTGGATCACCTTCGCCAACCGCCGCAAGGCCTGGGCGTACCGCGCGGACCAGCTGCCCTCCACGCATCCGGTCACGGCGGACATCCATGACCTGGAGGACGCCAAGCTGAACTTCGACGGCATCACGTACGCCAAGGGCGCCTCGGTGCTCAAGCAGCTGGTGGCGTACGTCGGCCAGGACGCGTTCCTGGAGGGCGCCCGCCGCTACTTCAAGCGGCACGCGTACGGCAACACGCGCCTCGGCGACCTGCTGTCGGTGCTGGGCGAGACCAGCGGCCGGGACATGTCCGCGTGGGCGCGTGCATGGCTGCAGACGGCCGGGGTCAACTCGCTGACACCGCAGGTGCTGCTGGACGCGGCGGGCCGGGTGGCCGAGCTGGCGGTCGTGCAGGAGGCACCGGAGTCGCATCCCGAGGAGCGCCCGCACCGGGTAGCGGTGGGCCTGTACTGCCGTACGCCCGAGGGTGCGCTGGAGCGGTACGCGCGCGTGGAGACCGATGTGGAGGGGCCGCGCACGCTCGTCGCGGACCTCGTGGGCGCCGAGGCCCCGGACCTGGTGCTGGTCAACGACGACGACCTGACGTACTGCAAGATCCGCTTCGACGACACCTCGCTGGCCACCCTGCGCGAGCATCTGGGCGCGCTGACCGACCCGCTGGCCCGCGCCCTGTGCTGGTCGGCGCTGTGGAATCTGACCCGGGACGCGCTGCTGCCGGCGCGGGACTTCGTCGATCTGGTGCTGCGGTTCGCGGGCCGCGAGTCCGACATCGGTGTGCTGCAGATGCTGCACGCGTGGGCGAACTCGGCGCTGGAGTACTACGCCGCCCCGCAGTGGCGGGAGACCGGCGCCGAGCTGCTGGCGGAGGGTGCGCTGCGGGAGTTGCGGGAGGCCGAGCCGGGCAGCGAGCACCAGCTGGCCTGGGCGCGGTTCTTCGCGACCGTCGCCTTCGCCGAGCCGGACCTGAAGCTGCTGACGGACCTGCTGGACGGCACGTCGGCGATCGACGGCCTGGAGATGGACCAGGAGCTGCGCTGGGCGTTCCTGGAACCGCTGGCGGCGCACGGCGCGGCCGACGAGTCCACGCTGGCGGCGGAGCTGGCCCGGGACGACACGGCGTCCGGCAAACGGCACCAGGTCCGCTGTCTGGCGGCCCGTCCGTCGGCGGCGGTCAAGGCGCAGGCGTGGGCGCAGGTGGTGGAGTCCGAGGCGCTGTCGAACGCGCTGGTGGAGGCGACGATCGCGGGCTTCGGGCAGCCGTCGCAGCGGGAGCTGACCGCGCCGTACGCGGAGAAGTACTTCGCGGCGATCGAGCGGGTGTGGCGGGAGCGGTCGATCCAGATCGGCATGGATGTCGTACGGGGCCTGTTCCCGGCGCTGCAGGACCGCCCGGAGACGCTTCAGGCGACGGACGCGTGGCTGGCGGAGCACCGGGACGCGGCGCCGGCGCTGCGCCGGCTGGTGCTGGAGGCGCGGGACGATCTGGCACGGGCGCTGCGCGCACAGGCGTGCGACGCGACGGCGATCGCCGGCTGACACCGCCTGACACCGGCCGACCTTTGGCCTGAGTTTGGGCCGCCGGTGACCGTTACGGAATTCGTTCCATCGGAACCGTAACCCCTGGTCCGCACCCGATCGGACCAGGGGTTTCCTGTCCCTACTCGGTATCCGAACACCTGACCTTTAGTCCCACCTTGTCTGTATTCATCGACGGCCCTGTAACAGCGGTTAAGGGCGGGGCGGGGCGCGGGAATCCCGACGCCATGACCCACAACACCCCGCTCTCCCCCCGCCCCCTCCGCCACCTCTCCGACGTCCACCGCCGTGTCCTGACGGTGGCTCAACTCCGGTCCCACGGTGTGACGTCGGCCGAGCTGAGCGAGCAGTGCCACCCCGGCGGCCCCTGGCAGCTGCTGCTGCCGAACGTGGTCCTGCTGCACCCCGGCCCGCCGACCACCGAGGAACGGCTGCACGGGGCCCTGCTGTACGCGGCCCGCGAGTCGACGCCGGGCGTCCCGGCCCAGCCGACGGCGGAGGAACCGCATCGCCCGCTCTACGCGGAGGCGATGATCACGGGCCTGGCCGCCCTCACCCTCTACGGCTTCTCGGCCACCCCGCCGCTCCTGTCCCTGGACCACGTCGACGTCCTGATCCCGCGCCAGCGGCGGGTGCGTACCGCGGGGTACGTCCGCGTCCTGCGCGCCCATGTCCTGCCCACGCCCAAGGCGGTGACGGGCCTGCCGGTGGCGCCGGTGCCGCGGGCGCTGGCGGACGCGGTGGCGGAGCTGACGGACGCGCAGGCGGTACGGCGGCTGCTGACCGAGGCGGTGCGCGGCGGCCACTGCGAACCGGCCGCCGTGGTCCGCGAGTTGACCCACGCCAAGCTGCTGAACCGGCCCCATGTGGTGGACGCGGTGGACGCGCTTCTGGCCGAGGGCCGCTCGATCGCCGAGGACCGGCTGTACCGGATGGTGAGCGAGCACGGGCTGCCCGACCCGGTCTGGAACGTCGACCTGCGGCTGCCCGGCGGCCCGCACCTCGGCGGCGTGGACGCGTACTGGCCCGACCAGGCGGTGGCGGTGGAACTCGACACCCGCGCGCCCCGCCAGGACGACGACGCGCTGTGGTCGGAGTACGCCCGCAAGCGCGAGCACCTGGAACGGCTGGGTATCACGGTCGTGTACATCACCCCGAAGAAGCTCAGGGACGCCCGGGAGCAGCAGGCCACGGTGGTCCGCACGGCCCTGATGGCCTCCGTCGACCGCGACCCGGCCGCCTATGTCGTGGTGCTCCCCCGGTAGTGACGGACCGGGAGGCATCAAGAGGGCCGCAGAGAGCCCTCAGGAGGGGAGAGGAGGGGCCGCCGGACCGATTCCGGTGGCCCCTCCTCGTCGTTACGGTGACCGGTGTGACCGATGAGACCGTGGCTCTGCAACCTGCCCGCGAGACCGACCTGAGCAATCCGCTGCCCGCACACGCGTGACGCCCGGGTACGTGTGACGCTCGCCGTCACTCCGTGTCACCGTGGAAAGTTCACCCGCACGGATGAGTCCGACGGGCGGCGGCCGTTCGGGCCACGGTACACGGGAGGTATGCGACATTCCTGGATAGCGTCGTGTTCGTCCTCTCTGCTGCTCGCCACGGCCTGTCTCTCCGCCACCCCCGCGACGGTGGAAGGGGCCCCGCTGAGCACGGCAGCCGTGAGCTATGTGGCCCTCGGTGACTCCTACTCCGCCGGCGTCGGGGCCGGCGACTACCTCCCCGGCCGCACGGCCTGCAAGCGCAGCAGCCGGGCGTACCCCGTCCTGTGGGCCTCGGCGCACGGGGCGACGTCCTTCGCCTTCCCCGCGTGCAACGGCGCCCAGGCCGACGACGTCCGGTCCGGCCAGCTCGGCCCGCTCGGCCCCCGTACCCGGCTGGTCACCCTGACCGTCGGCGGCAGCGACTCGGGCTTCGCCGCCGTCATGACGACCTGCGCCCTGGGCGGCACCTCCCGTTGCCTGTCCGCCATCGCCCGCGCGCGTACGACCATGGACGGGCCCCTCGTGCGCAACCTGGACCGGCTCTACTCGGCCATCCGGGACCGCGCCCCCGCCGCCCGTGTCGTCGTGCTCGGCTATCCGCGCTTCTACCACCTGAGGGGCACCTGCGAGGTCGGCCTCCAGGACCGGGCGCGCGCCGCCGTCAACGACGGCGTGGACCACCTCGACGCCGTGATCGCCCGGCGCGCCGCCGCCCACGGGTTCACCTTCGCCGACGTCAGGGCCGCCTTCGCCGGCCACGAGATCTGCTCCCGGAGCCCCTGGCTGCGCGGCGTCGACGTACCGGTCGTCACCGAGTCGTACCACCCGACGGCCCCGGGACAGTCGCTCGGCTACCTCCCGGCCCTCGACCGGGCCGCCTGAACCGGGGCGGCGCCCGCTACAGCGGCTCCGGGAGCGACGGCGCGCGGACGGCCTCCGCGTGCAGACGGTCGAGCAGCGCCGCGTAGGCCGCGATCATCCGGGTGCGGCTGAAGCGCTCGCGGGCGGCCTCCAGGTCCGGGGCGAGGTCCGCACGGCCCGCGACCGCGGCCGTCCAGGACAGGGCGATCGCGCCAGGGTCCGGCGGGGTGACGAAGCCGAGCCCGGTGACGATGGCCGCGCTGTCGCCGACGTCGGTCGTCACCGGGACCGCGCCGCACATCATGCCCTCGATCAGGCACAGCGGCGCCGCCTCGCCGGACACGGACGTCAGGGCGACGACATCGGCGGCGGCGTACACGGCCGGCATGTCGTGCCGTACGCCGAGCAGATGCACCCGGTCGGCGAGGCCCGGCGCGTCCGCGAAGGCGGCGGCGAGGTCGGCGCGCAGCCCGGAGTTGCCCGGGGTCATCCCGGCCCCGCACATCACCACGTGCCCGCCCCCCTCGCGGGCGAGCCAGGCGCGGGCCGCGCGCAGCAGCAGGGGAACGTTCTTCATCGGGGCGTACCGGGCCGCGAAGACGACCACGGGCGCCCGGTCGGCGATACCGAGCGAGGCGCGCAGGGCGAGCCGTGCCGCCAGGTCGGGGCGGAACCGGAGCAGGTCGACGCCGTTGGGGATGACGTGCAGCAGCCCGGCCGGGATGCCGACGGCCTCGTAGGCGGCCCGCGTGGACTCGGCGCAGCACACGCACGCGGCCACCGTGCCGTCGGCGATGGCGGCCTTCAGCTCGTCCAGCGCGGGGCCCTGGTTCTCCGGGTCGGAGCGGTGCAGAGCGACCACGACCGGGCGGCGGGGCAGGCCGGCCTGGTTCAGCAGGGCGAGTGGCTGCTCCTTCAGCGAGAGGATCACATCCGCCGCGGCCATCGCCCGCGCGGTTTCGGCCAGCTCGGGCCCGCTGAAAACGTTCGCCGCGAGCGCCCCGTCCACCAGGCCCGCGCTGCGGCCGAGCGTGGTGACGCCGATGCCGCCGGCGGTCAGCTCCCGGTAGCAGTGGTCGTCCTGCATGCGCTGCCGGGTGGCCTCGCGCAGGACCTCGCCATGGATGCTGAGGACGTGGTGGGACTGGCCGCCCTCGGCCAGTCCCCGTACGACGTCGGTGTGCACGATCCGGGCTCCTCCGGTGAAGAAACCCTCGTAGACCGAGAGCACACGCAGTCCGTGCGAAGCGCGCACACGACCACCCGCCTTGCATAAATGATCGAGAAGATCGAGCCATCCCCGTGAACAGCGGGTTAGCCGATATGAGGCGGTACGGACATTGCGTACGCGTTAACACGAAACAACGCGTATGAAACGGTGACTAACAGAATTCCCCATCGAGCACGGCGTCCGCGTCTCCCGACCAGTCACCGTTGAAATTGAGCGCCAGGGCATGCCGGCCGTCGGCCGTCGTCACCGCCGCCGAGGCGGAGCCGTGAATGCCTCCGCCGTGCCCCCAGACGTGAACGCCGCAGGTCAGCTTCATGTCCATGAGACCGAGACCGTAGCGCGTGTCCGGGATGCCGGTAGCCTCGACGGTGGTCTTCATTTCCTCCAGCTGCCGGCCCGGCAGGAGCTTTCCGCCGAGCAGGGCGCCGTAGAAACGGTCGAGGTCGGCGGAGTCCGAGATCATTTCACCGGCGGAGGAGGCGAAGGAGGGGTTGAGGTTCGTGACGTCGTACGTCGGGCCGTTCGGATCGGTGAATTTCGAGTAGGCGTGGCTGCTCGGCCGCGGCATGGTGGCCTTGGTGCCCGGCACGGAGGTGCCGGGCAGGTGCAGGGGGCGGATGACGCGGCGCTCGATCTCGGTGGCGTACGGGTGTCCCGTCACCTTCTCGATCACCATCCCGGCGACCACGTAGTTGGTGTTGGAGTAGTGCCAGGCCGTGCCCGGCGCGAAGTACGGCGCGTGCTTCATGGCGATCGCCACCAGGTCGCGCGGGGCGACGGTGTCGTAGCGGTGCCGGTCGAAGCCCGCCTCGGTGAAGTAGTCGCGGCCGAAGTCCTTGTCCTCGGTGTAGTTGAAGATGCCGCTGGTGTGGTTGAGCAGCTGTCGGACGGTGATCCGGCCGCCGTCGTGGCCATGGCCGTCGACGACGCCCGGCAGCCACTTCTCCACGGTGTCGTCCAGGGAGATCCGGCCTTCCGCCTCCAGCTGGAGCAGGACGGTGGCGACGAAGGTCTTGGTGATGCTGCCGACGCGGTAGCGATCGGCGGTGGAGCGCGGCTGTCCCGTGCGCAGATCGCCCACGCCGGCGGTCGCGGACCAGGTGCCGTGGCCGTCCTTCGCGGTAGCGGTCGCCCCGGGCACCCCGGCCGCGACGGCCGCCTCGATCGCCTTGCGGGTCGCGGCGTGCCCACCGCCCTCCGAGGCGCATGCCGCCGGAGCCGCCAGGGCCGCCGAGACGAGCAGGGCGGTGGCCCCCACCAGGGTCGTACCCAGTGTCGTACGTACGCGCATGTCTTCCCCCAACCTGTGCTGGCACCTGTGGTGCAGGTGCGGTCGGGGGAAGAAACCCGTGCCGGATGCGCGAAGGTTGCTTCGCTGTGGGCCAGTTGAGTGAGTTTCAGCCCTTGTGGAGCACCAGCTCCGTGTTCCGGGCGGCCGCGGCCCCCGCGAGGGCCTTGCTGGCGCCGGGGGCGTTGTAGGCCAGTTCGCGGTAGAGGGCGGCGAGGCCGGTCTGGGAGAGGTCGGCGAAGTCGGTGCGGTGCGGGGCGGCGGACTCGATCAGGGTGGTGAACACGGAGACCGTGCCGTCCTTGTTGTCGGCCAGCTCGATGATCCGGCCGAGGTGGGGGTAGTCGACGTGGGAGGCGGTGGAGATCTCCCAGAAGGAACGGCCGCCGGAGGCCGCCTTGTGCGGGGTGATGACGTTCTCGTGGACGTGACCGTTCACCCAGGCCAGGACATTGGCGTGCGAGGACAGCAGCGAGATCACCGCGGCGCCTCCCACGCGCTTGTCGCCGGGGTGGGCCGGGTCGGGACGGGTGTTGTCCATCGTCGTGCTGGTGTGGTGGCTGAAGACGACGGCGTAGGAGTCCTTGTTGTCCTTCAGCGTCTTGTCCAGCCACGTCAGCTGGGCAGTGCCGAGGGAGCCGTTGGGCATGCCGCCCGGGTCGGTGGTGTCGAGGCTGATGCCGATGACGTCGTCGGAGATGCGGAAGGCGTAGTACTGGGTGCCCGCGTCGAGGTTCGCCGAGGAGTAGCCGTGGCCGACCGGGCCGCGGCCCTGGTAGGCCGGGTCGAGGTGGGCCTTGAGGTAGTCGGCCGGGGTGTAGAGGGCCCGTTTCTCGTCCGGGGTGACCGAGCGCATCGAGCGGGCGTGCGCCTTGAGCAGGTCACGGTAGCCGGCGCCGTGGGGATCCGTGGCGTTGTGGATGGCGTCCTGGAGCTTCTTGGCCTCGGCGGCGGGGACGCTCATCAGCTTCTTGCCGCCGATGGCCGCCTCGGCGAGCCAGGGGTCCCCGTGGACGCCGTAGCAGCCGAGCAGGAGGCTGTCGTGGTTGCCGACGGTGGAGTACCAGGGCAGGTCCAGGCCGGGGCTGCGCACCTCGCGGACGGCGGCGGCCAGGAAGCCCTTCAGATGCGGGAAGCCGAGCTGCTTGTCGTGGTCGCGGGCGGTGGACTCCGGCTGCCAGTACAGCTGCAGGCCGCTGTTCTGCACGCCCTCGTAGTGCCGGGGGTCCCCGGTGTTGGGGGTGATGCGGCCGCCGCTCATCACCTTCATGAACCACTCCAGTTCGGAGTGGGCGTTGTTGTCGGTGTTGTCGCCGGTGGTCATGACGAAGTGCAGCGGCGCGCCGGTGACGGGGGCGCCCTTCAGCGCGTTGACGCGCTCGACGAGCGAGATGGCGCCCTGCACGGTCAGCGCCTCGTGCGGGCGCCAGGCGTGCACCGAGTTGGAGCGCAGGAACTCCCCGCGCAGCGGGTGCTGGACGTCCTGCAGATGCAGGTCGGTGAGCTGTACGAACGCGGCGAGGGTGGTACGGCGCCCCGCGCGCCCGGACTTGGGCGTGGCCAGCTCGCTACGCACGACCCGGGCCCAGCCGGGGCCGTCGCCGAGGCGCTGGTAGCCGGAGCTGTTCCGGGGCGCGGCGACGGAGGCGAGGGTGGTGCCCTTGGTGTAGGGGGCGAGAGCGGTCTCGGCAGTGGTCTGCCGGGAGTCGGCGACAGGCGCCTGAGCGGCGGTGGCGGCCTCGCTGTCGGTGGGGCGGAGGGCGTAGCCGACGCCCGCGGAGAGCGAGACCGCTCCGGCGGCGGCGAGGACGGTACGGCGGTTGACCCCCTGAGCGGAGGTGGCGACAGAGCGTATGCGCGACATGGCGCGGTCTCCCCGGGTGCGAACGCGTCGGCGGTGGTCGCGGGCCGTCGCAGGCGCGAACGCCCCGCTCGCTCTGGATGCTTGGCACCGGGGATGACCTGTGCGTGAACGCGGCGGCAACGCACAGCGCCGATCACCGTACGTGGATCACGGGGTACCGGGCTCGGTCATGGAGTGGATTGCGGGCGTCCCGGGGGCAGTTACTCCTCGTTCATCTGACGGGGCAGGGGAGGAGCTCCGGCGGTGAGATGACCGTTCGCGGGGCGTTCGCGCCAGAGCCGCAGCGCGATATCGATCAGCGGCACCCGCTTCAGGTCCGGTACGACCGAAAGATCCTGCCATGCCGCGAAATCGGTGGATCCACCGACCTCGTACCGGAGTTCGCCGCCGACGACCTCTCCCGCGTAGACGAGACGGAGCCCGTGATGGTCGGTACGGCGGCCGACGCGTGGGCGGGCGGCCAGCCGGAGGGAGTCGACGCCGAGGAGACCGGTCACCTCGATGCGGTAACCGGTCTCCTCGGCGACCTCACGGCGGACGGTGTCGTACGGGTCCTCGCCGTGGTCCATGCCGCCACCGGGCAGCACCCACTCGGGAGTTCCGTCGGGAACCGGCGAACGGGCCAGCAGGATCTGTCCGTCGCGGACACACACGGCGTAGGCCGCCACCCTCAACTTGCGTTGCATCGACCGACGTTAACTGCTGGGGTTGGCCGGCGAACACTCCGGCGCGGACCAGCGCAGGGGGAGGGCGGCCGGGGTCCACAGTGCCTGGGTGAGCGTGAAGCGGACCGTGCGGTCGCCTCCGGCGGTGACGTCGGTATGCGCCTCGCCCGTGAGCTGGAGGGTGTCGCCGGTGGTCCAGTCGAGGAAGAGCAGCCCGGCGCGGGGGTCGGTGCGCAGGTTGCCGAGGGTGAGGAACATGGCGTTTCCGGGGTAGTCCGGCCAGGTGAGTTCGTGCGGTGACGTGACCCGGACGAAGCCGGGATTGCCGCCTCGGTGGCTGACGTCGGCTCCAGCGGGGTGGACCGTGGCCAGGAAGAAGGTGTCGGCGGCCCGGATGAACTCCCTTTCGTGCGAGCCGAGTTCGCCGAGGAGGCGGGGAGTGCCGGGCGTGCGGTCGGTGACCGTTTCGTACGACTCCCTGCGTTGGATGTATCTGGGGCAGTTGGAGAAGACCTGGTCCGCCTCTACGGCAAACCCGCGGGGCGTCGGCCTCAGCCGGCCGTTGAGGCGCATGCGGCGGCGGGTGCGGGGGTCCAGGGCGATGGTGCCTATGTGGGTGCCGGGGGTTTTCAGGGCCACGGTGAGGGGGTCGGTGAGGCCGGTATCCATGATGACCGACATCTGCCGAGGGCCGGTCGCCCGGACGAAGCCCGGGGTGCCCGTGCGGGCCGAGGTCCACACCCTCCCCGTCCCCGGATCCGCCGCGCCCACCATCAGCAGCGGCTGCAGTTCCAGGAAGGCCGCCGCGACCGGCTTGATGCCCTGGCCCAGGGAGCGGCCCACGTGCTCGGCGCGGTCGCGTACGCCCAGCAGTTCCTGCACGGCGAGCGAGCCCGCGTGGTAGGTGCCCATGGCTAGAAGAACCCGCAGGTCGGGGCATCCCCGTGGGGAGCCGGGGCGCCGTCGGGGCCGAGGGGGGCGGAGATCTCCAGGCGGATGCCGTCGGGGTCGTGGAAGAAGATCCCGCCCGACGTCCCACCCTCGCGGTGGGCGACCACGCCCTCGTGGGCGAACTCCACTCCGGCGGCCCGCAGCGCGGTCTCGTACTCCCGGACGCGGTCGATCGAGTCGACCGTGAAGGCGAGGTGGTGCAGTCCGGGCCGGCCGCTGTCGTACGACCCCTGTGCCTGCTGCCAGAGGGTGACGAGCGGGGCGCCGCCGGTCTCCCCCAGCATCGCCCAGCGCTGGTCGTCCTCCTTGCCCTCGGCGAGCACGGCGAAGCCGAGGAGGTCGCGGTAGAGGGCGAGCGAGCGGTCGAGGTCGGTGACGTTCAGGCCTGCGTGCGCGATGCGCGGAGCCATGGTGTTCTCCTTCGAGATCTCTAACCTTCATCATGAGATTAAGGGGTTAGACAGAGGGAAGTCAACCGGTGACGTACGCTTTAGTGGTTAGCCAGAGAAGGAGCGCCCGATGTCCGCCGTCCGCGATCCCCGCCCGCTCACCGGTGAGCCCCTCGCGCTCGACCTGCTCAACACGCGGTGGAACCGGGAAGGCGTCACCCAGGACCTGCTCGTCGACACCGGCGGGCTGGCGGTGTGGCTCGCGAGCAACGGGCTGGCCGGCGCCCACCCGGCCGACGCGGAGGCGCTGCGTCATCTGCGCGAGGCCCGCGAGGCACTCGCGGCCGCCGTGCACGGGTCACCGCGGGAGGCGGCGCAGCTCGTGGACGCCGTACTGGCGCACGGGCGGATCCGGGCCCGGCTGACCGCCGACGGTCCCGCCGAGGAGCCGGAGTTCGCCGATCCGTCCTGGGGTCCGGCCTGGCTCGCCGCCCGGGACTATCTGAACCTGCTCGACCGGGCCCCCGAGCGGATCCGCACCTGCTCCGGCGGCGGCTGCATCCTGCACTTCTTCGACACGTCCCGGAACGGCACCCGCCGCTGGTGCTCGATGGCCGCGTGCGGCAACCGCGCGAAGGCGTCCCGGCATTACGCGCGCTCGAAGGAGGGTTGACCCCCGAAGAGGGGCACCCGCCCCTCTGACCAGGAGGCGCCGGGGGCGCAGGTCGTGTGCCGGGACTGGGGCAGCGCCTCGGTGATCCATGCCCGGTTGACGGCGACACGGGTGTCTCCCACGGCCCAGAGGCTCGCGTTCCGATGGCCCGCAGCGACCGTGACGAGCGCACGCTGTCCCGGGTGCGGAGCCGGTTGCGCGCCACGGCCCAGCAGGAAGGTGACCTCCGCCGGGCCGTGGGCGGGTTTGTAGGAGCGGGTCACGGTGAGGGTGATCCGACTCCAGCGGGACGACCTCTCCGGCTCCACCTTGGCCACCGTGCCCTCGACGGCCAGTCGGGAGCAGGCGAGTTCGCGTGCGGGGTCGGCCGGTGGGCCGGTCTCCACACCGGAAGCCTCGCCGCCCCGGTCGGCGGCAGGTCCGACTGCGGCACCCCGCCGAGCGCGAGCGCCGCCCGCACCCGGCGTTCCTGGGCCGCGTCCAGCGGGTCGCCGCCGGCACGGCCCGTACGGTCCGCCTCGTCCGTGCGGTCCGTATCCGCGACGTACGCCCCCTGTTCGCGGCGCCTCCCTCCGCGCGGCACACGTCACCCCCCATGCGTTTCCCCTATGACGCGGGAACCGGTGAAAACGTTCGAGGCGTACGTCACACCGCCGTGTGGCCGGGGTCCGTACGGGCAGGGTCGGGACAGCACGGCTTGCGGCGCGGGCCCCCGGCCGAGGGAATTTCTCCAGCTCAGCGGGGTGAACGGCGGAGGTGTGGAACCGTCGGCCGGGGAAGACCTGTCCCACACCTTGGGCACGTTCCGCAAAGAATTGGACAGGCGGACCGGGGTCGGCCGCATGATGGAAACGCCCCGGTCATGCGCCTGGTCATGGAAGAGACACAAAGAGGGAGTCACAGTGAGGGTCGGAATCGTCGGAGCCACCGGTCAGGTCGGCACGGTCATGCGCAGGATCCTCACGGAGCGGAACTTCCCGGTCACACAGCTGCGCCTGTTCGCCTCGGCGCGTTCGGCCGGCACCGTGCTGGACGGCGTGACGGTGGAGGACGCGGCGAGTGCCGACTACACCGGCCTGGACATCGTGCTCTTCTCGGCGGGCGGCGCGACCTCCAAGGCGCTGGCCGAAAAGGTCGCCTCGCAGGGCGCCGTCGTGATCGACAACTCCTCGGCCTGGCGCAAGGACCCCGAGGTCCCGCTGGTCGTCTCCGAGGTGAACCCGCACGCGGTCGCCGACCGCCCCAAGGGCATCATCGCCAACCCGAACTGCACCACGATGGCCGCGATGCCGGTCCTGAAGCCGCTGCACGAGGAGGCCGGTCTGGAGGCGCTGGTCGTCGCCACCTACCAGGCGGTGTCCGGCTCGGGCCTCGCGGGCGTGGCCGAGCTGCACGGCCAGGCGCAGAAGGTCGTCGCCGAGGCCGACAAGCTCACCCACGACGGTGCGGCGGTCGACTTCCCCGAACCGCAGGTCTACAAGCGGCCGATCGCCTTCAACGTGCTTCCGCTGGCGGGCTCGATCGTCGACGACGGTCTGAACGAGACCGACGAGGAGCAGAAGCTGCGCAACGAGTCCCGCAAGATCCTGGAGATCCCGGGCCTGAAGGTCTCCGGCACCTGTGTCCGCGTCCCGGTCTTCTCCGGCCACTCCCTCCAGGTCAACGCCCGCTTCGCCCGCCCGCTCTCCCCGGAGCGCGCGACCGAGCTGCTCGCGGGCGCCCCGGGCGTCGCCCTCTCCGACATCCCGACCCCGCTGCAGGCGGCCGGCCAGGACCCGTCGTACGTCGGCCGTATCCGCCGCGACGAGACGGTGGACAACGGTCTCGCGCTGTTCATCTCCAACGACAACCTCCGCAAGGGCGCCGCGCTGAACGCGGTGCAGATCGCGGAGCTGGTGGCCGCGGAGCTGTCCGCAAAGTAAGGCACCCGAGTAAGGCACCCGTACGGCAGGGGCGGTCACGGTCACGTGGCCGCCCCTCTCGTCTCCATGGCCGCCGGCAGCGCGAGCACCGCGCCCGTGACCAGGACGGCGGCTGCCCGACTCCGCGCCGGGCCTGGTCTGGCAGCGGGAAGCGGAGACCGAGACGGTACGGGAGTTCGCCCGGGTCCTGGCGGCCATGGCGCCGATACGCGAGGATCGCTGACCCCGAATCCCTGTGAGAGGTGGCCGTGGAGACCTGTGCGAGCTGTGGCGGTCCGCTTCCGGCGCGGGCCAGCCGCCGGGGCCGTAGCTCGGTGTACTGCTCGGCGGCCTGCCGGCAGAAGGCGTACCGGGAGCGGCAGGACGGCGGCGGGGATCTGGAGGAGCTGATCGACTCGGTCGGCCGGCAGGCACGGTCGCTGGTACCGAGACCGGCCTCCGCCCTGTACGCGGGCGTGACCGAACTGTCCGCCTCCGTGGCCCGGCTGCGCCGCATCGCCCGCCTCGCGCAGGAGACGGCGGGGGTGCGGGAGAGCGGGAACCATTCCGTCACACAGGCCCGCGTGACGGAATGCGCGGAGCCTCGGGGCGACGAGACACCGTCCGAAGAGACGCCGTTCGACGAGACGCCGTTCGACGAGACCGGCTTCGCCGCGCTCACCGAGTCGTACCGCCGTGAGATCCGCGCCCACTGCTACCGCATGACCGGCTCCTACGACGACGCCGAGGACCTGGTGCAGGAGACGTTCCTGCACGCCTGGCGGGCCCGGGACGGCTATCAGGGCCGGGCGAGCGCCCGTACCTGGCTGTACCGCATCGCCACCAACGCCTGCCTGGACTTCCAGCGCCGTACCGCCCGCCGCCCGCAGCGCTACGAGCCGCTGCCCGGCATGGACCACGGCGCCGGCGAGCCGCCCGCCCGTATCACCTGGCTGCAGCCCTACCCGGACGACGAGCTGCCGGACAGCGCCGCTGAATCGCGCGAGACCGTCGAGCTGGTGCTGCTGGCCGCGCTGCAGCACCTGCCCGCCCGCCAGCGCGCCGCGCTCGTCCTGCGCGACCTGCTGGGACTCACCGCCGCCGAAAGCGCCCGGGCCCTCGGCACCTCCGTGGCCTCGGTGAACAGCGCGCTGCAACGCGCCCGTCCGGCCCTGCGCGAACAGCTGCCCGCGAGCCGTACGGACTGGACTGCCACCCCGCCCACGGATGTCCAGCGGGCCGCGCTGCGGCGGTACATGGCCGCGGCCGAGCGGCTCGACTTCGACGCGATGGCCGGCATGCTCGCCGAGGACGTCACGCTCACCATGCCGCCCAACCCGTTCTGGTTCACCGGCCGTGACGCGCTGCTCCGCTTCCTGCGCCCGAGCCTCGACCCCGCGTCCCCCGTGTTCCTGGGCCACTGGCGGCATCTGCCCGCCCGCGCCAACGGGCAGCTCGCGGCCGGGGGTTACGTCCGCCGCCCCGGTACGAACGTCTACCGCGCCCAGGTCCTGGACGTGCTCCGCTTCGACGGCGAGGGCCGCATCACGGAGATCACCTCCTTCGAACCGCACCTCTTCCCGGCGTTCGGGCTGCCGCTACGGCTGTGAGCGATGAGTGCCGCGGGTGCCGTGCGTCTGCATCGGCGTAACGACAGACACTCACCCAGGGAGTTCACCATGCTGCTCACCGACAGGACCGCGATCGTGTACGGCGCCGGAGGCTCGATCGGCGGGGCGGTGGCCCGCGCCTTCGCCCGTGAGGGCGCCCGGGTGCACCTCGTGGGCCGCACCCGGCAGACGCTGGACACCGTGGCGAAGGACATCACCGCGGCCGGCGGGCACGCCGAGACGGCCGTCGTGGACGCGCTGGACGAGGCGGCCGTGGAGGAGCACGCGGACCGGGTCGGCACGATCGACGTCTCCTTCAACCTGGTCAGCCGGGGCGACGTACAGGGCGCCCCGCTGACGGAGATGTCCGCCGACGACTTCCTGCGTCCCGTCCTGGACGGCACCCGCGCGGGCTTCCTCACCGCCCGCGCCGCCGCCCGCCGCATGGCCGCCCGCGGCTCGGGGGTGATCCTCACCCTCAACAGCGGCTCCGCGCACGGCAGTCCGATGATGGGCGGCACGGGCCCGGCCGACGCCGCCGCCGACGCCCTGGTGCGCAACCTCGCCATGGAGCTGGGCCCGCGTGGGGTGCGCGCGGTGGGCCTGTGGGCGGCCGGCGTACCGGAGACCCTGTCCGGGGAGAAGCTCCGCGCCGTCGACCCGAACGTGAACATCGCCGGCATCCTCGACCACCTGGCCGGACTGCGCATGACCCGCCGCAACCCCACCCTCGCCGAGATCACCGCCACGGCCGTCTTCCTCGCCTCCGACCACGCGGCGGGCATCACCGGCACGTTCGTCAATGTGACCGGGGGGATGTTCCCGGGCTGACGAGCGGGTACGGCAAGGGCGCCCGGCACCAGGTCCGGGCGCCCTCACACGGCGTACTACTCGGTCGCCGCGTCCGCCGCCTGGGCCTTGAGGGCCCGTTCGACGCCCGCGCGGGACTCCGAGACGAGGCGGCGCAGGGCCGCGTTCGGTCCGGCCGAGGTCAGCCAGGTGTCCGTCTTGGTCAGGGTCTCCTCGGAGACCTGGACCGACGGGTAGAGGCCGATGGCGAGCTGCTGGGCGATCTCGTGCGAACGGGAGTCCCAGAGGCCCTTGACGGCCTCGAAGTACTTGTCCGTGTACGGCGCCAGCAGCTCACGCTGGTCGGTCTGCACGAAGCCGCCGATCACGGCCTCCTGCACGGCGTTCGGCAGCTTGTCGGATTCGACCACCGAAGCCCAGGCCTCGGCCTTCGCCTCCGCAGTCGGCCGGGCCGCGCGAGCCGTCGCCGCGTGCCGCTCGCCGGCCGCGGTCTTGTCCCGCTCGTACTCGGCCGAGATCTCCGCCTCGTCGTACCGGCCGACCGCCGCCAGCCGCTCCACGAACGCCCAGCGCAGCTCGGTGTCCACGGCCAGACCCTCGATGGTGTGGGTGCCCTCCAGCAGGCCCTCCAGCAGGTCCAGCTGCTCCGGGGTGCGGGCCGTCGCCGCGAAGGCGCGGGCCCAGGCCAGCTGGTGGTCGCTCGCCGGCTGGGCCGCCCGCAGGTGGGCCAGCGTGGCGTCGGTCCAGCGGGTGAGCAGCGCCTCACGGCCGGCCGGGTCGGCGTACAGGTCGATCGCGAGCTTGACCTGGCGCTGCAGCGACTGCACGACGCCGATGTCGGACTCCTTGCCGATGCCCGACAGGACGAGGGACAGATAGGCGCGGGTCGCCAGCTCCGCGTCCCGCGTCATGTCCCAGGCCGAGGCCCAGCACAGCGCGCGCGGCAGGGACTCGGTGAAGTCGCCGAGGTGCTCGGTGACGAAGGCCAGCGACTGCTCGTCCAGGCGGACCTTGGCGTACGACAGGTCGTCGTCGTTGAGCAGGATCACCGCCGGGCGGCGCTTGCCGTTCAGCTGCGGTACGGCCGTCAGCTCGCCGTCGACGTCCAGCTCGATCCGGTCCGTGCGCACCAGCTTGCCGCTCGCGGCGTCGAGGTCGTACACGCCGATCGCGATGCGGTGCGGGCGCAGGACCGGCTCGCCCTTGGCGCCGGCGGGCAGCGCCGGGGCCTCCTGGCGGACGGCGAAGGAGGTGATGACCCCGTCGGCGTCCGTGGCGATCTCCGGCCGAAGGATGTTGATGCCCGCCGTCTCCAGCCATTTCTTCGACCAGGTCTTCAGGTCACGCCCGGAGGTCTCCTCCAGGGCGCCGAGCAGGTCGGACAGGCGCGTGTTGCCGAACGCGTGCCGCTTGAAGTACGCCTGCACGCCCTTGAAGAACTCGTCCTCGCCGACGTACGCGACGAGCTGCTTGAGGACGGAGGCCCCCTTGGCGTACGTGATGCCGTCGAAGTTGACGAGCACGTCGTCCAGGTCGCGGATGTCCGCCATGATCGGGTGCGTGGACGGCAGCTGGTCCTGCCGGTACGCCCAGGTCTTCATCGAGTTGGCGAACGTGGTCCACGAGTGCGGCCAGCGCGAGCCGGGGGCGGCGGCCTGGCAGGCGATGGAGGTGTAGGTGGCGAACGACTCGTTCAGCCACAGGTCGTTCCACCACTCCATGGTGACGAGGTCGCCGAACCACATGTGGGCCAGCTCGTGCAGGATGGTCTCGGCCCGCACCTCGTACGCCGCGTCGGTCACCTTGGACCGGAAGACGTACTGGTCGCGAATGGTGACGGCACCCGCGTTCTCCATCGCGCCGGCGTTGAACTCCGGCACGAACAGCTGGTCGTACTTCGCGAACGGGTAGGCGTAGTCGAACTTCTCCTGGAACCAGTCGAAGCCCTGGCGGGTGACCTCGAAGATCGCGTCCGAGTCGAGGAACTCGGCGAGCGAGGGCCGGCAGTAGATGCCGAGCGGCACGCTCTGTCCGTCCTTCTCGTACACGCTGTGCACGGAGTGATACGGGCCGACGATGAGCGCCGTGATGTACGACGAGATGCGCGGGGTCGGCTCGAAGGCCCAGACGTTGTCCTTCGGCTCGGGCGTCGGCGAGTTCGAGACGACGGTCCAGCCCTCGGGCGCCGTCACGGTGAACTGGAACGTCGCCTTCAGGTCCGGCTGCTCGAAGGAGGCGAAGACCCGGCGGGCGTCCGGCACCTCGAACTGGGTGTAGAGGTAGGCCTGCTCGTCGACGGGGTCGATGAACCGGTGGAGCCCCTCGCCGGTGTTGGTGTAGGCGCAGTCCGCGACCACGCGCAGCTCGTTCCGGCCTTCCAGCAGCCCCGGCAGCGCGATCCGCGAGTCCTTGAAGACCTCGGCGGGGTCGAGCGCGTCGCCGTTCAGGGCCACCTCGTGGACCGTGGGCGCCACCAGGTCGATGAAGGACTCGGCGCCGGCGCGGGCGACGTCGAAGCGCACCGTGGTCACGGACCGGTAGGTACCGCCCTCCTGCGCACCGGAGAGGTCGAGATCGATCTCGTACGAGTCAACGGTGAGCAGCTCGGCCCGCTGCTGCGCCTCTTCGCGAGTCAGGTTTGTGCCAGGCACGCGGTCATCTCCTCGATATGTGTCGGTTCCGCCATCCTTCCATGGGATCCACAGGGAACGCGATGTCCGGTTCCCGCCGGTGAGCGGGGCGCCGGAAGCGGACGCTGGCCCCATGACGACGACCCACACGCCACACCCGATCCCGTCCCAGGTCCTGAAGGAGCTACGGACCACCGACGACGCGGGCCGCCCCATGACCCCCTTCACCGACGAGGAGGGCGGCGCCCCGCTGCGCTGCTGCCTGCGCCGCAGTGAGCCCGGCGAGCGGATCACCCTGGTCTCGTACGCGCCCCTGCGCCGCTGGGCGGCAGAGACGGGCGCCGCTCCCGGCGCGTACGACGAACAGGGCCCGGTCTTCCTCCACGCCGACCCCTGCCCGGGCCCGCCCGACCCCGCCGCTCTGCCCTTCACCGACGCCCACCGCGTACTGCGCCGCTACTCGGCCGACGGCCACATCCTCGGCGGCCGTCTGGTGGACACCGACTTCCCGTCCGCCCTCACGGAGGCCTTCGCCGACCCGGAGGTGGCGGTGGTCCATGTGCGGGCGGTGGAGTACGGGTGCTTTCTGTACGAGGTGCGGCGGGCCTGACTCCGGGCCGGCAACGGACAAGCGCCTCGAAGTTGTATCGAGCGGTTGACACAAGGTCGCGATCGCGACATCTTGTACTCACCGCTTGATACAAGCCTGGCTTGCGCCCAGTACTGCCCACTGCCGGGCACGCGCCGCGCAACCCACACCACTCACCGAGGTCCCCACATGCTCGATACCGCTCCGCCCGCGTCCCGCCGCCGCGTCGATCGCTACGCCCGCTGGTCCGGTCTGGCTGCGGGAGCCGTGGCCGCGCCGCTGTTGGCCACCATGCCCACCAGCTCTTTCGGCGACGACTACGGCATGCCCATCGTGCTCGCCATCACCGGCTTCGGCCTGTGCGCGGCAGGCGGTGTCCTGCTCGGTGACGCCCTCACCCCCCACCCTCAAGAAGCGGTACGTACAGCCGGCCTCGCCCCACGCCGGGTCAGGGACCAAGTCCCGCCCCGGATGACCCCCTTGCTTCTTCTCCTGGCGGTGTCCCTCGTCGTGCTGCTGGCGATCGGGCTCGCCACGGCCTCCCCCGATGCCATAGGCCGGGCGGGCCGAGCGATCACCGTCACCTGTAACGGCGTGACCAAGCCCATCAGCCCTTGGCCAGGCATCTTCTACGGAACGCCGATCCTCGCCTCACTCACCCTCGGAACCGCCGCCTGCGCCTGGGCCCTACGTCGTATCGCCTACCGCCCGGGCGGCGACCAGCAGCGCCGCACCCGCTCGCGGGCAATCACCGCGGCCTGGGGACTCCTGGTCACGCCCCAGCTGCTCCTCGTCGATTTGATGATCGCCACCGTGCTGACCCACACATCCTGTGCCGGCACGCTCGGTACCATTGCCGCCGTGGTGATCTACCCCCTGGGTCTGCTGAGCCTGGTCGCCCTGGCCTGGTGCCTGTTCACCGTGGCTGCCCCACGGGCAGCTCAACGATGACCGGCCCCGCCATCCGCGTCGACACCACCAGCCCGGTACCGCCGTACGAACAGATCCGCGCCCAGCTCGCCGCCCTGATCATCACCGGTCGGCTGGCCGAGGACGAACGTCTGCCGACCGTGCGTCAGCTCGCCGCCGACCTGGGACTGGCACCGGGCACGGTGGCCCGCGCCTACCGCGAACTGGAGGCCGCCGAGCTGATCCGCACCCGCCGTGGCGCAGGCACCCGGGTCGCAGCGCCGCCCTCCGAACCCAAGCACGCGGACCCGGACCAACTCGCCGCACTGGCACGACACTTCATCTCTAGCGCCCGCGCTCTCGGCGCCGACACCGAAACCATCCTGACCACCATCCGCAAGGCCCTGGGCTAGCCAGGGGCGCGACGGTGGCACGATGCCGTACCCGAGCACCCGGCCTCCCGCGAGGCTGCGGCAGCGGCGTCGGCCAGTTCCGTGGCTCTCGGGCCGTGGTGGAGGCCGGCCGCCTGAACCCTCATGCCGCGCAGGGTGGTGCAGTGGGTCAGACCGCGTCCCGCAGGGCCTCCAGGACATGGGTCACCGCCCGCCCCGTCTCCCCGCCCCTGCGTGCCGCCGCCGTCACATGGCGGACCGGGCCGTCCGGGCCGAGGTCGCGCATGACGACGCCGTCGCGGTGGGCCGCGGCCATTCTGGGGATCAGGGCCACGCCCATGCCGGCCTCGACCATGGCGAGGATGGCGGTCCAGCCGGAGGCCGAGTGACCCTGGGCGGGGCTGAAGCCGGATGCCTCGCAGGCGCGGCGGGTGATGTCGGACCAGGGGCCGCTGCCGCCGAAGATCCAGGGTTCGGCGGCCAGGTCGGTGAGGGTCAGGGCGGGGGCCGTGGCGAGGGGGTGGTCGGGGGGCAGGGCCACGTCCAAGGGGTCGGCCAGGAGAGGGACTTGGGTGAAGCGGGGGTCGGCCGCGCTCGGGGCCTCGGCGGCGAGGGACAGAGCGAGGTCGACGTCACCGGCGGCCAGGAGGTCGTAGGCCTCGGCTGCCTCCGCCTCTCGTACGCGGACGGTCACTCGGGGGTGCGTGGTCCGCAGGGCCCGTACGGCCGGTACGACCAGGGCGGGGACGGCGGTGGAGAAGGCACCTACGCGGACCTCGCCCGCCTCGCCCTGGCTGTACGCCGCCAACGCGGCCTCCGTGCGCTCCAGTTGCTCGAAGACCGGCTCCGTGTGGGTCAGCACCAGACGGGCCGCGTCGGTGAGACGGACCCGGCGGCCCCGCGCCTCCAGCAGGGGTACGCCGAGTTGCCGGGAGAGATTGGTGAGCTGCTGGGAGACCGCGGACGGCGTCATGTGCAGGGCCTCGGCCGTCGCGGTCACCGTCCCGCGCTCGCGCAGGGTACGCAGGATCTGCAGCTTCCGGATGTCCCACTCGGCCATGCCGGAAAGCTACACGCCACCGCCAAAGGGCCACGCGTCAACGGCGTGGCCCCGCGCCGAGCACCACCCCGCCGAGGATCAGGCCCATCGACAGCAGCTGGGGCCAGCCGGTCGTCTCGCCCAGGACGGCCCAGGACAGTACGGCCACGCAGACCGGCTGGAGGTAGTAGACGATGCCCGCGCGGGTCGCGCCGATCAGGGTGACGGCCTTGTTCCAGGCGAAGAAGGCGATCGCGGAGGAGGCCACACCCACGTAGAGGAGCGGCAGGACCGTGCCGGGGGTCGGGGTGAAGCCGCCCTGCAGGGCCACGCTCGCGGCCTGGACAGGGAGCAGGAGGACGGTGCCGGTCAGGAACGTCGTGAACAGGAAGGCCGTACCGCCCAGTTCGGCCGGCCTGCGGCGCAGCAGCGCGCTGTAGCCGGCGAAGCTGCAGGCTGCCGCGATCATCCACAGGTCGCCGGGTGAGAACGTCGCGCCGTCGCCGACGAGGAAGGCCACGCCCGCGCAGGCGATGAGCAGCCCGGTGGTGCGCCGCGCGCCGAGCCGGGCGCCGCCGAGGCGTTCGAACAGCGCCATGAGCACCGGCGAGGCGGCCATGATCATGCCCATGGTGGCGGCGGGGGTGGTCAGTCCGGCCTGGTTGACGAGGGTGTTGTAGACAGCCACGCCGAGGAACGAGGCCAGGAGGACGTAGCGGGCGTGGCGGCGCAGCAGCGCCCGTCGCCGCCAGGCCTGCCGGGCGCCGAAGGGAGCCACGGCGAGCAGGGCGATGACCCAGCGCCAGAAGGCGTGCTGGATGGGCGGGACACTGTCGTGCAGGCCGCGGGACGTCACGAAGCTGCCGGACCAGACGACCGTCGCGAGGGCGGCGCAGACGAGGCCGAGCAAGGGGCCGGTGGCCGTGGTGGTGGGAGTGGCGGTCCGGTGCAGGACAGCGGGCACGGGGGTCCTTTCGGTGGGAGCGGTGGGTGCGTGCTCCTACCGTCGCAGCGAGTGACCTGTCAGGTCCATCGAAAGTTTTCGGCGATCCTTTTCAGAAAAACTGAAAGATCGCCCGCGCCGGCGCCGATGCCCAGGTGACCGGCCAGTTCGCTGGTGCTCAGCGGGTCGGTCAGCAGGCGCAGCGTGTGCGCCCGGGTGCTGCCGAGGACAGGGGCGAGCTGACCGGGACACGGTGCTCGACCCGGCGTAGCGGCGGCGGTCCGGCGGGTCCGTGTTCGGCCGTGTTCGATCGGCGGCTCCGCCCGCGGGGCGCGCCCAGCCGCGATGGGCCCACGGACGGCCGAGGACCCTTCGCGGCACTGCCGAGCGAAGTACTCAGCCTCCGACGTGCGCCGTCAGCGCCGCCTCGATTCCTTCCGCGTCGGCCGACTCCGCCGCCCAGGCCGCGTAGCCGTCGGGGCGTACCAGCACGGTCGTACGGCGGTCGCTCGCCCAGTGCGCGACAGTCAGCCGGTCGGCGCGAGCCGGTCCCGTTCCGTACGGCTCCGGGGTGATGAGTACGAACCGGCCGCCGCGCAGTGCCTCGTAGAGGCGGCCGCGGCCGGCCAGGGCGACGTCCGGCACGCGGGTGCCGGTGAGGCGGTGGGCGCCGCGGGGTGCCGGGTAGCGGTAGCCGATGCCGGTGACCTGGGCGGCGGCCGCGCGCCGGGCGGGGCCGACGGCGTTCAGGAACGCGGTGAGCGCGGCGCGCG